>JAZKFP010000184.1:0-5001 GCA_040386355.1 Pseudomonadota bacterium | reverse complement strand
GTGGAGTCACTTCAAGCGTTAAGGATGCTTCACGAAATGCAATCGATGTTGCACCTGACGAACTTGCTTCTTGATACGGAATTTGTGTACCAGAAGAAATACGTGCTGTCTGTTGATCTGCAGTTAATACTTTTGGCGTGGAAATAATATCCGCCATACCATCGGATTCAAGTGCTGATAATTCAAGCTCTAAAAATCCTGTTGATAAATTGCTATAGCCGACTGCAAATGAACTTGCACTAGAATTGGTAACCCCTAAGTCTACTGATAAATTATTTGGACGAGAAATTGTCACAGTCCCATCATCTTCAGGGGAAGTAATTTCTCCAATTGTGTCGGAGGAACCACCAAAAATCCATTTTGAAGAAGGTGAACCTGGTAAACCTAAAAACCCCCAACGTACGCCCAAATCTTTATTAAAATCCGCATTTGCAATGACAACACGTGCTTCAATTAATACTTGCTGTACAGGAATATCCAATCGCGTAAATAAATTGCGCACTTCTTCGATTCGATCAATCGAATCTTGAATTAAAACGGTGTTAGTTCTTTCATCTACGGAAACACTGCCACGTGAAGATAGAAATCCACTTTCACCTTCGCCTTCGCCCCCGCTAATTAATGCAACTAAATCTTTCGCTTTAGCATAATTAACTTGAATATATTCGGTACGTAATGGCGCTAATTCTTGAACTTGCTTAACTGTTTCTAGTTCCATTTTTTCACGAGCTGCAATTTCTTCAGCTGGAGCAACTAATAAAACGTTACCTACTTTACGTTTATCTAAACCTTTAGTTTTCAATACCAACTCTAACGCTTGATCCCAAGGCACATTATCTAAACGAACTGAAATATTTCCTTTTACCGCATCGCTTACTACCAAGTTTAATTTGGCAGTATCTGCAATGACTTGCAGCACACTATGCACAGCAACGTTTTGAATATTAATTGCTAATTTATCACCAGTAAAAATAAATTGATCTTTATTGCGACGCTCTTTTTCAGTTGCACTAATGGGATGAACACTGACGTTGTATTGATTGTCGGATTGATACGCTAAATAATCGTAATTTTCACCCGGATGAATGACAACACGTGCATTATCATCTTCAGAAAATGTTTCAATCATTTGTACAGGTGTTGCAAAATCCAATACATCTAATCGGCGTTGCAAAGCTTTCGGTACTTGCGTGCCAAAAAATTCAATAATAATTTTACCGTTTTCTTCCCGCAAATCACTAACAACTCCAGCGTCGCTTAAGTTAATCGCGATAACACCTTCACCATTTTTTCCACGTCGAAAATCAATATTTTGAACACTGCTTTTTTGGTTAAATTCGGTATAGGATTTTTTTGCAGGTATTTCTTCTGAACCTTGGGATTGCGGTATTAAACCTTCAGTTTCGGTATCAGCCGCAGCAAGTTGCGCTAGTTTAGTAGCAGGTGACGTTGCACCAACAGTCACAAAAAGTTGGTTTCCTTTTACGACGGTTTGATAAGCAGAAGTTTCACCGAGTTTAATAACGAGCCGTGCGCGATCTTGGCTTTCAACCACCGTAATGCTGCGTGTATTACCAAGATTTAAATTCTGGTATTTATCTTCCAACCCGCTTTGTACATTTGGCAAGTCCAAAACAATTTGCGCAGGATTTTCGATAACATATCCACGTGGCGAAGGTGGCGCTTCATCAAATACCAAACGAATTTCCGCTTGATCACCAGGCAATGCTGAAAATTGCAAATCTTTAAGCACCGTTGCTGCAGCGAAATTGCTACTCAAGCAGAGACTTAATAGTACCCATACTCTAATAGACCATGAGGCTTGGCCTAGCTTGCTTTTCATACTACACTCCATTGCTTGTACGCTTCATACCTGCCGCAAAATGATATCCAGGCAAAATATTTTTCAATATAATTCTTAAATTTTTATTCAGTTGCTGCTTCTGCCGGTTTATTCTCGCTATCACTTCCATCATCTGGTAGCTCAAGCGCCAATGAACGTGGACGCTCCACCCAACTGTCTTGTCCATCGGGAATTAACTCTATTAAATCCGTTGCTAATTCACTGATGAAATTAATTCGACCATGATTTTTACCCATATAATCACCAACGTTTATTTGGTGAACATCACCTTTTGGATCTTCGATTAAACCAATTAAGGCGCCATCCATAAATTTAATCGTACCAACCATTTTTAAGGTATCAATACTAAAATTTTCCAACGCCATAGTTTGTCGAGTTAAATCGGGTTGTACACGTTTCCCAGTCATTTGATTTCGCAAACGATCCATTTGCATTTCATCAATTGGAATATCCGGTTGAAACGGACTACGCAACAAAGATGCGCTATAAATAAAATTTTCGTAAAATTGAAATTCTGGCGGTGGATTAATTTGTGAACCACCTTGTGCACGAATTTCTTCCAATTGTAATTTTAAATCTGCTAAAGGGTCGGTTTCTTGGCAACCTACTAATGAGCTAATAGCAATACTCCAATAGAAACAAGCAAATATTTTATTACTACGTCGCATCATAGCGCTCTCCCCTCAGATTTCTTCTCCGAACCCTCTTGGAATTCGACATCAGAATCTTTGGTTATAACTTCGTCGTTTGCAGGCGCCATATCGGACTGCGAATCAGAAGACATATTAGGAACTGAATTATTATTTTCAGTTGATATATTCTCATTAGGATTTAATGATGCATCACTTGATTCTGAATTTTGCATATCATTTGACATGGAATCATCGATTATAGAATCCGATTCTTCAACAATGGGAATTTCTTCCGATGCATTTTCGATTGAATTATTTTCTTCCGTCGAATTTCCTGTAGCAGTATTTTCTAATACTGCACCATTTACAGATTCTTCCGTAGTTACAGCCGAATTATTTTCTGAATTATCAGAAGCTGGATCAGTTGGCGCAGATCCTTCATTTACAATCGTAGAGAAATCAACAGAACCTGCAGCTTTTGTATATCGATAAGTCCGTGCGATAATAGACATGGTTAATAAACCATTACTATTTTCTGGTTTTACAATATTAAAGTCGTGCAGAGTAACGATACGAGGTAATGCTGCTACACCGCTAATAAAACTTCCGAAAGCATGGTATGTGCCACGAACTGTTATATCAATTGGTAAAACTGCATAAAATTCAGCAATATTTTCATTACCAAATTGAATTGCTTCAAACTCTAAACCACTGTCTTCACCAATTTGTGAAATATCTTCTAACAAACCCGCAGCCTCAGTATCTTCTGGTAATTGGCGCAATAAAACTCCAAATGTTTGATACATTTCCGCCATTTGAATTTTTAATGCTTCAAGATTCGCTGCATCCGAAGCTTTTTTCTTGAATTCTTCCAGTAATTCTTTTTCTTTTTGTATGGATGTTTCTTTTAAGATCAGGCTTTCAGAAACTTTAAAATAATGCACACCTCCCACAATAAGTGAAAAGCATAAAATACAAATAATGACTCGAACCGCAAACGGCCATGATCCAATATTTTCTGGATCAAGACTGGAAAAAGAATCCGAGATTTCCTGAAAATTCATGGGGAAAACTCCACCCGTTACTTCTGAAACTACATTACTTCTGAAACTACATTACTTCTATACCTGCCCCAGAATGATTTTCTAGGTTGTTGCGACGCTTACTCGCCTGCTCACGTACCGCCCTTAATAAATCAAGAGGGTACGCTCCGCGGGCTTATAATCATCGCGCCTACTAGCAAACTATTCTGCGTTTGGTATTTAACATGTACTAAAAAAATTTCATTTTAAATTTATTCTAGCCAATTTTTTTATTGTGTTGCTTCTAACGATTGTAAGTCGCCTTCTTGACCTGCAATCGCTTCTTTTTCTTCTTTAGTTTTTTCTTTGGAAACCGTCATTTGAAATTTACTTTCTTCACGATTTGTAATACTCGCCAGACTGACCGTTTTAGAATTTTCAAACCAAGGTGAATCATCTAAATTACGTGAAAAATTGGAAACGCGATTATTAGCAACTGACACACCGTCAATTTTAAAATCATCACCTGTACGTTCTAATTTATTTAAATACAATCCCTCAGGTACCAGACGAGCAATTTCATCAAAATAATGAACAATTAAGGATCGATTACCTTGAAGATCTTGAATTACCTTCATCCGTGCTTGCAGCTCTTCTTTATTTCTTTTTAAACTTTCAATTTCTTTGATAGTCTGTTCAAGCTTGCTTATTTCTTGAGAAATGTATGAATTTCTTAATTCAATTTCATCAATGCCGCGGTGAATAAACCAGTCAACTGACATAATTAAAATAAAACCTAATAAAACAGAAATTCCACAATGTACATAAAAGTTTCGATTTAATAATTGACGCTTTTCTTCGCGCCATGGAAGTAAATTAATTTGAGCCATTAGTTGACACCTCGCAATGCCAAGCCGCATGCAATCATGAGTGCAGGGGCATCATTTGCAATAGCTTCAGCATTAACTCGTGAAGTCAGACTCATATTTAAAAACGGATTAGCAACCGCTGTTGAAATTCCAGTACGACCTTGTACTACGTCATGAATTTTAGGAATTGAGGCACAGCCGCCAGCCAAAACAATATGATCTACTTGTCGAAATTGAGTTGCTGAATAAAAAAATTGCAATGAACGTGTGACCTGTTTTGCAAGGGCATCTTTAAAAGGATCTAAAACTTCAGATTCATAATTGCTGGGTAATGTTCCATTACGATTTCCGCGTGCCGCTTCTTCAAAAGACACACCAAAACGTCTTTGAATTTCTTCGGTTAATTGTTTTCCACCAAATAATTGTTCGCGCGAATAAATATTTTTACCTTGATGCAAAACATTTAATGTGGTCATGGTTGAACCAATATCCACAACTGCAATAATTGCGTTTTCGTTTTCTGGTAATTGTTGACCTAATAATTTTAAAGCGCGCTCCATTGCAAATGCTTCAACATCTACAACGCGTACGGTTAATCCTGCTAACGAAAGCGC
>JAZKFP010000183.1:0-5148 GCA_040386355.1 Pseudomonadota bacterium | reverse complement strand
CTTTACAAGAAAAACAACATCTTTCTTTAAATCAAGCAGTAAAACAACGCAATTTGAGCAAAGCTCTTTTGTCTCGTGCAGAAGAATACGACGATAAAATATTACGTCAATCAGAACAAATTGAACAAGCAACTCAAAAGGTTCGTGCATTAATTCAGCAAGATATTGCAATTCGTGATCAAGTTCAAAATGCCAACCGTGCAATTCGTTCTCATGAAAAATTATTTAAAGCTTCTCAAAATAAGTTTAGCAACTTGACAGATCAATGTGAAAAACTTCAATCTGCAACATTGGATCTACAAGATCAGGCTACTCAAACTCATTACGCGAGCTTAGAATTACAACGTCAATTGCAACGCCAAAGTGAAGTGGTTGATGAAAAATTAAGTTTTCTTCACAAAGCAGAGACTCGAATTCAAGAATTATTAATCATTACTAATAATGCGGAAGAGAACCAAAAAAGTACTCATTTTTTGCAAAAACGTATTGAGTCATTAATTGGCGATTATAAATCTCAATTACAAAATCTAAACGATACAGAAAGCCAATACCATAATGCAGTAGATCGAATTGTATCTGTTGAAAGCCGACATGAAAAAATTTATCAAAAAGTTCAACATGTTTTGAAAGAATTAGAATCTTTTGAAGCAATTAGTTCGCAACGCATAGTTGCTGTCGATAGTGCTATTGAAAAAGCAGATGATAGAATCGGGCAAATGGATTGCAAATTACAGCAGTTTAATTATGCCGAACAGCAAATCGGTCAAATTGTTCATTCATTTGAAGAAGTGTGCACTAGGAATAATAAATCAACTAATGAAATCAACCAAGCTCTTGAAAATTTCAATCAATTAAAAGAACGTGTTAACCATTCATTAGCTTCAATTGAAAAATCTGAAATCGCTTTAAATCAAAAAGATAAAAATATTCAACAAATGAAAGCTGATCTTGAGCGAGATTTAAATTCTTTACATGGCGTACATACTTCGGTTCAAAATGCCCTGCTTTCCATGCAAAAGGAAAGTCAATCGATTCAACATTTAACTGAAGAAAATCGCGGTTCACTAACAAAGTTTAATCTTGCGACGCAAGATTTAGAAAATATAAAACAACAAAGTTATGGTGTGCTTGAAACAATTCGCCAAGCTTTCATACGTTTGGATGACTCCACGACTTGGATGAACACCTTACAACAAACTATCAACAAAGATCATCAAGAATTATCGAGTTTAATTGTAGAGTGGCGCAGAAATGAAACAAATACTACTGCGACTCGCGATGAAATGGCAGAACTTAGACAAAAAATTGAAGTTGGCTTAGCTGAAACTCGAAATAAAAACTCTACTATAACGACTAAAATGGTTGAGATGGATCAATTTAAAAACTATTTAGATAAAGCATTGAATGAAACACGGCATACCATTAAAGAACAAAGTTCTAAAAACCAGGATGTAAGTGAGCAGTTAAATTCTGCAAAAAACCTGTATGAACATACTCGTGCACAAATGCAAACTATTCAAAATATTGCTAGTGATACTGAAAAAAATCATCAGCAATTAATTCAACAACTTTCACAAGTAGATAATTATCAAAAGCGTGCATTTCAAAGTCATATTGAAATGCAGGATTATCAAAAGCAATTGGAACAGGGGTTAACCAACTTCCAATCGGATCGTGAGCATATCGAAAAAATTCTGGCTCAATTTAAAGCTGTGTTAATTAACGAAAGACAAGAACGCTCTAAAGATCAACAAAAAATTCAAGAGCTAACTGCATTAAATAGTTCTATGATGCAAGAAATGAAAACTATGCAGATACAAAATATTGAACTTGGACAACTTATTAAAGAAGTTCAACTAAATAATCGAGAAACCAGTATTACCCGTAAAGAAAATAACTATATTGATCAAGAATTAGAAATTAGAAATTCAAGAAATAGTGAAATTGTTGCTCAATCTAACAACTCAAGAGAATCAGCTTGGAAGCGTTTATCGATTACTGAAGATGAAAGTTTGATTAATACTGTAGAAGACAATGTACTTATTCCAGACATCAGCTTTAATAAAGACAAAGTAAATAATTCAATTAAGCCTGCAACTCGTATCCGACCCAACAAAGGTCCAACCGATTTTCAAAGCTTCAGAATGTAATTTACATTTAACCAGTTTATACGCCCTCTAGCAGTGTTGGAGGGCGTTTTTTATTTAGCATATAATACATATAAGTTTTATTAAATAAAAAAATTTAATTCATATTGGCTTTATTTTATGCTTCATCTACTGTGTTCTAGTTCAATTCTCTTTCTTCAATCTGATCAGTTATTTATGTATATTTCTTTTTCGTTACTCCGGACAATAATGCGCCTTTGTGCGAATCAGCTGTGTTAGCAGTTGTCGCCAAGGTACATTTATAATTAAAATATCTTTGCAAAACAGAATCCATACTGAACTTACCTGCCCCGTGGGTTAACAAAACACCAGTTAATAACAACCAGTAATAATGTTCTGTAGCTCCTGGATATATAAATATTTCGATTACCAACGTCATTATTAATAAGCCAAATGCAGCAAGCGGCGTTAAAAACCCTAACACGAGTAAGATAGGGAAAATTAATTCCGCTGAGGTAGCAAGATATGCCGCCCATTCAGCAGACAAAATGGGGACTTGATATTCATCTTCAAATAGCGCTAACGTTGTTGACCAATTGCTGAGTTTAGTAAGACCCGATTGAAAAAAGACTTTTGCGATATAACAACGTACTGCAAATAATGAAACTCCTTGAAACCATATAGAATTTTGGTATAAAAAACATAATACCTTTTTTACAAAACACATAACTTATATTTACCTTATTCAGATCTATCTGTAAAAACGCCCTTCACCATATATTCTGCAAATTCTAATTGAAAATTTTCCATATCAATGGTTTGCAAAGCGGTTAAAAAACTCTGGGAACATGTTGCAAGGAATATCTGAGATGCAGATGATAAAATTTTCATATGTATTGTGTTTTGTACATCACGAAAAATTAAAATTTTATATAACTGTTGTTGTAAGTGAACAATTTCAATAGTATTGGATTGATGTGCTTCCCAAATATCCAACACATTATAATTAACCAAAATTATCTGAACACTTGGATGAACTGATAAATTAAAATCATTGTCATTGTTAGCCAGTCGTTGCAGCTTTTCAAAAGTCATAATGTGTGCATCGTCTGCATTATATGCACAATGATAAGCCCACTCTAATTGTGCAAGATCACTTAAATAAGGTAATTGATCTGGTAAATAATTTGTTAAGAATGGTGCAAGTTGATGACCAAACTCGTATCGATTTCCATTTATTAATGGATATTTCTGCACATATTTTTTTGCCAACGTGTTAAAAAAATCCGTGCCTACAATTTTATCAATAACTGGATACAAGCTACGTAATAAATCAATTAACGTTAGCTGCGTATTATTGAAATAAATTTCTAACCGTTCTTTAGACGTTTCCGAATTCAATACACTAGAAGTATTTTTTGTACCATGATAAATATCATGTAAAAAAATCTGTTGCAATTCAGCTAAAGAATTTTTCACTTTATTTTCGCCTCGCATTAACTTTATCAGCCTCCACCATTAGAGTATCAAGCGACGGAACATTTGTATCCCATTCTACTAAAACCGGTAAATCACCAAATTTTTGCAAAGCATAATCATATAATTTCCACACATCATTTTTAATTGATTGTCCATGTGTATCTATATAAATTTCTTGGCTATTTTTTAAAACATTAGTTTGATATCCAGCCAAATGAAATTGTTTAACCAGTCCTGAACTAGGTAGAGCATCTAAATAAGCGTATGCATCGTAACCAAGATTGTGTGCGCTCACTGCAATGTTATTAATATCCAGTAATAAACCACAGCCACTGTGTCTACAGAGTTCGATTAAAAATTCAGGTTCAGTAAAATCTAAATCAGCAAAGGCTAAATAATTGGAAGGATTTTCGATTAATATTGTTCGATTTATTACTTCTTGAAATTGATGCACATGCGATACAAAAATATTTAATGCTTCATTTGTAAAAGGTAAAGGCAATAAATCTGGCGCATGAATATGCTGATAGGCGCTCCAACTTAAATGTTCTGACACTAAAATAGGTTGAGTTTGTTTCACTAATTTTGCAAAACGTGCTAAATGTTCTTTATCTAAATTGTCTGCACGACCAAGAGATAAACCCACTCCGTGCAATGATAAAGGATATTCTTCTGCGATCTGTAAAATGTGTTTGCGCGCTATACCACCACCAAAATAATTTTCAGCATGAACTTCCAACAAACCAACATTAATTTTATTTTCTAAAATCTCCTGCACATGGGGTGTACGCAACCCTATACCGCATAAATTATTCTGTACAACCATGGCAGGAAACTCTTCTAAAAAAAATTATTATTACTTAGCAACTGTACCACCAACAATTTTGTCGCACGTGCCTGTAGGAACATAAACCCACTCATTAACATCACTGTCTTTTTTCGCCTGTCCTGCACAGCTATGACCGTTTGCTGCACAATCATTTTTTCCAGCTTTAGCAATACCTGCACACTTTTCAAAACCTTCTTTTGCCATTACTTGGGTGGACATCAAGGAAGCACTTGCGATAAAGCTGGTTAAAACGGCAGCAGAAATTAACTTTTTTTGAATATTCATGAAACTTTCCTTTAGTAAGGTTAATAGTTAGAGTGTCAACCTGATTTAACCAGGGCTGTTTAATTGCACTCCCCCTGTAATACGCTGTGACTTGCCCAATAGTTACAACGTCAGATTATTTTTTTCAATTTATTTTTTTATTGGACCTGTAACTTTATTACGTATGCAAACGTATCACAGTGATGAATGGCAAAAATGGATGTTGGCTGCCTTAAAGGGTGATCAACAGGCATATCGATTATTACTAACGTATGTGCGTTCGTGGTTGATCGCCTATTTTCGTAAACGTATTCAAGGCAGTTCGGTAGAGGATTTGGTTCAAGAAACATTATTAACCTTGCATAACAAACGTCAGACCTTTGATCCAGACTTGAGTTTTTTCCCCTGGATAATTGCAATTGCCAAACATCGTTGGATTGATCATTTACGTAAAACGTTAAAATATGT
>JAZKFP010000182.1:0-16553 GCA_040386355.1 Pseudomonadota bacterium | reverse complement strand
TTATTTCCAGATACCGATCAATGCATTCAGCGTCTTGCATTTTCTTATTCAATATTACCTTCCATGCATTTAAGCGGTGACTTTATTGATTATTTTGCAATCGATGAATATCGAGTAGGTTTTTACTTAGCCGATGTAGCAGGGCATGGATGTTCTTCTGCATTTGTAACACTCATGATTAAAAATTATATGGATCGATTACGCCGGCGTTTTGATCATGGAAGTGACAATGTACTATTGCGACCGGACGCAACTTTAGCGAGTGTAAGCCAAGAGTTAATTGCTTTAAACATGGGCCGACATTTGGCGATGGTATATGGAGTCATAGATACTTCATCACAAAGCTTGCGTTATGCATTGGGTGCGCATTATCCTCCACCACTCTTAATGAAAGAAGAGAATGCCAACTGTACGGTTATGCCTTTAGAAGGGCGCGGTCTACCGCTAGGTGTTTTTCCAGATGCCAACTTTAACGTTATTGAGATACAGTTACCGTCCGATTTTCTTCTAATGATTGCTTCCGATGGATTAATGGAAGTGGTAAAAGGAAACAGTCTTGATGAAAAATTAATATTGATTCAACAATGGCTTATAAATGGAACTCATTCCCCATCGGCCATGTTGCAACGATTAGATCTGCCCAAAGATGCACCACTGCCAGACGATTTAGCGATTTTAATGATACGAAGTTGTAAATAGTTCGTTTATTCAGGTTGTTTAAATCAAGGTATTAATTAAAAACTTTGAGAGAGTTTAGAAGTAACAATTATTCTCTCGTTTTTTAGTCCAGTAGCGCCTCACCATGGCTGAGCTCGGTATGTCTGATATGCAACTCCTAGATTATTCTCAAGATGATTGTTATTTAATAAAAATGACGGGTGAAGTACGGGCAAATACCTGTCCTCAGGTCGATCGTTTATTGGAAAGGATCTGCGCAACACCACATTTAAAAAATTTCATCGTGGATGTAACGGCAGCCACATTATTAGATAGTACGGCTCTTGGTACATTAGCTCGCGGCGCAATGGTCTGGCGTGGCATTCATTCGAAACCCCCAACACTAATTTCAACGCATCCGGATGTTACACAATTGTGTTTAGTAATGGGGTTGGATCAAGTGTTTGAATTAGTAGAAGCGCCAGTGACACGCTTCTTGGACCCAAAAGGGTTAAGGCCAGTGTGCGTTGGCGGATCAACAGTGTTAGATCCACATTTAATTTTAGAAGCGCACCGAACCTTAATTAGTATTTGCCCAAAGAACGCAGAAATTTTTCGAGATCTTATTAAAATATTGGAATCAGAATCCTCAAATTCCTCATCTGCTCCTGAAATTCTTTTTTCTCAAAAAAGTCCTAATAAACCTCATTAATCTGGATTTACCATTTTTGCTAACGCTTGATGCCACAAATCTAATGCCTGTGCATGAGTTGGTGTACCTGAAAAATCACTGAGTGTTCTTCTAAAAACTCGAGCACCTGAGCATCCATTAAACAAACTTAACACCGGTCTAGTAATAGTACGGAAAGCAACCCCAAGTTTTAACTGTTGTTCTAAATAAGAACCATAGGTTTTGGCTATAGCATATCTTTCGTTGAGAAAATCATTTGATGAAAGACGTGTTTCAAATCTATCTTCACAGAAATTATCAGCGTCTAACAATATGCTTGAGTTTTGATACGCAGCTCTTCCCAACATAATTCCATCGCACTGTTCAATATGCCGTAATCCCTCTTCAAGTGTTTGAATTCCACCATTTACAATGATTTGGTATTGAGGAAAATCACGTTTCAAACGATAAACACGTTCGTAATCTAAAGGTGGGATATCTCGGTTTTGTTTTGGATTAAGTCCAGTAAGCCAAGCTTTACGTGCATGAATAATCCAAGTATGACAACCTGCTTTACCGACTTCTTCTACCAATTGTGCAAGAAACTCGTAATCATCATCATAATCAATACCAAGTCGACACTTTACGGTAATTGGTAATCCACACGCTTCACTCATTGTTTTAACACACTCGGCTACTAATGTGCGTTCTCGCATCAGGCAAGCGCCAAATGAACCTGAACTAACTCTTGGACTTGGGCAACCAAGATTTAAATTCACTTCGTCATAATTCCAAGCTTCTGCCATCTTTGCGCATTCTGCTAACAATTCTGGTTGATTACCGCCTAGTTGTAGTGCAATAGGATGTTCTTCAACCGAGTAATTTAAAAAACGATTGGGATTGCCCCCGTATAGTAGAGCTCCAGTAGTTACCATTTCGGTATAAACCCACAATTTAGGCGAGAATAATCGAAAAAAATAACGCGCATGTCTGTCTGTCCAGTCCATCATAGGAGCCGTACAAAGACGATGCGAAGGAGAAGAAAAGGGTAACTGCATAAATGCTTCTCAAAAAAAACAGGAACTGGCTAAAGTAAAACTTATTTCAATTTGATGTAGAGATTGTGTTCACACTCAACCTCGTACTCTTTGGCACTTGTTAATATCTCCGGGTGTTTGATTACTCCTAAACCTAACTAATACACATTTTCGAAATGCATATGCCACTTAAACCAATGGACAAATGGCTCCCCTCCGAAAACTACGCTCATACAGTTTTGCAAAATTTTCTACCAAAAATAGTTAATTACGCAAAAAGCAGAAATGATGCGGGAGTGACCGATGGTGTCTCTCAATTGTCGCCCTACGTCCAGCATCGAATTCTGCCTGAATGGATCCTATTAAAGGAAGTACTCCAACGCTATTCTTGGGATCAAATTGAAAAATTTATTGATGAAGTGGTGTGGAGAAATTATTGGCGAGGATGGATGGAGCATAATCCGCACGTTTGGGGTAATTATTTATTTATTTTAGAAAAGAATAAACAAGAGGCCAATAATAAAGATTTGCAAGCGGCTTATTCGGGTGAAACAGGTATAGAGTGTTTTGACGATTGGGTCAGGAAATTATATAAAACCGGTTATCTACATAATCATGAGCGTATGTGGTTTGCAAGTATTTGGATTTTTACACTTAATCTTCCTTGGCACTTGGGCGCAGATTTTTTTTTAAAACTTTTATTAGATGGGAATGAATGCGTAAATACTTTATCGTGGCGATGGGTTGCAGGTTTACACACACCAGGTAAGCACTACCTTGCAAGAGCTGAAAATATTCAACGTTATACTCAAGGCCGTTATTTTCCTCAAGGTTTGCTTGATGAATCAGCTTTATCCAAAGTGGAAGACAAAATATTGATAACTTCAGATCATTATCCTGATAACTCAATATTAATTTTTGAAGATTTTCTTTATGATGCGTCGGATGTAAAAAGTAATATTGGCTGGATTATTTCTTCCGATGATCTCTCAGTAATTCAAAAAATTAAAGATAATGCTCAAGTAAAATATATTCTCTGTTTAGATGCTTCATGTGTCATGCAGGAAAATAATTCACCACTAGTTCAAAATAATATTTTATTAAAGAAAAATTTTGTTCAAGAGCTAATCCTTGAGCAGAAGTCGAAAGCTTTATGTGGAAGTTTCCATAATTTAGAAATGGAAATATTTTCTATTCAAGAATTTAAAATTAAAAAAGAATTTGAATCAGAAACGTTTGCAAATGACTATTTCCAAGAAAAATTGGTTCAACTAGCTAACGATTTTATGATTGATAATTGGGTTGTAGTGATGCCGCCAATTGGATTTGCATCAGATTTTATTTCTGAAAATTTAGTGCTGAATAATAGGCCAGTTCATTTTTTAAAGCGTCGGTGGGATCAGGATTTATCCAAGTTTTCTAATAAGGGATTTTTTAATTTTAAAAAGAAAATTTCTAAGGAATCTATCCTAGATCTAATTGCAATATCTGGATAAAAATATGAAAGAAATCATTTCACATTGTTTAGTTTGTGGATTACCTATTGAAGAAAGAAAAAAATGGAGTAATCAGGCAAGTGCAATTCGATATTGTTCAGATCGGTGTCGGGCAAGAAAGCATTTATTAAAAGATACAACATTTGAAGATAAAGTCTTGCAATTTTTTCAAAGCAATCCTAATAAAAAATACACTATTAAAGATGTTTTAACACAGTTTGCTGTAAAAGATTCTTCTCATATTCAAGATTATCTAATGGTAATCCGAAGATTAATTCTTACAGAAAAATTAGAAACCGATCCACTTTTGCAATCAACAGCTGATATTAAAATTCATTCTCAAAATAAGTTGAAAATTGCTAGAAATTGATTGTATTTATCAAAAAAATCATTGTCTAAAAAATATATTTTACCAGGGTAAGTTATTACCTTTATAATCCAAAAACCTACCATTATCTTTGGCAGACAATTGAGAAATTACTTTAAGAATATCTTCTGCCGCAACTGCTGGAGAACGAATATTTAGTTGTGTATTAGAACTGGTAAATGGTGCAGAAAGGTGCGTATATACTGTTCCAGGATGAACTGAAACAATTGCTGAATTACGATATTTACGCCATTCAATCGAAGTGGTTTTAAGTAGCATATTAAGTGCAGCTTTCGAAGTTCGATAGGAATACCAACCGCCAATTTGATTATCTTCAATGCTACCAACTTTAGCGGATAACACTGCAATAACGCTTTGATGTGCTCCAGTAAGTTGGGGACGTAATGTTTGAATAACTTCAATCGGACCTGAAGCATTAATACGAATATTTTTCATCAAAAAATCATGCGAAAAATGTTCTAATTTTTTCTCAGGACCTTGTGTTGAGTTGTGGAGAAACCCACTTGCAATAATTAAAATGTGAATCGGTATATTTAATTCGAGAAAGGGATTTAATTGATCCTTTACAGATGATTTATCCTCGTAATCAAGCCTAATATCATGAGTGATTTTTTTATGTAGTAGATTGTTTTCATTTAGTGCTGGGCATGATGATCTACTTATTCTTATTACATGAGAAACGTGTTCGCAAGCATACAATTGTTGACACAAAGCGTAGCCAACTCCGCCACTAGCTCCAACTACAGCCACATTTATGGGATGATTCCATTGATTAAAGATCTGAGCTGACGTGGTAGTAATCGACATGTGTTAGATGCTCATCCTGTGGTCAATTGTTGCTGCATTTCGGAAGCGATCAACATTATTTTTTTGTTTATGAAAAAGCTGTGAAATAGTTTAACAAATTCTTTAAAATTAAAATTCTTAAAATGAAAAGGCGCCTAATGAATAATCAAAATTATGAAAAATCTGGATTAATTATTTTTAGTCATGGTAGCAAGCGAGCTAGTTCTATAAATCAAATTTTACAGTTAACAGAATGTATGAAACAAAATTTGAGTCAGCGTTTCTCTCATGTTAATGCAGCATTTTTAGAATTTGCGCAACCCAATTTATTACAAGCTGTTGCTGAACATCATAATTTAGGAATGGAAAATGTAGTTGTATTTCCTTATTTTTTAACACCAGGAAAACATGTGGAATCTGATATTCCAGAAGAAATGGAAAAAATAAAAGCGCAGTATTCGAGACTCCGGTTGAGTTGCGCACCTTTTATGGCTTCACATCCCAACTGGAATTCTATCATGACATCAGTAATTTTAGATCACGTAAATCAAGCCCATTAAATAATTATTCAATTATATGCCAAATTTCGGATAAAGCTTGGCGTGCTGAAGGCTTTTCAATTGCACTTAAGTTTGCAGGTAATTTTTCGGGTTCAGCACGCTTACCAATAACGAATGCGCAAATGACACGTTCTTTTATTGGATCTATTTTAAAAAATTGCTTTGCTTGACTAGCATCGAATCCAGCCATGGCATGGGCATGCAAACCTAATTTCTCAGCTTGAAGTGCAAGTGCCATCCAAGCTGAACCTGTATCAAAATCTGCATGCGCATTAGGCTTACCATTTTTATTAAAAAATTGTCGAGCCGTTATAAACCCAATAATGCTGGTATTTTTTGCCCATAATTGATTGGCTTCTACTAAAAGATTTAAAAATTGATCAAAACTTTTTTCCGTTGAAGTGTAAAATTGCCATGGTTGTTCATTGTAACAAGAGGGCGACCAGCGCACTGCATCGAAAATTGCAGTCAATTGATCCTGCTTAATGCTGTGTTTTTGAAATGATCGTGGCGACCATCTTTCAAAAAATAATGGGTCAGTGAGAGAAGAGGGCGAACGCTGACTAAAATCGACATCATTAACGAAAGAATTATTAGAATTTGTGGGTAAATCATGTGGCATCCTATTATTCTCCTACAATCTAAGAAATTGTTTAAAAAATTCGCTGAATCAATAAGCTGATGAAGTTTGAGGATACACACCTCAAGCGTGAATGAGTAGAATACATCGCTGATAAAACTGAAGGATCAGGGCACTTTATGTTGAAACGACTTCGTGGATTATTTTCCACCGATTTATCCATCGATCTTGGTACCGCAAACACTTTAATTTATGTACGAGACAAAGGCATTGTATTGAATGAGCCTTCTGTTGTTGCGATTCGAAGTCATCAAGGCCAAAAACAAGTGGTGGCAGTTGGTGCAGAAGCAAAAGCAATGTTAGGTAGAACGCCAGGAAATATTATTGCAATACGTCCTTTAAAAGATGGTGTCATTGCCGACTTTGATGTCACGGAAAAAATGCTTCAGCATTTTATTCACAAAGTGCATCAAAACAGTTTTATTCATCCAAGCCCTCGCGTTTTAATTTGCGTTCCTTGTCAATCTACTCCGTTAGAGCGTCGTGCAATTCGTGAATCAGCTGCTGCTGCCGGCGCGCGCGAAGTATATCTAATTGAAGAACCAATGGCTGCTGCAATTGGTGCAGGTTTGCCGATTGAACAAGCACATGGATCAATGGTGGTAGATATCGGTGGTGGCACAACAGAAATCGCATTAATTTCTTTAAACGGTGTGGTGTATTCGTCATCAGTACGTGTCGGTGGTGACAAATTTGATGAATCCATCGTGACTTATGTGCGTCGTCATTTTGGTGTTCTGATTGGTGAAAGCTCAGCTGAACGCATCAAACTACAAATTGGTTCTGCGTATCCTGTTGATGAAGTTATGGAAGTGGATGTTCGGGGCCGTAATTTAGCAGAAGGTATTCCTCGAAGATTTACCATTAATAGCGTTGAAGTTTTAGAAGCTTTGCAAGAACCTTTAGCAACCATTGTTGAAGCTGTCAAAGTAGCCTTGGAACAATCTCCTCCAGAATTAGCGTCTGACATTGTTGAACGTGGAATTGTATTAACTGGCGGTGGCGCTTTATTACGCGGAATCGATCGACTCATTAGTGATGAAACAGGTTTGCCAGTATTTATGGCAGAAAATCCTCTAGATTGCGTAGCGATCGGTGGTGGTCGCGCATTAGAGGCAATGGATCGTGGCGGTGCTCAGTTTTTAACTACTGAAGGCTGAGGATAGCGTTATTAAAACTATCTTTGCTCGTGGGCCTGCAATAGGTCGTCAGCTTATTATGCTGACGATCGTGTCTTTGGGCTTAATTTTTGTGGATGCGAAAACTGAGATTCTACAACCATGGCGTCATGTATTTAGTGATGGTCTAATCACGGTATATCAATTAACAGATGTCTCTAGCCAATTATCTCCAGACGCTATACCTGCATGGGCAGCTCGAACTCGACTGCGTAGAGAAATTGAGACCCTCAGACAAGACATCCTACAACAAGCTTCACTTGTCCAACGTGCAGAAGCGCTAGAAGCGGAAAATCTTCGCTTGCGCGCTTTATTAAATTCATCTCGACGATTTACCTTATCTGCAACTGTCGGTGAAATAGTTGCATTGGATCCAGATCCATTTCGGCATAAAGCGTTGCTTAATAAAGGAGCACAACACCGAATTGAGCAAGGTGATGTGGTTTTGGATTCCAAAGGTGTGGTTGGACAAATTATTGAGGTGAACGAACAAACATCATGGTTATTAATGCTGTCAGACAGCAGTCATGCAATGCCAGTGCAAGTAAATCGAACGGGTGTGCGGGCGATTGCAGTAGGGCGCGGAGTGTTGGATGAATTAGCGTTGGTGTATGTTCCTCATAGTGCTGATGTTCGAACGGGGGATTTATTAGTTTCATCGGGTTTGGGAGAAAGATTTCCTACAGGTTATCCAGTGGGAAGAGTTCATAGTGTGGAACACAATTCAGGTAAACCTTTTTCAGAAATCCAAGTGGTGGTTGAAGCAGACTTGGATCGTGTTCGTCATGTATTAGTTATTCCAAGTGTAGAACGTAGTCAACGAGAACAAACTAAACAATTCAATAAAGAAAATGTTCAAAGCAAGCGTTCTATATCTCAAACAGAGTGCACGCCTATTCAAAGTGAAGATGACGAAGATAATTCAAAACCCATTGAGTCGGAAAACACCAAACCGTTGCCTGAGAAAATTAAAAATCCAACACAACAGTCATTGGAAGACAAAACGGTTTAATTGCAGGGTGGGTTGACGTTTCATTAATTCGGCTAAAAGTGTCTCAAAAGGCGGCTTACTGTGTTAAAAAGCAATAAAAAATACTCGTGGATTAACAAATACATTCCGTTTTTTTATTCCTTTTTGCCTGGTGTTCCATCCTTTTGAAGCACTTTAATGGCGATTGCCAAAACGTCATCCCACCCAAGTTAACTCGAGATTTATATGAACGAAATTGAATACGAAATGAGTCGGCGAGTTTTACGCCTTTGGTTGTTAGTGCTAAGTTCTGCACTCATTGCGTTAATCTTAAATTTGGTTCGAATTCCAATTACGCTGGATTGGTATCGTCCCGAGTTTGTAGTGATGGTAATTATTTTCTGGGGCGTTGCTGAGCCACATCGTATTGGATTGTCTACTGCGTGGATTTTAGGATTATTAATGGATGTGCTTGAAAATGGCATTTTAGGAGTTCAGGCGCTTTCTCTTTCAGTGATTATTTATCTAACATATTTGCTACATCCCAGACTTCGTGCGTTTCGAATCGTCCAACAATCCGCCACGGTTTTTTTGCTTGTCGGAATCTTTCAGCTTCTAGTCAGGATTGTAAATGGGGTTTTAGGACCAGTACCAGACACCCCATTGTATTGGATGCCTAGTTTTACCAGTGCTTTAATATGGCCGTTTTTGGTATTAATCTTAAGACTTTTATCGCGTGCATGGCGTATTACAGATTAAATTTTTATATTTGGTATACAATATTTTATAAACGAGGCTGAGAGTTTGTAGATGCAGCTCGCATACCTTTTGGATCACCCGCACCTAATGGAGCTGGGCTTAAAGCTTTCCCCGAAACACTGCTTAATCGACCTGTTGTTGAAATTGAAGATGTTTGTGTAGGGCTTTGAATACTTGGGGAATTAACTGGTCCAATTGATGACATAAACCTTTACTCCGATTAAGAATTGAAATTATTAAGATATTTTGAGTTTATGCAACGAATCCTGTTCATTCAATGTTGTGTAGTTTCTACCGCAAATATCAGTTTCAAATCAATGATAATTATGTATGACTTTCTAACATAAGCCTTCTTTAGGCGAATAGATCTTTCTATAAATCAGCAATCGAGCGTTTTTGAAATTTACGTGCAAGCCGCATAAATCGTGGGCTGTTATAAACCGCAACTTTCAATCGAGAAATCCATTCTGCTTTTAAAGAATGTTCAGGTTGGTTGGCGAAGTACTTGTGTCCGTTATGATTTTCATACTGAATCCAAGGTTTACTAGTAAATAAATTACCAAATGTCATATGTGAAGGCATGTAATGTGCCGTCAATGATTTACGAGAAATCAGTTTATTACGCGTTGGAAAAGCACCATGAACAGTATGTGAATTCCAAAATAAAACATCGCCTTTTTTCATTTCAGGCGCGCGTACGTTGGATAAATTCTGATCAAAATAAACTTGCATAAGCTTAAGCCATTCCGAGTGCGGCATATTTTCTTGATGTAAAGCAATACGGTGACTTTGAGGAATTACGTAAAATCTTCCTGAATCTTCTTGTATATCTTCAAGAGCGATCCAGGTTCCTACTAAATTTCCATTTGGAACTGTATCGGCATACCAGCAGTCCTGATGCGGTGGCGGAGCTGTATTCGCATCGAACATCATGCTTTGCATTAAATTATGCTGTTTGTGTCCGGTAACTTTATGTAAAGCCGAAAGCAATTCTTCGCTAAAATAAATATCAAGCGCAAGCTGACGAAATTCAGGAAATCGTTTGTAATTATGAATATCCAATAAACCTTGGATCACATGATCAACTGAGTTTAAGCGATTGGTTTCATATTTATTGGTGTTTTGTCGAAAAAACTTAGCTTTTGAACGTACAATATCTTTTTGAAAAACAGTAAGTAGCGCATCAATTTTATCTTCAGGAATAAGTTTTTCGACTACCACATAACCATTATCATGATAATAATCGTATAAGTGCGTATTTGGAGATGTTGAATGGAGCAAGGCACCGGTTGAGCGGGTGTCTGTTGTTTCCGATGATCGTTCAGTTGTGAGCACTGCTGTTCCCCTCAATAACTTCTTACTGATTTGCGCTATTTTTTAACTACCAAATTATTTTTATTAGGGATTCTTGTTTCTCTATCATCAACGACAAAATAAAGAAAAAAGAATGCGTTATCTCGTTAGTTCAGTTAATGTCAATACAATTTCGCGCATCATAACCAAAAGAATTTAGGAATAGAACTGCTTTAATCAACTTGTGTGACGTTAGTACTATTAATGGTTGCTGAACAATGCCCATCGATGAATTCTAGTTCTATCAAATCCGAAGCTTTTAAGGCAGCTGCGCGTGTTATAACTTGGGTCGATGTTGGTTCAATTTTGCGGATAATACTAAAACCGCGTTTCACAATTGTTAATGGACTCACGCTGTGCAGTTGTGCCATAGAATATTTAACCTGTTGTTCTTTTGTTAGTATTTGCCTTTCTATTGCTTGAGTTAATCGTGCTTGTACTTTATCTAACTGCTGTTGACGCTGAGCCCAAATATTACTTCGAGCCCATCGCTGCAGCTGTAAAGTAAGACGTTGTAAACGTTCATTTTCATTGAGAAAAAATTGAGTTCCCCAGCGTTCCAATAAGCGTAATGTCAAATCAAGTCGTTGTTGAGACTCCTGTAGACGATCGCTTGGATGCCGCAATCGCTTTTTTAAATGCAGTAATTGATGTGCATAGCTACGCGTAATATCTGTGATTTGGCGCTGTAAATGTCGTTCAATTCCAATTAAATATTCTAAAAGTTCAACGCGATCGGGACTAACGTGCTCTGCTGCAACAGAAGGTGTAGGAGCACGAACATCCGCTACAAAATCGGCAAGCGTCACATCGGTCTCATGGCCAACAGCGGAAACGGTTGGAATAGAACATTCAAATAATGCACGTACCACTTGTTCACTATTAAATGCCCATAAATCTTCTATTGAACCACCGCCGCGTCCAACTATTAATACATCACAGGTTTTTTCAATACTCGCTTGATTTATACGTTGAACGATTTCAGTGATTGCATTGACGCCCTGTACGGTTGCTGGATAAATAACAACCTCCGCTAACGGATATCGACGATCTAATACATTCAATATATCTTGAATTGCTGCACCAGTGGGTGAGGTGACAACGCCAATCCGTTGGGGAAATTTTGGTAATTCGCGTTTACGCGCCGAATCGAATAATCCTTCTTTGATAAATTTTGCTTTGAGACGTTCAAATTCTCGGCGAAAGGCACCTTCACCGGCTTCTTCCAAATAATCAACAATAATTTGATAATCACCGCGCGGTGCATATAAACTAACACGCGCATGAACTAATACCTGCATCCCTTCAGTCGGTGTGGTTTGCAAATTAGATTGATGTCCGCGAAATAACGCCGCTCGAATCTGCGCTTCTTCATCTTTTAAACTAAAGTACCAATGCCCTGAGCGCGCTCGAGTAACGTTGGATAATTCACCAACTAACCATACGCTTCGAAACGCTTCTTCCAAGTAAATTTTAACGCCTTGATTAAGACTGCTAACTGTTAAAGGATTGTCTCGTGTTCGTCCAGGTGCTTCACCAAAATCAATATTTTGTTCATTAAGAAGAGAAGTTTCATCCATCTTGCATCACTTCCTTTAACAAATAATAAGTGCGATATGTTCGCAGAATAAAGTTTATTTACAGCTCAAGCAAATAAAGACTGTTTACGTCTTAAACAAAATTATTGAGCAATGATGGGGCTTTCCTTTATTGCTTTGATTTGTTTAAAAAAAGATAATTTCGTTGTAAGAAAATTATGAGGAATTGTGACGTGTTAGACAAAATTTTCTTTAATACTGTCGTGCTCTCAAAATTTAACTTATAAAAACCTTTAGAAAGCCATCATAAAATAAGTTGAGAAAATTATGCCGTTGTCTAGTGATCCAAAAATAAATAAATCTTATCTACAGTGGCAGTGTCGGCGAGGGATGAAAGAAATTGAAGTACTTCTAATGCCGTTCGTTGAAACGCATTACGATGCGTTAAATGAAGCAGAAAAACATGTTTTTTTACAGTTTTTAGAAGAAGCAGATGCAGAGATACACAGTTGGTTCTTAGGATATGAAACTCCAAAAAATATTGATTACCAAGTGTTGATTGAAAAAATAAAAACGGTACATTTAATTGGCGATCAATAATACTCAAACATTTCTAATTGACTCTTTTTTATTTAAAATTTGGTTGTTAGCGATTAATATTTTTGTGCTATTAGTTTTTGGCACAGATTTGGTTTTATGTTCGCACGTTAATACCATTATATTTTTAAGAATGTCTAAACCTTCTCAAAAATTTATTCAATTAAGTAACTTGAAATTCACGGCTCAAGCATTAGAAACGAAAACATCCTCTCATTTGTGGTTGATTTCAGGTTTTGTTCATAATAATAATCAACCTATGTTGTTAGAAAAATTTGCCGGTCATATTAGTTCAGTTTTACTTGGAGAAAATTGGACTGAATTGAAATTTCTAGAGAATAAACATTCTATATATGAAGGAAATTGGTTGATTTTTGACTCCAATTTGAGCTCATTCGATAACGCTACGCTGCATCGTTGGTTAAATAATAATCTACAGATCAAATCTTAAATTTTTTTGTATAATTTTTTTTCTTAATGCGTCAAAATTTTATTGCACATAAATTAAGAGAAGAGTATTGTGTTTTCGCTGTGGATTGGGAGTCAGTTTTTAATTCTTTTTACCTCTGAGTTTTATTTTCAGAAATCATTTTGCACTTCAATTTATTCTTCTAGGAGAAAGACCATGGAAAGGTTAGTTCTAAGAAAGCCTTTGTTAAATGCTTTGGCTTTATTTTCAGCTTTTACTCTAGTTTTAAGCTCGCAAATACAGGCCGCTGAAGACAGAAAAGTTTATCCCGCCGCAATGTGTGAAGGTGCTCAAGTAGGCAACCCACCGATTGTTTCTTACCAAAGCAATAAATTAGTTAATAACTCAACGACTAACTCAGCTGTAGTAATCTGCCCTATATTAAGAGATAACATTTATACAACCTCAGGAGCGAATGAAGCCTACGTTCGTTATTTTAAAGGAACGAATACAGGATTTATTGCAAATTTATACAGTTATAGTTCATATGGCACTTCAAGCTATACGCAATTCAAAAGTGATTATGGTACGACGGGGTACAAACTTTTTAGCTACACGCCAATTTCGGCCTACAGCCAAGGATTTTACAATTTTGTCGTTGTCATTCCACCGGGTCCAACTGGAGCAAAGTCTTCAATTATTTCTTATCGATTAGATGAAAATTAAAATCCTATAAGAAGTTTTAATCTGCAGGGAAAGCCGGAGCAAAGTATGAAATCAAAAGCAAAATATATTTTGATTGGAAGTTTGCTTTTGGCTTTTCTTGTAATCATTTTTGTACAAACTAACTATCACATTCAACAAAATCAAAATCCTATCACAGTAAAAGCTGATACTGCTTCAGAATTTAAAACAATTGATTTAAAAAATCAGATCGCTTTATTAGAGCGTGAATTATTAATCATTAAAAGTAAAAAAATAAATTTACCTGATCAAAAAAATACTGAATTAGACAACATACTTGTACAGCTTAATTCCTTACAGGATCAATTAGATGCGTTAAGGGAGGAAAGTGATAACTTACAAGATCAACCTGATAATTATTCGGAAATTCCAATTGAAGAACAGATTGCAACGGAACAACAACGAACCAATGAAATTGTTGATTTTTTAAGTGAGCGTTTTGAAAGTGAGCCAACGAATAATTTAAATGAATCTTTAAAGCAAGAGTTAGAGGAAGTTTACGTAAAAAACAATATGACTTCAGACCCCGTTATTCAACAAACTCAAATTCAAAATTTCGATTGCCAAACTTCGCTGTGTCGTGTGGAAGCCCATCATGATAATCCAGCTGCTGAACAAAATTTCATGATGGGTTTAAGTCAATTAAATACATTTCAAAATGGGGAAGCATTTTCACAAAGAATTGAAAAAGAGGATGGTTCAGTTGAAACATTAAGTTTCATTAGTCGAGAAGGTCAGCGGCTTCCAGTAATTGGGCCAAAAATGAACGATTCGTAAGAAACCAATCTTAAAATATAATTTAAAAAGCAAATGTTAAATTCAAAAAAATGTATTGAAGCTGGCCAAGCAAACTTTCAATATATTTCTATTCGGATTAGAAATATCTCTCAGGCAAAAATTTAAGACCACTGCGGTAATTCCCAACCTTCAATAGCTTGGGCTGCATTGCGTGGAGTTAAAATTGAATCTCGTGCTTCTGCCAAAGTATTTGGATAATCCAATGTGAAATGCAAGCCACGACTTTCGCGACGTAATAATGCACAACGAATAATGAGTTCTGAAACTAAAGCTAAATTTCTAAGTTCAATTAAATCATTACTCACTTGATAATTTGCGTAAAATTCTTGAATCTCTTCTTGTAATAATCGGACTCGATTATGAGCACGTTGTAATCGTTTACTGGTGCGTACAATTCCAACATAATCCCACATAAATTGTCTTAATTCATGCCAATTGTGCGCAATAACAATATCTTCATCGGAATTAACAACTTTACTGGCATCCCAAGGTAATACAGAAGGTTCTAAAGTATTTAAATCAAGATGTTGGTTAATATGCTCGCCAGTGGCTGAGCCAATTACCACACATTCTAATAATGAATTACTTGCCATTCGATTTGCGCCATGCAAACCAGTACAACCAGTTTCTCCAATTGCATACAAATGTGCGAGATCTGTACGACCAAATAAATCAGTGATAACACCACCGCAGGTGTAATGCGCAGCAGGTACAACGGGGATTAAGTCATGAACCATATCAATCCCACGTTCCAATAATCTTTGACGTACCGTTGGAAAATGTTCAGCGATAAAAGATTCACCGCGATGACGAATGTCTAAAAACATACAAGGCACACCAAGCCGTTTCATTTCATGGTCAATTGCGCGAGCAACTACATCGCGCGGTGCAAGCTCAGCTTGAGGATGAAACTCCAACATAAATCGAGAACCATCGGGCCGTAATAAATATCCGCCTTCGCCACGAACTGCCTCGGTTATTAATAAAGTGGGTGGTTCGGAATGATATAAACAAGTGGGATGAAATTGATTAAATTCCAAATTCGCAACGCGACAACCTGCACGCCATGCCATAGCAATACCGTCGCCGGTTGCGATATCCGGATTGCTGGTATAAAGATATGCTTTACTTGCGCCCCCTGTTGCTAATACAACTGTCTTTGCGCTTATTGCTTCTACTTCACCAGTAATTTGATTAAAGACGTAGGCACCATAGCATCCCGAGTGAGCAATTTGATTATCATTCACATCTAATCGCTTTGAGGTAATCAGATCGAGAGCGGTTCGCTGACTTAATAGTTGAATATTAGGGCGTTGTTGAACCGCAAAATATAAAGATTGAGCGATTGCAACACCTGTGGCATCCGCTGCATGTACAACACGACGATGACTATGTCCCCCTTCACGCGTTAAATGAGGAGTGTTTTCTCCTTGGTGAACAGTAAATTGCACGCCCTGATCAATAAGCCATTGGATAGTTTCAGCTCCACACTGTGTTATGAATCGCACACTTTCTTCTCGACACAACCCACCACCGGCGCGTATTGTATCCGCCGCATGAAAATCAACAGAATCTGAAGCATCTAATACGGCAGCTACTCCACCTTGGGCATAGTAAGTATTAGCTTCAGTAAGTGGTCCTTTACTTAAAATAATTACAGAAAATCGAGAATCAATTTTCAAGGCAGTAGTTAATCCAGCTGCACCGGAACCAATAATAAGAACATCTGCTTTTACTTGATGATTTTGATCGGAAAAATGGGTAGATTGCATGCTGATTAAAATCCAGAAAGTAATGACTACTATTTATACTTAAAGATGAACCGTTAAAAGGACGTCAGGTTAGCGTACAAAGGTATTAAAAAAATAGACTTGACACTGTGTTAATGCTACTAAGCGTTCATGTTGCCAATTTAAATTTCAAAAATGTACTTTTAGAGAGAAACCATAGTGAATGACGACCAGTCAGATCAG
>JAZKFP010000181.1:0-3063 GCA_040386355.1 Pseudomonadota bacterium | reverse complement strand
CAAATATTGCGACCTTAATGGGTTTACTTGGAACGGTTATGGGTTTAATTGCAGCCTTCACTGCTATTGGTGCTGCGGAAGGCGGTTCAAAAGCGGATTTATTATCTTCTAGTATTTCAGTCGCAATGAATACAACAGCATTTGGATTAATTTGTGCAATTCCATTGTTAGTGGCGCACACATTGTTAATGAGTAAAACACAAAAGGTTGTGGGTTTATTAGAAGTTGCGAGTTTAAAATCAGCCAATACTTTTGCACCACTGCTTAATAGAAAAACCAGTGTAAACGAATCAGAGAATGTATCTTTGATGGAACAGGCTTAAGATTATGAAATTACGTTTTCTTCAACGCATTCAACACGAAGAAACTGATCTGGATATGACACCTTTCTTAAATTTAATGATGGTGTTAATTCCAGTTCTACTGTTAGGCATTACGTTAGAACGTGTTCGATTTATTGATTTGTCATCACAGAATGCAAATGCAGCAATTGTTGAACAAAAAGATATTCCCGTTGAATTACAGGTTCAATTAACTACTAAAGAAATTCGTTGGCAGCAACCGGGATCTAACGTTGAGTCAGCTCAACCTGAGTCTTGGACACGATTATCTTTAACCAATTTAAATGCAACTGAAAATGACTTGGCATTAAATTGGAAACCGTTAAAAGAAGCATATAAAGATCGTGCGGTCTCGGTTGTGTTACGAGTTGATCCAGCGGTTTCTTACCAACAATTAGTTACGGTAATGGATCAATTTCGTCAACCTACTGAAACAGCAGCTGGATTTACGAGTATTGTTTTGCAGCAAAACAGTAAAACCAGTTCCTAAAATTTAATTTTTAAGAAATTTTTTTAAGTGTGCTACTGAGCTAAATTGTTATGAGTCTTTCTTTTCAAAAACACTCGATTCATCTTCAAAATATTCAACCGAAAATGAATTTAGTCGCTTTAATGGATATTTTTACCATTTTGATTTTTTTTCTAATGTTGAATTTTAATCCTGATGAAAGCAGATCTATGCCTTCTGTGGTGGTGCCACAATCCTCAACGAATGATTTAAGTTCTGCACAGTGGGCGCTTATTTTGGATGATAAAAAATGGAGTATTCATGCTTGGGAAGAAGGAGAATTAGTCAGTAATAAAGCACCTCAATTTAACGGAGCTTTAACAGGTGATTGGCAACAATTACTGATTTCTGCTTTAGATAAGCTCCCTGCTTTACAAGCGACATTACAAAAAACGAACGCGCAATCAAGTAATACAATTTCTAGCGAAACTACAAACAGCACGAACATAGATGAAAGCATTGCTACGAAACTAGTTATTGTTGCAGACAAGAATTTATCTTTTGAAACTATTAATCCAATACTAGAAATTTGTCATTCTGCTGGGCTTGCTGCTGTAAGTCTGGCGGTTGCAAGTGAATCTGAACAATAAAATTTTTTTGATACGATGGTGATCCTGTATGACTCTTTTAACTCCTATGCGCAAGGATTCCACCAAATCATCTGTCATTTCTCGAGAGAACGCTAATTCTTCTCTTGATGCGATTATATTAAATTCAGCACCTCAATTAAATACATCAACGCAAGGTGCAGTTATTTCCAATTCGTTTTCCAATCCATTTTTAAATACAAATCATCAAGATCCTTTTTATAAAATATTGAAACGCTGTTTAGTTGCTTATTTTATTTTGGGAATTGCAGTTCCATTTTTGGCGCCCTGGGCAGAAAAAATCTTACAAGAACAAAATATTTTAGTTTCAACAGAACCTGTGGAATTAAAATTGGCGTTTACACCGGTACCAACTCCTGTACCTGAAGAACCTCAACAACCTATTGAATCTCAATCTGTAAAAAAGCCAGTTGAAAAACCCGTAGAAAAAACACCTGAACAACCAGCGATTGCTCAAACAGCTCCAGCTAAATCTATTGAAGAACCAAAACCTACAGCCTCTAAAGCCATTACACCAAAAGTTGTTGAAAAAGCAGCGCCTTCTTCAGCGCCCGTACAATCCTCTCAAAATTCTCAAACCGCTGTGCGTGAACGTATGCAAAATACAGGTTTACTTGCAATGGGTAATCAACTGTCTGATTTATCAAATTTAACTGGAGAAACCACTTCAGCAACCGGCACTCGAATGAAAACTCAAACTTCTTCGGGAGCAATGGCTTCAGCATCTGGTGAAATTGATAATATAACTGTTAGTGATACTGGTGGCACTGCCACAAGTGGTTCTGCAAATAGTAATTTCGGAAAACCTTCGGTTGGTGTTGATCGACTTGCAGCAACCGGGCTTAGTAGTGCCGGATTCTCAGATCCTAATCCTACCTCTAATCAATCAAGTGCTATGACAGCTTCTTCAGGTACATCTAATTCGGAAAACAACTCTCAAAATAGTTTGGCCCAAGACTCAATTCGTTTGATATTTGAACAAAATAAAACAGCTATTTATTCAATTTATCATCGTGAATTACGTCAAGTTCCGAATCTTAAAGGCCGAGTAGTTTTTGACCTCACCATTCAGCCAGATGGTCGGGTTACGCAAGCAAAAATAATTTCAAGCGAATTAAATCACCCTTCTTTGGAACAGAAGTTAACACAACGTGTGACATTAATGCGTTTTCAACCGGCCGATGGAGTAACTAAAACCCAATACTCTATGGATTTTCTCGCAAACGTTTAGGCTTGAGTATTCGCAGAACACTACTTTAGGTTTTAGAACAGGTTTAAAAGCGGATTTTAAATATTTGTATTTGTATTTGTATTTGTATTAAAGTTGCTTTGTAAAATTTTCTCATTACATTGATTTGCGAGTGCACATTTTTTGAAAAAATGGTAGCATTTCACTCCTTTTGAGTTGTAATTAGACTCTGTTCCACTTCTTGTTCCGTAATTTTTTAATCATTGATATTTTTCCTAAAAGTGCTTTGCTTAGCATTTTGCATCAAGCTATTGGCATTTCTTCGAAAATTGATTTAGCTCATATCTTTATTTTGCAGTGAGAAAAAAGAGGTTTTATGGTGGATTTCAACGCCATGCTAAATGACTTTCAACAACA
>JAZKFP010000180.1:0-12253 GCA_040386355.1 Pseudomonadota bacterium | reverse complement strand
TAAAAAATGTTTTGATGGATGAGGTGATGGATGTCGCTTCTCGAGTCTATGGCTATTATGTAGAACAGACAGATTATGGCTTTCATGTTTATCCAGTGCAATTGCGAACTGAAATTTATCAATTAAATTATTTAAACATTAAAAGAAAAGGTGTTTCATCCACCAGCGTAAACAGTGGACAGATTTCATCTGTTGGCAGTTCTGGCGGTGGTGATGCAGCGTCTTCAACGCCAACTGCTGGCGATAAGAGCTCACAAATCGATACGGAATCCGAAACCGATTTTTGGAATGAATTCGAAGAAGTCATTATTGGTTTGCTAGGCGCGGGTGAAGGTCGACGAGTCATTGTAAATGCTATGTCCGGTGTAATGGCAGTAACAGCGAGTACTTCAGAACATCGTACGGTAAAAGGCTTTTTAAAAGAAATGGAAGCCAACTTGCGTCGACAAGTAGTTATCGAAGCAAAAATTTTAGAAGTGGAATTAAGTGAGTCGTTTCAAAAAGGTATTAATTGGGGACTATTCTCAAGCTTTGATGGCGGCAAGACACTGGGAATGGGAAACGTCACCAACGGTTTAATTAATGAAGAAGGTGCTAACAATCTTTTAACCAATGCATCACAAGTAATTAATGAATATTCACCCGATGGCGTTTTTGGTATTGCATTAGATTTAAATGATTTTAAAAGCATTATTCAAATGTTAGAAACCCAAGGTGATGTAAATGTTTTATCAAGCCCGAGAATATCAACTGTAAATAACCAAAAAGCAGTCATTAAAGTCGGTAATGATGAATTTTTCGTAACAGAATTTACGAATAATACAACGACTGCTGGAACGGATGTAGTAACGAGTCCAGAGGTCACATTAACACCATTTTTCTCAGGTATAGCATTAGATGTAACGCCGCAAATTCGTGATGATAATGAAATTATTTTGCATATTCATCCTTCGGTTACTGAAGTGCAAGACCAGGTTAAAGTGATTCGAATTGATGACAGCCAAATTAGTTTGCCTTTGGCTTTTAGTACAATTCGTGAATCAGACAGTATTGTAAAAGCTAAAAATAAACAAGTTATTGTCATTGGTGGATTATTACAAACGCAAACGCGAGAAGAAAAGTCAGCGATGCCATGGTTAAGTAAAATTCCACTTTTAGGAAGTTTATTTAGGCAAACCAATCATACCGGCAAAAAAAGTGAACTTGTAATTTTATTGCGACCAATAGTGCCTGAGATTAGTGATTGGGCGGATTTAATACCGAAAAAAGATGGATTTTTGAAACAAGAAGACGATAAGAAAACATCGACTTATCGATTTGATTCCTAAGGATGGGAACTTGGTATGTATCACACGTATTTTGGGATGAAAGAACATCCCTTTGCGATGACACCTGACACAGATTATTTTATTCGTTTGCCACAGCATCAAACTTGTATTGATATGTTGTGTGCAGCAATTGGAAATGGTGAAGGCTTTATTAAAATTACTGGCGAAGTTGGAATTGGTAAAACCTTAATTTGTCGACATTTAATTTCATTATTAAATCGCCCTAATTATTATACGGCTTATATTCCAAGCCCTAATTTAACTCCCTCAGAATTGCGTTATGCAGTTGCGTACGAATTAAATATTAATGTAGAAGAAATTCCGTCTGAACAAATGCTTACTGAAATGATTTATCGTCAGTTAATTCATTTAGCTCGTCAAGGTTTACGAGTTGTATTAATCATTGATGAATCACAAGCAATGAGTGTGGAAACACTTGAAGCATTACGCTTAATTACTAATTTAGAAACTCAAGATGAAAAACTCATTCACGTTGTTTTATTTGGTCAGCCTGAGCTAAATGAAAAATTGTCGAATCCAAACATTCGACAATTAAATCAACGCATAACATTTTCCTATCATCTAAATAATCTTGCGCGCCAAGATGTTAAACATTATGTCGAGCATCGTTTGCACCGTGCAGGGTATGTTGGGCCAGCCTTATTATCTGATTCTGCGTATCGAGCTTTGTATCGGTACAGCAAAGGCGTACCCCGAATTATTAATGTGCTATGTCACAAAGCATTATTATTAATTATTGCGGAACGTCGAGGCTTAATCGACGCGAGTATTATCAGACGTATTGCTAAAAGTGATCATTCTAATCGTAATGTAGGTTGGACTTCTAGAATGTTAAAAGCAGTTGGGTTTTAAAAAGGCAACAGATGGGTTTGCAAGAAGCATTAAAATATCGCGACGATGATAAATGGGCCAAGCATCGCCTTCAGGCAGAAGTGCTGCTGCCTGATCTAGTTCGTTCTGAAAAACGCGATAGTTTTATGAAGTTTCTGCCAATCTCCGTGTTGTATGCAGGGCTTGGATTAATTTGCTTCGTCTTTATTTGGTTTTATGTTGATAAATTCGATATTCAACAGTTAATTAAAACCGCCAGTTTTAACACACAAATTCATTTAAAAACGATTAAGCAAGTTGTTTCGGTAAATGATCCTAATATCGAATCAAAATGGAAAGACATGCCTATTTTTAGTCCAAGAGTTTTTTCTATTTCCCCACCGACGTCTGATCCAGCTGCTATCGAATCTAAAGTGTGGGCACAATTAATTCAGGATTTTCATAGAAATACATTAATCAGTACAATTCCTACTAGTGAAAAAGAAACAGTTGTCCCAGTAAATCAATCGGTAGATCCATTGTTATTTAATGCGCAAAATATAAATCCAGATTCATCTTCAATGACAGATACAACCGTTTCTAATAAAAATGAATCCGCACCATTGCAATCTATGGTGACATTAGAAACTGTTAAACCTAAACCAAGTTCTTCTAGAATTGATATCACGGAACAAATGCAATTAATGACTCAAATTAGAGCCTTGATTCGTGGCGGTGATATTAATGCTGGACTAACAATTTTTAAAGACGCATTTTCTCAAACTGATATTCATCTTGAAACGTTAATGCGTTTAGTTGATGCATTACGTGAAGAAAATCAGTATGAAAAATCCATTCAGTATTTAATAAGATATCAAAAAAGATTTTCACGAGATATTGAATATTGGGTTGAATTAGGCCAAACCTATAAAGAAATGAAAAATTTAGACGAAGCAATTGCTGCGTATCGACAAGTTATTTCATTAGATTCATCCGCAGGCTTAATGCAAGCTGCACTCGCTTCTTTGTATGATCAAAAAAATGATTTAATCCAAGCGAATCAATTTTATCGCAGTGCGTTACGACGCCAAGATTTAACTCAAACACAGCGCTCATTAATTCAACGTCGTTTATCGCAACTCAAAGATTAATTAATGTTCGGTATGTAGTAATCAGGTATGTAGCATGAAAAAACGCCAATTCGGAGAGTTATTAGTAGAAAAAAACTTTATTACTCAACAACAGCTGCAAATGGCGTTAGATGAGCAGGCGGCTAATGGCAAACGATTAGGTCCAACATTAATTGATTTAGGATTTATTGACGAAGAAACTTTAGTGCTCGCTCAAGCTGAATTTACAAACGTTCCCTTTGTAGATCTGAAGCAATACGAATTTAAAAAAGATACCGTTGCTCTATTACCTGAAAAAATAGCACGACGTCTTAAAGCTATTATTTTATCTCGTGAGCTTTCTGGTTTTCGAGTTGCAATGATAGATTCTGCAGATATTTTCACCATCGATGAATTACAAAATCAATTGCAAGCAACCATATTACCTGCAGTTGCAAAAGAGTCCGATATTATTCAAGCAATTGATGCCCAATACCGTAGTACAGAAGAAATGTCTTCTCTGGCAACAGAATTAGAAAATGAATTAGGATTTTCACAAGACGCTAATTTAGAAACTCAATCTGATGATGCAAGTGATGCCCCCGTTGTCCGTTTATTAAAAAGTATTTTTGAAGACGCAATGCGTATGCATGCTTCAGATATTCATATTGAACCCGACGAGCATGTTTTACGAATTCGACAACGAGTAGATGGCGTTTTACATGAACAAATCATGAAAGAAAAACGTATTGTGTCTGCTTTATTAATGCGTTTAAAAATTATGTCCGGTTTGGATATTTCAGAAAAAAGATTACCGCAAGATGGTCGTTTTAATATGACCATTAAAAATAAAACCGTAGATGTTCGTATTTCTACTTTACCAACTCAGCATGGTGAATCAGTTGTAATGCGGATATTAGATCAATCAACTGCCGACTTGGATTTAAAAAAATTAGGTATGCCAGAGCGTATTTTACGACGCTTTGAAATGTTGATTCAAAGACCTCATGGAATAATATTAGTAACGGGTCCAACCGGTAGTGGTAAGACAACTACATTATATTCTGCGTTACGTTATTTAAATCATCCCGATAAAAAAATCATTACCGCAGAAGATCCAGTGGAATATCGTTTACCAAGAATTCAACAAGTGCAGGTACATCCAAAAATTGGTTTAACGTTTCCAAGTGTTTTACGCGCTGCGTTACGACAAGATCCTGACATTGTTTTAATCGGTGAGATTCGCGATAAAGAAACTACTGAAATTGCACTTAAAGCTGCAATGACAGGTCACTTTGTATTATCAACATTACACACCAACGATGCGATTAGCTCTGCGGTTCGATTATTAGATATGGGCGCGCCGGGTTATTTAACGGCGACTGCAGTGTTAGCAATTCTTGCGCAGCGATTAGTTCGACGTGTTTGTCCTTATTGTCGAGAGGATTATGTTCCTCCAATTGAAGAAAAAATTTGGATTAAAACCATTGTTGGAAATCGAATTACAGGAATTGAAAAAGCAACTTTTTTCAAGGGCGCCGGTTGTGCACGTTGTTATAAAACGGGTTATAGCGGACGTATTGGTGCGTATGAATTATTAGAGATGAATGATGCACTAGCAGATCGTTTACGTAACGATGACGTTACAGGATTTAGTCAAGTTGCGCGTGAAAATCCGCAGTTTGAACCATTGGTTATTTGTGCTTTGCGTTATGCAATTGAAGGAATGACAACATTAAGTGAAGTATTTCGATTAGCGTCTTCCTTAGAAGATGTAGAAAAACCTAAATTACCCGCAGGTGATGATGCCTGATGAAATTTCAATACAGTGGCCGTGATTCATCAGGAAAACAAACGTCGGGTTCGATTGAAGCTGCAAGCCGTGACGCTGCTGGCGCAGAACTAATGCGCTTGGGAATTTTACCTTCTGATTTACAAGATCAAAGTGAAGATGTTGATCTTGCATCTCTCATGCAAGGTTTTTTTCCACAAAAAGTTACAACAGAAAATTTAATTATTTTATGTAGACAAATGCGAGCATTAACTAAAGCAGGCGTACCTTTATTACGGGCTTTGCGAGGTTTAGTTGATTCCATTGATAATCGTACATTAAGAGATGTTTTGTCCGATGTTGCGGTAGCAGTAGAAGGTGGGTCAGCTCTTGCTGCTGCATTAGCAAAGTATCCAAAAATATTTGGGAATATTTTTATTTCCATGGTTAACGTTGGTGAAAATTCAGGAAAGCTCGATGAAGCGTTACAGCAAATTGTTTTTTATTTAGAAATGGATCGCGATACTAAGAAAAGAATGAAACAAGCAACACGATACCCAACCATTGTGGTTTGTGCGGTCGTTGTAGCCGTTGTCATTATTAATATTTTTGTAGTCCCTGCTTTTGCCAAAATGTTTGAAAAATTTGATGCAGAACTACCGCTCGCGACTCGCATATTGATTGGTTCCTCTAATTTTATGATTAATTATTGGTGGCTTTTATTAATTATTATGGGTGGTGCTTATTACGCTTTTAAACGTTACGTAAATACGGACGATGGTCGTGTTAAATGGGATGGTATGAAATTACGCACTCCTATTTTTGGACCTATTTTTACTCGAATTGTATTAGCTCGATTTTCCCGTTTGTACGCCATGTTATCTTCGGCGGGCGTTCCGATTTTACCCGCATTAAATGCATTATCAAAAGCAATTGGTAATGCGTACATGGAAAAAGCTATTTTAACTATGAATCATGCTATTGAGCGCGGTGATACTTTTACGCGTTGCGCTGCCAATACTCAAATGTTTACACCGTTAGTTTTGCAAATGTTGGCGGTGGGAGAAGAGACTGGACAAATTGATGAAATGTTAGTGGAAGTCGCACAATTTTATGAAGAAGAAGTGGATTATGATTTAAAACAATTAGGCGATGCCATTGAGCCAATTTTGCTGATGTTTATGGGTGGGCTAGTGTTAGTGCTAGCGCTCGGTATTTTTTTACCCATGTGGGAACTCGGTCGTGCCGTTAAATAGCCAAGCCGTAAAATAAAAAAAATGCAATTACTTAAATTGCAACGCTTGAAATGCTATTAAATTGACTACAATTAAAAAGTGTAAATTAGTACAAAATTCTTGAATTAGATATTTCAGTTATTAGCTTTAAAGGTGTGTAAGGAGAAAACAGATGTTCCTTTCAGTACGAAAACAACAGGGATTCACCATGATCGAATTGATCATGGTAATTGTAATTTTGGGAATTTTATCAGCATTTGCGTTGCCACGATTTGCGGATTTATCCGATGATGCAAGACTTGCCAGTACTGAAGGGGCAAGAGCATCTGTAAGATCGGGAAGTGGTATTGCTCATGCAATGTCGCTCGCTCGTGGAAATCCAGCAACTATAACCATCGAAGGATTAGAAGTTGTAATGGAAGAAGGTTATCCTAGCGGTGCAGTTCTTGATAATATCGCGGCTGATGATGCGGCCAACATTAGTGTTACTACTGTAGGTTATGATAATACGATTTGTGGTATGGCAGGTTTAGATAAAGAAAAGTTCACTTGTGCAACTACAGCAGCGGGTCCTCCTGCTGTATTAGAAGTAACTTTAACTGGTTCAACATGTGCTTTCACATATACTGCAGCAACAGCAACGGTTCCACCTGCAGTGTCTGCGGTGGCCTGTCCATAATAATCAAATGCATAAAAGGCCCATTTTACTGGGCCTTTTTTTTAAATGATTTTTCTTAAATATTCCAAAAAGTTTTAGGAATTTAAAATTGCTTAACACATGGAAGAAAAATTTAAATCGAGTAAATGGATTTACCATGATTGAATTAATTATGGTAATTGTGATTTTAGGAATTCTTTCAGCCTTTGCTTTACCTCGATTTGCCAATCTGACAAATGATGCTAGAAGAGCTGCTATGGAAGGTATAATGGCTTCCGTAAAAAGCACTATTGGTATTTCACACAGCATGTATTTAGTAAGAAGTTCAAATGATGCATTAAATCAAAATATCGATTTAGAAGGAATTACCTACACCCTAGTTGAAGGTTATCCATCGGCTGCAGATATTTGCGAAATGGCTAGAATTGAGGTAGTTGCAAATGGCGGTCCGTTTGAATGTACAGCACCCGCTGGAACACCGTTATCTACAACCATTTCTTACGGTTCAACAAATTGCAGCTTTGATTACAACCAAGCCGCAAATTCAATGACGCCACCAGTGGTAAGTCCTCTGACATTAGGTTCAGATTGCTCTTGATCCTCCTTATCTTTCTTGATTAAAAATTGCGAATTTTATTTGAGTGCTAACCTTAATATACCTATATTGAGGCAAGTTACTTGAAAGCACGCACCCTTTATAAAAAAACTTTAACTGGATTTACCATGGTTGAATTAATCATGGTGATGGTGCTTATTGGTATTTTAGGTGCTACTGCACAAAGTATTTTTTCAACCGATGTATTTGAAGAACGCTATTTATATGACGAGGTACAAACTGCAATTCGTTACGGTCAGCGTTTTGCAATTACTACCGGTTGTAAAGTTAAATTTGATATTACTTCTACTCAATACACATTAAATCTGGATGCTGAATGCACTTCAGGTAATGCAGCGGATTATACAATCCCAGTGGAAAAACCTTTTGAAGATGCTGCCTACACTAAAACAAACTTTCCAAGTGGCATTGCAGTAACGCCGTTACCAAATGAAATTATTTTTTATCCTGAGGGTTGGGGTTGCGATGACGATGGTAATTCCAGCACCACAAAAACTATTGTATTTACTGGCGAAGCCACTCGAACATTAAATTTTGTTTGTTCGACAGGATATTTGTATGACTCCTGATAAGCCAAACGCAAATTGTTTTTCCCGGGTGTTGCATGTTCGTGCAGCCTGCTCACGTACTAAGATGTACGCTCCGCGGGCTTTACTCCATGCGCCTACGGGAAAAATAATCTGCATTCGGTTTAGGAAAAAATAATATGATTGTTATAAAAAAAACTTTGGGTTTTACATTAGTTGAATTAGTAATTGCAATTTCAATTGCCGGTGTTGTATTTACAGGTGTGTTGTCGGCCGCAGCCTACTTAGTCTCTCGTTCAAGTGATCCATTATTAATTCAGCAAAGTATTCATGTCGGTGAAGCCTATATTGCAGAAATTATTGCACGTGATTTTGAAGCGCCAAGTCTTGCTTGTTCTAACGAAGCCACATTATTAATTCGTGAAGAATATTCAAAAATTTGTCATTACGATGGACTGAATAATACGAGTGTAGAAAATCAAGTAGGAGAAGCTGTAACTGAATTAGCAGCTTACAGTGTGCTTGTCGAAATTGCAGAAAGTGCAGACTTAGGTCCAGTCGGTGAAAAAATTGCAAATACTGATGCAGTATTAATTTCAGTAACGGTTACCGCCCCCGATGGAAATACGTTAACTCTAAGCGTTTACCGGACAAATGCTTATGGGTGATTTTTTATTTTCAAATGTTTTTGGAAAAAGCAAAGGTTTTACCTTAGTTGAATTAATTATGGTAATCGTATTGTTGTCAGCAATTGGTTCGATGGTTTCTGCAGTAATCGTTCGACCATTTACGATGTATCAAGATATGAGTCGGCGTGCTCAATTAGTAGGATTAGCAGAAACTGCAATTAGTCGAATTGTGCAAGATATCGATAGAGCGATTCCAAATAGTTTGCGAGTAACTTCATTAGGTAATAAACATTCGTTGGAATTAATGTCTGCTTTTTATGGTGGACGTTATCGGGCAGCTGCAGAGGGCGGTAATGCTTTAGATCGATTGGACGTTACTGCCTCTGATAATAGTTTTAACATTTTTGCTGAATTTGATGCAACGATCCCTACCGGTACACGGTTAATTGTTGGTCCATTATCAACTGCATTACTGTATCAATCGGCTGCACAAACCGATCCTCTTTTACAAAAAATAGTGACACCATCTGATACACAATTTGATTTAACTGCGCAGGGTAATGAAACCCAAATTGAATTAATTGCAGCGGATTTATCTGCAAAGCCTTTTGAATTTGAACAAAGTTCACCGCGCAAACGAATGTTTTTTACTGATTCTCCAATAACATATTTATGTGATGAAGATACGAAAACTATTACACGTTATTCAAAATACGATGTTGAAGAAACTGGTAGTACAACAGTTCCTACAAGCAGTACGGACGCTTTATTAATTGAAAATGCGCTGCAATGTGATTTTAACTATGACCCGGGTTCGCCGCAAAGAAATGGAGTAATTACGATTGCTTTGACCGTAGAATTGGATGGTGAAAACGTAACTTTGGTTAGACAGGTATTCGTTATTAATGCGCCATAATGACGTAAATAAATTCAATCATTTAAAAAAAATAAATCGCGTATCGTCGGTCGGTAGTGCGTTGATAACTGTTATTTTTATCATGGTGGTTATGGCAGGTGCTGTATTAATGATGTCCTCATTATTAAATGTACAAAATGCGCAAAATATAACAGTAATGCAGTCGGCACGTGCAACTTTTGCAGCAAATAGTGGACTTGAATGGGCCGCATTTAAAATTAAATCCGATAGTGCGTGTCCAGCAAATTCAAGTCCAGGAGTTGGTGGGATTGCTTGGACAGTAACAGAGCAAGATTTAAATGGATATTCAATTACTGTGACATGCGAGAAAACTATTTTTAATGACGATTACGACGCAATTTTAGGCCAAGTAAATGTCAGCGTTTACCATGTCATTTCTACTGCTGAAATTGGCGATTGGAGTGTGCTTGGTGCAACACCCGATTATGTATTTCGACGAGTTGAAGCATTTTTTGAATACGCAGATTAGAGTTTGAACTGATTTAAAATATTTAGATCGTTTTTATAAATTGGGCCAGGAAGGCAGTCGTATGAATTTTTTTAATTCTTCTAGTAAAACTTCTTTAATTATATTTGGCTTAATAGTATGGAGCAGTTTAAATGGCTGTGCTCAAACTCCGTTTGAATACCCAAAAGCGGACGATGGTTTAGCTCTTGTTCCTACGCCAGTTTTACCAGAAATGTGGGTTAGTGCTAATTCTTTAAATAAAAGAACATGTCCAAATTTGTCGTGCGGTATTGTTGGCCGATTGGTTAAAGATAATAGTGTTCAGGTGTATGAGGAAAAAAATGATTGGGTCCGTGTGACACCTTATACTGCAGTTCTTTGTGAAAAAAATATCAATGAATTCGTTATTGCTGGCAACTCCGAATGCTCTAAAGAAAATGGTGTACAAGATAATCAAATGGCTGAATGGACGTATAAAGAATATTTAATTTTTGAAATGCCAAATCATTTATCAGAAGAAAAAATTGAAAAATTGCCTCATGATTACTCATTTGTGAATGGCTCGGATGACTATACTTATTACGAAAAGGTATTTAACGCAGTAAGTTTAGAATTAATAAGAAAAGAAGAATGTTCAGAAGAAGATTTTCATAGGACAGGTGGGTGGTTGAAATCAATGAGTCAAAAAAATGAGCCAATTTATTTCGCATATTGCGGTGGTTGGAAACCAGGTAATCGCGTTTACCTGAACGTAGATACAGGCAAAATTTTCAAATAATTTTATTTAAAAATTAATAACCTACAACAAAAAAGGCATGGAAAAATATCTCCATGCCCCTAGAAAATCGAGCGGTTTAATTATTGTGAATTAAAATATTAATCAATTAAGCTTTTTTCACGTGCATTAATTGATGAACGATTCCTATCACCTGTCAATTCTGTTTTTGAGGTTGACGTATTTCTATCAATTTCTACATCTTCTCGACGAATTTTTTCAGAAATATTTTGGGTTTCATGTTCTTGACGCTTACCCAATTTTACTTCCTCTCGAACATGCGCTTCTTTTGAAATGACCGCCTCTTCACGTCGTAAGGGGATATAAATTTCTTCATTTTTGAAATCAGCATCAACAACTCCATGGTCATTCGAAGGCACACGTTCAATCACAATTTCTTCTCGATTTAATTCAACCGGTCTGTTAACAACTTCGGTTCGCACAATTTTTCGTAGTCTTACGCCACCATATTCGACTTCCCGCTTGCCAACTTTTAATTCTTCTTCTTTCAAAGTCATGCTAGTTTTAGAATTGTCTTGTAATGTTTGGCTTTGAGACAAATTAGATTGGTTTAAATTAGGATTCTGATGTAGATCTTGAGACAAATTAAAATCTCTTTCTCGATCATTCAAATTCTCCAAATTCTGTCTTTTCAACCAGCCTTCCTGACGAAAACCGTGGCTACCATAATAAGAAGTAATTTGTTCTTCATCATGCTCTTGAAGCTCAACTGCAGAATCAAATTCCGGTGCATTTTTAGTTTGCTCCAATGTGTAAGGTACACGAATCTGTTGTCGTACTTGATTTACTTCTGCACTTTGTGTTGGAAGCACAACCGTTTGTCCCATACCAAGCCAACCTGTACTTACTGCAAGATAGGCAGGATCTTGATCTTGGTCGAGCCATACTGTTTCAACTTTACCGATTTTCTCACCTTCCATATCCATTACGGTGTAATCAATGTATTGACCGTCTTCTATCGTAGTTGTAGGAGTCATACTATTTTCGGAATTAAATGAGGAATTAATATCATTCATAGGTTTATTTGTACTGTTATCTATGGGGCTACTTGAAAAATTTTTTGCGGAATGATTAGAGGTGTTGCCTAAAGAATTAGAAACCGATCCACCAATGATTCGTTCACGTGTTGCAGCATCATCTTTACTGTTATTCATAATAAGCTCCAATACTTTACTACCGTAAGTTAGTTTGTGAAACGCAAGTAGTGCGCAGTGGGATAAAGCGTCTGATTTTTATTGAAAATATTAAAAAGCTTTTATTATTTTCAATTGTTTCAACCAGATACTAATGTCGAGTAGATAGAATGCGGTAAGTTCCTGAATATTAAAATTTTTTTAAAAATTTTTAATCACTTTAGAAAATATACAG
>JAZKFP010000179.1:0-7653 GCA_040386355.1 Pseudomonadota bacterium | reverse complement strand
TTTCTGACGAAAAAAAATTTATTAAAAATGTAAAATTGACGTTCTATTTTTATCCCTATGCACTACCTTTTAAAGGCGACTTTAGTTTTAAAAGTTCACTTATTAAGTAGTGAGTTACATTCAAAAATAGCCTATATACCGCGTGCGATTTATTATTGAGGATTTACTTTCAGCTATGAAAAACGTTCAAACACCTTCTACCCACCGCGTTAATCCACCTAGTTTTGATTCTACTTCTTCTAATATCCAAACAAACATGCATGATGTTATTCCGTACGGTCGACAAACATTAGATGAAAGTGATCGGCTGGCAGTTATGGAAGTGCTTGCAACAGATTTTTTAACGCAAGGACCTTGGGTTTCTCAATTCGAACAAAAATTAGCTGATCTTTTTGGTTGTAGAGATGTTATAGCGGTAAATAGTGGTACAGCAGCATTACATTTAGCGTGTCGAGGATTAGATTTACAGCCTGGTGAATGGGTGTGGACTACACCTATTACTTTTTTGGCTTCTGCAAACGCTGCTCGTTACTGTGGAGCACACGTTGATTTTGTTGATATCGATCCAATTACTCGTAATATTTCTATTACAGCATTACATGAAAAAATACTATCCGCGGAAAAAAATAATCTTTTACCTAAAATATTGATCGTTGTACATTTTGCTGGTCAACCAGTAGATATGGCTTCAATCTATGCTCTTACCCAACAATTTGGAATAGCAATTATTGAAGATGGTTGCCATGCATTGGGCGCGCATTATGAAAAATCCGGTAGAAATGGGGAAAATTTTTTAGTTGGTAAACCCATTTATGCGGATGCAGTTTGTTTTAGTTTTCATCCAGTAAAAAGTATTACTTGTGGCGAAGGCGGAGCTGTATGTACTAATCGCGGCGATATCGCTCAAATTGCACGTCGTTTACGTAGCCATGGCGTGGAGCGCGCTACTGATCGATTACAGGCTAAAAATCACGAAACCTGGTATTACGAACAACATGATTTAGGATTTAATTATCGTTTAACGGATATACAAGCAGCTCTAGGTCATTCGCAAATTAAAAAATTAGCATCATTTATTCAACGACGCCGAGAAATTGCTGTGCGTTATCAAGACGAATTAAAAAATTTACCGCTTAAAAGACCACAAAATATAGAACTAAAACACTCTGCTTTTCACTTATATGTTATTGAGTTTTTAGAGAATGGGTTGCGTGATCATATGTACCGTGCATTACGCCAACAAAATATTCAAACTCAAGTGCATTATTTTCCAGTGCATTTACATCCGTATTATCAAAATTTAGGATTTAAAACAGGGCAATTCCCACACGCTGAAAATTATTCTCAGCGTTGTTTGTCATTACCGATTTTTCCGACATTGACCTATGATCAACAATCACGTGTTATTCAGGGAATTCGAGACTTTTTTAATAATAATTACAGCGTTACGCATTGATATAAAAAATTTTAAATTAAATATAAAACGTTTAATTTTTTTAAAAGCAATTTTAATAGACCCGGCGTCATTCCCGCGAACGCGGGAATCTAGGTAAGATGAAATATTCAAGAGCCCGTCACCTGGATTCCCGCCTTCGCGGGAATGACGCCGGGTGGAGTGTTTTACGATTTATTACCTGCGCGGCGTCCGCTAAGAAAGTTATGTGCCGAATAAACCAGCTTATATTTAAACATTAAATATTTGTAATTTTAATAATTCTCGTATTTTTACTTCAGAAATTTCATTTTTATCACAATACGTCATATGCGCTACTTTTCGGCCAGGACGTGCGGGTTTTGTATAATCATGCCAATGCAAATTCGGGTAATTTAAAATATTTTTAATATCTGGATGTCCGCCAATACAATTGATAATGACACTCTGTGTAGTGGATGCTGTTTCCCCTAATGGAAAATTCATAATTGCTCGCAAGTGATTTTCAAATTGTGAAGTGTGCGCGGCTTCAATAGTCCAATGTCCGGTATTGTGTACGCGTGGCGCCATTTCATTTGCAATTAATCGACCATCGCATACGAAAAACTCAACAGTTAAAATTCCAACATGTTGCAAATGCTGCATTAATTTTGCTACATAGTGTTCAGCATCTGCTTGCAAGGGATCATTTATTTTATTTATGGTGTGCGATAAAATACCTTGTCGATGAACATTTTCGCATAGATCATAAAACTTCATTTCCCCACGTACATTGCGTACACCAATCATTGATACTTCACGTTGAAAATTAATCCACCCTTCTGCAATCCATCCAGGATTTTGACCACGCCAATTTTCTTGTTGTCGATGTAAAATCCAGGCATCAACATCGTGTTGGGTTTTTAAAACCCATTGATGTTTGCCGTCATATCCACCAGAAACAGATTTGATAACTAAGGGTAGATTAATGTTTGAAATCGCCAAAGCAAGATCGGTTGTATTTTTTACCGATTCAAATGCATTGGTTCGAATTTCTAAATGATTAAATAATTTTTTTTCTCGCAAACGATGTTGGGAAATTTCTAATGACGCAAGTTGCGGGTAAATAGGTGATGATTTATCCAATGCCGCTAAAGTTTGCAAATGAACGTTTTCAAATTCGTAGGTTAAAAGGTCAACTTGCGCCGCAAATTCTTGCAAAGCGTCTGAATCATCAAAACTGCCTTGAAATATAGGAGCAATTTTCCCCGCGCATGCTTTTGAATCGGGATCATAAGACTGACAGTCAATACCTAAAGGTAATGCAGCCATGCCAAGCATACGTGCTAATTGGCCGCCCCCAATAATGCCAAGCTTTGTACTCATGCTGGCAGATCCTTCGGTAAATCAGCAGATGCATTTAATACATTTTGAGTTTGTTGCTGACGAAATGAATTAAAGGCTTGTTCAATGTTTTTATCATGTAAAGCTAAAATGGCAGCAGCTAATAATCCGGCATTTACTGCACCAGCGCGTCCTATTGCAAGCGTTCCCACGGGAACTCCGGCCGGCATTTGGACAATGGATAATAAGGAATCCATACCATTTAATGCATGCGATTGAATCGGAACACCTAATACTGGAAGGCTGGTTTGTGAAGCCACCATACCGGGTAAATGTGCGGCACCACCAGCACCAGCAATAATTATTTGCAAACCTCGAGACTGCGCTGCCTTTGCGTATTCAAATAATAAATCGGGTGTGCGATGCGCTGAAACTACACGCGCTTCCACTACAACTCCTAATTGTTCCAAGGTATTTACAGCATGCTGCATGGTGTTCCAATCACTTTGCGAACCCATAATTACACCAACTTGAATGTTTGTCGGTGCTTTTTTATTTTTCAAATTTGAAGAAGCCATACCAATACCTGTTCACTATCCATGCTTTTACAGCTTGTAATCTGCGCAGGAATACGCAAATCGCGAATTTTTTACGCCTATGCATTATAAAAGGCTAGGATTTTGGGCGGTAACTATACCAGTGCGGAATAAAGGCAGCTATACCCGTAGCGTTTAAGAATTAGGTGTTGATCATGATCTTTTTTCCCGCTCGCTACGTTGTCTGCTCGAACGCGTCACAGCGTTCTCGCTGCGTAAAGCTTTAGCTACGCCGCGTTAGCAACATTGCTGATTAGCGGTGTTGCGCCGTGCGATCGAAAAAAAATATTTCTACTTCACCATTTCATTCTCCGCCCGCTGCCTTTAGTCGCGGCGCACAAAGCGCCCTACCCTTTTTTAAAAATAAAGGTCAAACGCCACGGGTATAGCAATCGTGAAAGGATCTTTATCAAAATCCATCGGCGTCAGCATCAAAATCAGAAAGCATCCAATTTTTTTTGTCGAGCAATTGATTAAGCACTGGATCTGTAAAACGCGGCGCTCCTGCAATTCCCAGCGTTAGCATATGTTCTTCATGAGGACGAGCAATTAATCCATTCATTTTTAACGCACGCGCCATCGCTGCGTCGTATTCTAAACACTCGCAACGCACATGGTCTTCCAACGATGTATGAGTTAATACAAAAGCTACCAGTAATTGCAAAATTTGAGTGGCAGAAAAACCATTTTCTGCGTTTTCAACGCTACCCCAATCACAGAGTTGAATAATTTTTTTAGATTTTTCATCAAGATATTGATTGAAAATTAAATATCCAAGCCAACTGTTGTTAAAACATAAACCGATGCAACAGTATTCTCGACGTGGATTATGTTGAAATCGCCACGCTAGGGTTTCTGAAGTACGCTGATCCGACATTACATGTTTTTTTGTATTAATTTTTTGAAGTAATTCTTCTAAAACATTGAAATCAAAAATGGGTTCAATAGCTGTATTTGATAATGCACAGCGTTGCTTCAGATATAATTTTCGAAACACATTAAATTGACGTTCACAGTAAATGGGAATTGCCCATAAACTGTGCCATAACCGATGTTGTAAGCGAGACCAAGTTGTTTTATTCCAACGATCTCGTAAATGCACACTCCAAACAATCGAACGCCGCCACATCACACGATCGGATAATCGCAGCATAGTTTTTAGTAATAAAGGACGAGAATTCGGATTACTCCCAATAACAAGTGCGATATCTGCCTGCATTCCCCAATAGACATTAAGCCACGGTCCTAAACCAAAACCTGCCCAAGCTGGATCCACCACTATGTCTAACAATTTAACAATTGAAGCATTTGGTTGTAGCGTTTCAAAGCCTTTCCAATGCGAGGTACATTGTTCAACTCCGATACCGCCAATAATTTTTTGCTGATGTTCAAATATCCAAAATTGGCATTTGTTATTAGGAGATTTTTGATATCGCCAATTCAGATAATCCATATCTTCCCAAGGCGCAATGTTGCCACGTGCTTGCTGGCGAAGAGATACAATTGCAGACCAGTCGGTTAGAGTTTCAGCAATGCGTAATTTCTGTGGTAATTCAGACTCGGCAATCTGCATGCGTTTAGCTAACTGACGACTAATTCGCTGCAATAACTGCGTGGAATTATCCCGCCATTCACGTGGGCTAACTTTCATAGTTTGCTCGAATTATTTCCATGTGAAGCGAATTGATGGAAGATGCTTTAAGGTATTAATTTGCAAGTGGTTAAACAGGAAATGTAGGTAGCACATTGAGAATTATTTAATCAACCAGCACTTTATGTGTGCGTAGTACAGCAAGGATATCTTCAATAGAGTGCAAACCTAGCACTTGATCTTCTGGTAAAAAAATACCGTACTTTTCATCTAATTCTGCCATCAAAGTCAGCATGCCTAATGAATCCCAGCCTTGTAAATCTTCAGGCGTTGCACTAGGTGTAACTGCTGCTGGTTTTTCTTCAAATACTTCTGCAATCCAATGTAAGGCAGCTTGCGTTGTAAGAGTCATAAAAACAATTACTCCTGTAATTATTTAAATTATTAACTGCATTTATTTCCTAAGCTGAACGATAAGACATTAAAGTCTGCAGTTTATACGCCGATTGAATTGGTAAGAGTAAAAATAAATTGCATCAGTGAATAGATGTCAAACATGATGGCATCCGGTCTTCGATCTGAGTAAAAGAATATAGTGTAGAAGTAACGGATTAAGTAGGTGATTCATCACCAAATGCCTAAAAAATTTTAGTATTTAGGGACGAGTAGTACATGCATCTTGTATCATCAATTACTGACCGAATTTTACAACCTTTAGCCATTACCATCGCAAAAATTTTACTCGAATCTACCCAACCTGTTATTCCTGCACTTTTCAATCAACCTGCGTCTACCGGCTATCCAGTTTTAGTTGATTTTGACACTTCGTTAATGGAAGCGTTAAGCCAAAAAATTTGTTATAAAAATTGCGTTTCTACATTAATGCATGCAGTGAGCAACGAGCTACCTAAATCAATTCTTGATCAATACACTGCGGCACAGTTACAAGAAATCAGTTTGGAAGATTTAATTTCTTTGCCTACACCAAATTGGGAATACAAACGTTGTTTAATTGACTTGCAGGCTCGCATGTTAAGTTTGTGGGATGCCCATTTTCTATATCAACAAATTTTAAAATATTTGCATATTCCAGGTACGTTACAGTTTCTACCTGAAAATGGTTGTACTAGCTTAGAAACAGCCGGACAAAAGCATTCACTCATTTTTCATTCACAAAATAAAGAAGAATGGGTTCCGAGTTTAACCGCACTGACTTTGTCCGCTCGCAAAAAAAATAGCAAAGAAGATAACAACATTAATACGAATAATGTTACTGCTGCAAGTTGGTATTGGGATGCCGTATTTCACGCTGTATGGTTTTTGGTTTTGCAAGAAGGCAGAATTAAGATTGGATCACACGAACATGGTTATTGCACACTTTCGACAAGGCGCCTGTTCAGTCCTTCTGCATCAGAATTTCTACAGGCGCCCTCGCCAGATTTGCAGTTTTAATATTTGTGGGAAGGTACATGCAGGCGAATGATTATTCGCCCCTACAAAACACTATCATCTTTCTAAAAACACCTAAATCTCTAACGGATATCATAGGGGCGAATAATCATTCGCCCGTATTGAACGCTGCTTATTACTACTTGACCTGTTATTGATTAAAAAAGTTGAACAGTGTTTTAGGAAATCCCATGTGCGTTTGGTATATACCCGCAGCGAATGAAAATTAGGACGCTTTGCGCGCCGCGACTAAAGGCAGCGGCCGGACAAATGAAATGGTGAAGCATGAAGATTTTTTTTCAGTTGCACAACGTCTTGACGCTGCGTAGCCAAAGCTTTACGCAGCGAGAACGCTGTGACGCGTTCGAGCAGGCAACACAGCAAGCGGAAAAAAATCATGATAAACACCTAATTTTCATTCGCTACGGGTATATTACGGCGCTAATTGCTTTACAGGTGAAATATTTACTGGAATTGCATTAATGCGATTTCTAGCAAAAGTTGGAATGGCGTAAGGCTTTTCATAATTATCAAAAAACAACTCTATGCCCATATCATAGATTCCATCTAATGGAATATTCGATAATTGATATCCGACCATTGGTAATTGGCCTGGATAATATTCAGGTGGATCACGAAATCGTAAATCGTCTCGATAAATTAAAGATAATTTAACGTCTTTGTTATATTGACTAGTCCATAGCTGCGTCATGATTTGAAAATTTTCTGGACTGCGTAACACGATCCAATTGTGATCTTTGTCGATTCCATTTTTTTGCAACGAAATTTCAACCGGACTGGTATTTCCGTCAACGTTGCCAGGTTCCTGCCAACGCAACGCTGTAAACACTTCGCTGCCACGTAAATCATTGGCATCCAACATGAGCGATAAAGAAATATTGCGAAATAAATACGGTACGATTTTTAAGGTTCTAGTTTGCGAACGTGCAGTAATATGACTTGGAAAATGTGTCATCGTTAACCAGATTTCTGCCACTGGAATTTTCGCCAATGACACCTGAGTTTTCATTAGTAATGACACTGCAATTGGGCCAACTTGTTGATCAACAATACGGGTTTTTAAATTGTCATTGGTTAAATTTAAGCTAGCAACATTCCCTAATAATTCTCCGGAGATTCGAAATTTTAATGCATCAACTAAGGTTTCTTTGGTTTGATCGATATAACTGTGATACTGAAAACGAGTCCATTCAAAAGGATTTTCTGGATTAAAACTTAATTTATAAAACGGCGTTGTCATT
>JAZKFP010000178.1:18328-20378 GCA_040386355.1 Pseudomonadota bacterium | reverse complement strand
AAGAAACGTATGAAGCAAGTAGGAAATGTTGAAATTCCGCAAGAAGCGTTTTTAGCAGTGCTTAAAGCAGATAAGTGAGTTCACTATGGACATGAATATACCCTTAGTTTTGGTAGCATTAGTCTTTTTAACTGGGGGCGTAGTTATTTTCGACAAATTTTTTTGGAGCAAACAACGCGCACGCGCAGTAACGCATTATGAAAAAAATATTTTAGAAAATGGCATCGAACCGGATGGGCAACTAATTGAAAAAATGCAAAAAGAGCCTGCATGGATTGAGTATCCAAAGGCTTTTTTTCCGGTTTTATTAGTGGTTTTGTGTTTACGATCCTTTCTAGTGGAACCTTTTACTATTCCCACTGGCTCAATGATGCCTACCTTAATTGCTGGAGATTTTGTTCTCGTTAATAAATTCACTTATGGTCTGCGATTGCCCTTGGGTGGTATTAAAATTTTAGACGTTAGCGACCCTCAACGCGGTGACGTGATGGTGTTTAAGTTTCCTGAAAGTCCGTCTACAAACTTTATCAAGCGCGTAATTGGTTTGCCAGGTGATGTGATTGAATATAGAGACAAGCAGCTGATTATTAATGGTGAAATTATTTCTCGTCAGCTATTGGCACAAATTCCAGAGCAAAATATTACTGAGTTTTTGGAAAATTTGGATGGAGTAGAGCACAAGATTTGGATTGAGGGACGCAATCAATTTCTAAATCAGACGACTTGGCGTGTGCCGGACAATCATTATTTTGTTATGGGTGACAATCGAGATAGCAGTCATGACAGTCGCTTTTGGGGCTTTGTACCTGAGCATTATATCGTGGGTAAAGCTTTTGCTATTTGGATGCATAAATTGGGTTGGACCTTACCTAGTTTCGCGCGGAATGGACTTATTCAATAAAGTAGCAACAATTAAAGCAACGGATTGCTACTAACCAACCTCAAGGAGAGGGATATGAAAAAAGCCTCGCAACGCGGCTTCTCATTCATGGAAGGTTTAATTGTTTTAGGTTTATGCTTGGGTTACATCATTATGGTGGTACGCACTTGGGGGCCAATTCAAACCAACTACTATGTTGGCAAAATACTAGAAGAAACAACAGCGGATCCTTCTGTTGCAAACTTAACTCCGCAAGCGGTACAAGCTCGACTATTGAATCGAATGAATATAAATGGTCTTTACGATATTTCTCAAAAAGATATCAAAGTTAAATTTGACCAAGATGTTATGAGCTTCACCGTAAAAAAAGATTATGAAGTTCAGCTTTGGAAATTCTTTTATGTAATGGTACGAGTGGATGAATCGACGCAGATTAAACGTCGATAATCATTTTAATTCTATTAAAAGTAGATTTTGTCTTGTTTATCCCATCGTTTCACGTTTAAATCTTTCTTCATAGATTGTTGCAAAGCTTAAAGAATAGAGTGGTTATTCTTTGAGCAATATTGCTTTTAAAAGAGTATTTAATTGCTCTTTATCCCTAGTGATTTACCAAACTTTAAATGGTTTTTAGCCGCAAAATCTTAAAATCGATATTTTGCGTTAAAACTATTTTGAGAAGATACATACCTAACTCATATTACTTTTCCCATACGCATAATGTTTTGCAAATGACATTTTACTGAGAAAAATAATATAACTTGGGTACAGCTACAAAAAAGATTATTAAAGGCCGTAAGGAATACCCATGAATGTTGGTGCATCGAAAGACTGGAGCCGACCAGACCGTTGGTTGTCTAAAGATCGTTTTCAAATTGCTGTCACTCACCGAAGTATTCGCATAGGACATAATAATGAAAGATTAGAATTTCTTGGTGATAGTGTATTAAGTCTGATTATTTCTGAGTGGTTATTTCAAGCCTTACCCAATAGTGATGAAGGAACATTAACCCGTATTCGAGCGCGGTTAGTGAGAAAATCCACACTTGCTGAAATTGGTGAGTCCCTCCATTTAGGGCGATATATTCGTTTAGGTGTCGGTGAATTAAAATCCGCAGGTCATAAAAAAGATTCGATTTTGGCCGATGCTGTGGAAGCTTTGCTTGGAAT
>JAZKFP010000178.1:0-18228 GCA_040386355.1 Pseudomonadota bacterium | reverse complement strand
CAGGTCATAAAAAAGATTCGATTTTGGCCGATGCTGTGGAAGCTTTGCTTGGAATAATTTATTTAGATTGGGGATTAGATGAAAGTAAACGTTGTGTTGAACAATGGTTTGCACAATGGTTAAAACCTCAACAATTATTACCCTTATCGGAAAAAGATCCTAAAACACAATTACAAGAGTGGCTGCAAAAACGAGGGATGTCGTTGCCAAATTATCCGCTAATTGCAGCGCATGGTGAAGCTCACCAACAAACGTTTGAAGTCATTTGTACAATCGAAGTATTAAGCATTCAAGCAAAAGGTATTGGTACTAGTCGTCGCAAAGCTGAGCAAGAAGCCGCACGTCAAGTGCTTATTAAGATTACGGAGCATGATTCTTGAAAGAAAAAATAGAAGTTACAGAAAATGAAAAATTGACTGAAAATAAATCCGCTGAATCAGAACTCTCTACTCAAAATAAAGTATCCTCTGAAAAACCAACATACTGCGGATTTGTTGCATTGATTGGTCGACCTAATGTTGGTAAATCAACTTTATTAAATGCATTAGTGAAACAAAAATTGAGTATCACTTCACGAAAACCAAATACGACGCGTAATCCTGTGATTGGAATTACCACCCAAGCTAATTATCAAACTATCTATGTGGATACCCCTGGGTTTCAAGCACCAGGCGCTATTAAAGATTTACTCAATCAACAAATGAATCGTGCAATTGCGCAACAAGTTGATTCTGTAGATGTATTAGTTTGGTTATTAGACGGCTCGATTTGGACTACTGCAGAAGATCAAATTTTACGCACTATTAAAAAAGCAAATTGCCCAGTAATTTTGTGCATTAATAAAATCGATGAAATCGCGAATAAACAACAGCTATTACCTTTATTGCAAAAACGTGCAACGCTGCATGATTTTGCAGTGCTAATTCCTATTTCTGCGTTAAAACATCAACAAGTTGAAGAACTTCAAGCCGAAATTCAATCACGTTTACCCGAAGGCCCGCATCATTATTCCGCAGATCATCATACTGATCGAGGTTTAAATTTTTACGCTGCTGAACGTATTCGAGAAAAAATTATTCGACAACTTGGAGATGAGTTGCCGTACCAAACCAGTGTAATAGTGGAAAAAATTGAAGAAAAAAATTCCATGTTTTGGATTCATGCATTGATATTAGTACACCAACAAAGTCAAAAAATGATTGTTATTGGACAGGGTGGGCAACGTCTTAAAAAAATCGGTGAACAAGCGCGAATCGAATTAGAAGAACATTTAGGTTGTAAAGTCGTTTTAAAATTGTGGGTGCGTGTTGAACCTGATTGGTTTGATCAACCAAAAATTATGCATGATCTCGGCTTTGATTTTGACTCTTAAGCTCGACATCATTCACACTGAAATCCATAGATCAATATTATATGAAATATCCAGATGCGTATTTTAAGGATCTTGTACTAATTAAAACTTTTCTGTTTTTTATTTCAACAATAGATTGCACCAATTAAATTTCTACTACACTTTTTCAAACATGTTTCTAAAAGTATTTTTTGAAAATAAAACCTATTCTTAACTTTTTTATGACGGTGCTATTTCAGTGACTGCAAAGCCTGCTTCCTGTTCTAAATGTTCTTCCAATTCTCTTAATGATCCTTGTATCCATCAAGAAAATTATTTTCCTTTCAAAGTATTTTCAGAATCTTCTCCAGAAAAGCGCAAGGAAAATTTTCTTTGGTGGCAGAAGGGGGTAATTTATCAAATTTATCCACGTTCATTTATGGACAGCGACAATGATGGCGTTGGAGATTTAGCAGGTATTACCTCACAGCTGGATTATCTACGTTGGTTAGGTGTGGATGCGATTTGGATTTCTCCAATTTTTCCTTCACCGATGAAAGACTTTGGATATGACGTGTCGGATTATCAAAATATTGATCCACTATTTGGTAATTTAAATGATTTTGACGAATTATTAAAAGCCGCTCATGCGCGCAATTTAAAAGTGATTTTAGATTTTGTACCAAATCATAGTTCTGATCAGCATCCTTGGTTTTTGGAATCCAAATCTTCAAAAAATAATCCAAAACGCGATTGGTACATTTGGCGAGATGCGGCTGCTGACGGCGGTCCACCTAATAATTGGTTATCGCATTTTGGGGGGAGCGGTTGGGAATACGATGCTCATACGGAACAATATTTTTATCATGCGTTTTTAAAAGAACAACCTGATCTAAATTGGCGTAATCCCGAAGTTGTTGAAACCATGTTAAATGTGTTGCGTTTTTGGTTAGAGCGCGGCGTTGATGGTTTCCGCGTTGATGTGATTTGGCATTTAATAAAAGATGCGTTTTTTGAAAACAATCCCATTAATCCCGATTGGCATGAAGGTTTGCCACCTTTTCAATCATTGATTCCTTTAAAAAGTACCGATCGACCTGAAGTGCATGATGTGATTGCGCACATGCGTCGACTGTTTGAAGAATATGATGATCGGGTGTTAATTGGAGAAATTTATTTACCGGTTGAACGTTTAGTAGCGTATTACGGCGTTGATTTAACCGGAACGCATCTGCCTTTTAATTTTCAATTGATTTATGCAAAATGGGATGCGAGTCATATTGCACAGCTTATTAATGAATATGAAACTGCATTACCTGAAGGTGGTTGGCCGAACTGGGTATTGGGAAATCATGATCAACATCGAATTGCTTCTCGAATTGGAATCGAACAAGCGCGAGTAGCAGCCATGCTTCTATTAACATTGCGCGGTACACCAACGATGTATTACGGTGATGAAATTAGTATGCGAGATGTTCCTATTTCGCCAGAACAAGTACAGGATCCTTTTGAAAAAAATGTTCCTAATATGGGATGCGGTCGTGACCCTGAACGCACGCCTTTACAGTGGAACGCTGAAAAAAACGCAGGCTTTACGCAGGCAACACCTTGGCTACCTGTTGCTGAAGACTTTCAAGAAATTAATGTTGAAGCTCAAAAAGTAAATACTCAATCCATGCTTGCGCTCTATCGACATCTGATTGACCTACGACAAAATGAAGTCGCATTACAGGTTGGAAAGTTCGAGTTGTTAAAAGCAGAAGGTGATGTGCTAGCGTATATTCGCTATTCCAATGATAAAAAAAATACCTTTCTAATTGTTTTAAATCTGGGTCATCAAGCACATGTTTTTCAATCTTTACCAAAAGATTTGGAAAATGCATGCATTGTACTTTCAACCCATCTTGATCGGAATAAAGAGACTGTAAAAGATATTATTGAAGTACGGGCTGATGAAGGCTTAATTATTAAAATTGAAAAGCATAAAAAATAATTTATTTAAAAAAAGAGCAAGTAATTTTGGCTAAATACTTCGGCTAGAAATTTATTTTAGGGTGCATCCAAACACGAATAAAAATTTTTGGCGGATCTTTTTCTTCAATCACGTCCAAATTCCATTCCAAACGTTCGCATGCGAGTTGAGCTATATACCCATAGCGTATGAGAATTAGGTGTTCATCCTGATCTTTTTAATCGCTCACATGCGTTGCATTTCCTTGCGTAAAGCTTTAGCTACGCAGCGTCAATGCGCCTTGTGATCAATAAAAAATCTTCAGGCTTCACCACTTCGTTTTACCTAATTTTCATTCGCTACGGGTATATATAATCCAAGGCCACTTCGCTTTGGGTCGGAAAATTCTTTACTGTGTGAGAGAGCGGATTTTAATAAGTGAATATTACCTTCTTCACCAATATCAATGTATTTTTCTTGTTCATTAATAGTGACAATGCCTGAGCTATGTGCCAGTGCATTGTCCAAAAGATTGCTGAGTAAAACACGTACAAAAGAGCGATTTGCTTGAATATAACGCATATTGTTAAAACTTTTAAAACAACATCTTTCAACATCAAATTTTTTAGTAATTCGATAATTCTGAAAAAAATTATTCACTAATTCTTCTAATTGAATTTTTTCTGATAATAACTTTGGCTCAATGTTGCGGTTTAACTCCAATAAAGCAGTAATATTATCTTTCATATTCTCTGCCGAATGAATGATGCGTTCTAATGTAATTTTATCGGCGGCAGATAGCGCATTACGATGTTGTATAATTTCCGCTGCGCCTGCAATTACTGAAACCGGTGTCCGAAGTTCATGACTTGCGATTTGTAGAAATTGCTTTTCCCTCTCGTTTTGCTCTCTTATTTGTGAATGGTATTTATTAATAGATTGAGCGATAAGTGCCAGCTCACTGGAACTGCGTTTTTCATTAATATCACTATTTAGAGTTAAACTTTGAATATCTTCTGCTAAAGATAAAATAGGCTGACTAATTTTTTTACTGATAAAAAATGCTAAAAATAAATTTATAATAAAAAGACCAAGACTCGCTAATATAACAAAAATATTGATAAATTTTTCTTGGCGCTCAAAGGCTTCAAAACTTTTTGCTAAATAGAAATTTCCTTCAGGTAATGCTTCGGTCACTAAAAAATATTCTTTTCCTAAAATCTCGTGTTCACCTTTGTAAGGTATAGGAATATTATTGAAAATAATTGGCAAAGAAGAGAGATTTTGCAAATTTTTAGGTTGATAGGCAAGAATCATTTGTGCGGAACTATTTTGCAAAGGTGTATCTAAGTCACCAAATTCTTTAAAATGTTCTAATTCAATGGCGCCGTCCGATAAAATAATGGTTTCTTCTAGAACTTCTATTCCATACGCTGTTATAAACAATAAAAAAAAAGTAGTAAATGTATTAATAATTAAAATTAAGAAAAAAATGCGCAAAGCTATGGATCTAAAAAATAAATTATTCAGATAGTGGGTCAAGTTGGTATCCTCGGCCGTGAATTGTTTTAATCATACCTTTGCCAAAATGGGCACGTAACAATTTACGTAAACTATAAACTTGTGTTCGAATAGCATTTTCCTCCACTTCATCATTATTTGGCCAACTTTCTTGGCCTAGTTTTTTATAGCTTAAAATATTTGGATAGCTCCGTATAAGCGCCTCAAAAATACTTGCGCTTAAACCCAGCAAATTTAGATCATGATTGTCATAACTTACAATAAAGGTGGTTGGATTGTAGCTAAGACTATCTGCTACAAGTGTCAGAGTATTTTGCAAGGGACGTTTACTAATAGCTAGAATTCGAAGCTCAAGTTCACGCATAGCAAAGGGTTTTGAAAGATAATCATCCCCTCCGCTTAAATACGCTTTCTCTTTATCTTCTAAAGAATCTAAAGCCGTTAAAAATATAATAGGTATTGAGACCGGCAATTGTTGATGAATATAATTTGCTATCTCATAACCATTTGCTCCAGGAAGCATAATGTCTAAAATGACAACATCATACGTATTTTTATTAAGCAAACTTTTTGCTATTTTTCCATCAAAAGCAAAATCACATTGATAAGATTCTTGAAAATATTCTGCAAGATTTTCGGATAAACCTTGATGATCTTCTGCAAATAAAAGACGCAATCTTCTGACTGAGTTCACGGACCTTAAGTTTTTTACTTTTGATGATGGGCTCATAATCTATAAGATGAGTACTCTAGCTGGATTGAAAAAATTTTGTAGAATAGATAATAGCAAAATATTTAACATTAAATAATTAAAAAATTTCCATAAAATCCATTAATATTTTACAGATGCTATCTATTTTTAAAAATTAAAAGAAATTTTTGCATGTTGCAAAAATATCGAGATCAGATTGGTATATTTTAGTGTTTACGTTGAGCAGACCTAACATAGAATCAAATAAATTATCGTGGCTTAATGGGGCCGAGTGCTTTTGGGCTATGCATGATTTGTCAATGTTGAATCGTTGCGCATAACTGTCCGACGTCCAAAAAATCATTGGGATATGAGTTTGTTGAGCAGGCGCTATGAATTCGGGGATGCCATGCAAATACATACCATTTTCTCCTAAAGACTCGCCATGGTCAGAAAGATATAACATGCTAGTGTCATATTTTTTTGATTTTACTTCTAACCAATGAATTATTTTGGTAAGAAAATAATCGGTATATAAAATAGTATTGTCATATGCATTCGTAATTTTTTCGCGCGAACACGCTTGCAGTAAATTGGTGTAACACATAGGTGTAAACTGAACAAATTTCTTTGGAGTTCTTTGAAAATAAGCAGGGCCATGACTGCCCTGTTGATGAAGTACTAACAAAATAGGCTTTTTACTGTTAGCGACAATATTGTTTAAATCAGTTAATAAAATTTCATCGTAGCAATTACCCTTTTTACAATATTTCGCATTAATAGAATCCCCATAACTCTTGTATTCAACTCTTTTGCATAAATCTTTGCAGCCGGTATTGTTATCAAACCATACAACTTTAAATCCTGAATGATGAATAACATCTAATAGATTTTCAGTATGCTTTTCCTTAAAATCTCCAGATTGTTTCTTCTCACCTCTTGAAAACATACAGGGTAGTGAAACCGCTGTTGAAGTACCACACGAGGTAACATTCTCAAAATACGTAATATCTTCTTTAGCAAGTAAGGGATTCGTTAATCGTGCGTAGCCGCCTAAACTAAAATTTTCAGCACGCGCTGTTTCACCTAAAACTAAAATACTAATAGTTTGTCTTGACGATGTTTTTAAGGCCTTACCTGAATGCGCATCTTTACCTAACACTTGCATGGGGGTGTTTTCACCTTTAATTACGTCACGAATATAGGAATATACTGAGTACATTGGACCAATAGGTACAATTAAATTCTTAATTTGATGATTATTACGAAAAATGGAGGCGTAGTTTTGAAAGTTAGTAATTGCAATTAAACCAATACCGGCCAAAGTAATTATTAACAGAATGATTTTTCTTTTTACTATGATAAGAACCGATTGTTTAGTAATATTTATATTTGAAATGATAAAGATAGGAATAGCCGCAGATAGAAAAAAATAAAATATGAGATACCAACTTGCTAATTCCTTTGCTTCCTGCACGTCAGTTTCAAATATATTTTGAATCATATGTTTGTTGATTATGGCAGCGTAATTCTGCATGAAATAGGCAGAAAGTGACGAACATATAATAATTAATATGAGCCAGAATTTTGTTGTTCTATTAAATAGAAACAGATTCGTAAACCAATGAATCCCCAAAAACATCAAAGTAAAAGTGCATCCAATAAAAGATAATTTATCAAACGAATGTGGAGGGAGATTTTCTAAGAAAATTTGAAAACAAATTTTGTTGAATGCTAATGTCAAAAATAACGCTACAACAAAACCTATCCATTCCATGCTTAATGGTTTTTTTTGAAAGTTTTTTATAAAATACAGCATTGAGGGAAGAGTGCCTTGTCCTTACTACAGTCCAAAGAATCTAATGATTCTTATCAAAACAAATATCATGCACTACCAAATATTAAATATTTATCAAATGCTAGAATTTTGAAAATGAAATGACATAAGATTGCTTAAATGCTCTTCTTATATGATTTACTGAATTAATTATGACAACCCAATCCCTCCTTGAATCCTGTTTTGTTCTCCATACGCGTCTCTACCGTGAGACAAGTTTGCTTGTGGATTTCTGGGGTAAAGAGTCTGGGATTGTTCGGTGTGTAGCGAAAGGCGTTCGTGGTAAACGTTCAACACAGCGCGTGTGGTTGCAGCCATTTCAAAGAGTACGCGCATCGTGGCAAGGTAAGCGTGAGCTAAAAGTGCTGACGAGTATTGAGCCGGAACAGGATTCAAATATTTCTTTGATCGGTGCGCATTTATTTGCTGGCTTTTATTTAAATGAATTGATAGTTCGTTTATTGCCAACAAGTGAACCGCATCTTGAATTATTTGAAGCCTATTGGCATACCTTGGTCTTACTGTCTCAGGCTACACAGAAGCAATCAATAGAGCCGAGTTTGCGTGAGTTTGAATCAATATTGCTGCAAGAGTTGGGATATGCACTTACGTGGTCGGAGGATGATCAACGACTTCCCATTAATCCGGATTATCAATATATGTTGGCACAGCCCGAATTTGTTTGGCATCGTGTTTATAATTCTCAACAAACAGGCAGTTCATCATTTACTACTCCGCTTTCACATGAACTTTTGCTTCCTGGCTCATTATTGTTGAAAATAGCAATCCATGAATGGGATTGCCCTGAAGTGCTCAATGCGCTTAAGCGTGTGCATCGGTTTGTATTTCACATATTGATGGGTGGACAACCTTTGCGTACGCGCGAACTATTTCGTCTCCATTCTTAAGTGGGTATGTATGCAGCCATTATTTCTAGGTGTAAATATCGATCACGTCGCAACATTACGTCAAGCACGCGGCGGTACTGAACCCGATCCGATTCAAGCTGCTTTAATTGCGGAAGCTTCAGGCGCTGATGGAATTACGCTGCATTTGCGCGAAGATCGACGTCATATTCAAGATCGGGATATGTGGTTATTAAAAGATCTTGCAAAGACGCGAATTAATTTTGAAATGGCCGTGACCGCTGAAATGGTTGCGATAGCGTTACAGTTAAAACCGCATGCAGTGTGTTTAGTTCCTGAACGACGCGAAGAGCTAACCACCGAAGGCGGATTAAATGTTGCGGACCACATTGAACGTTTAAAGAAACCAATTGATCAACTTCGTTCTGCTGGAATTCGCGTGTCTTTATTTGTTGATCCAGATATGCGTCAGCTCGATGCATCAGCCAAGCTTGGTGCAGAAGTGGTAGAACTTCATACTGGAACTTATGCTCATCAAGAACGGATCATCACACGACAAACTCAATTGCATGTGTTAAAAACCGCAGCCGAACATGCATTAGACGTCGGCTTAATGGTTCATGCTGGTCACGGTTTGAATTACCACAATGTTCAAGCAGTTGCTGCGATTCCTTGTTTAGAAGAATTAAATATTGGCCACAGCATAATGTCGCGCGCGATTTTTTCTGGGTTAGCAGCAGCGGTTTCTGAGATGAAGCGTTTAATGGTCGAAGCGCGAAGTAAATAACAAAGTTTTTGGAGAAGCGGTATGCCGGTTTGGATGGAAGATTGTGTAGGAAATACGCCTCTTGTCCGATTAAAAAGGCTGCCTGGAGACACCTCAAATGAAATTTGGGTGAAATTAGAAGGAAATAATCCGGCTGGATCAGTGAAAGATCGTCCCGCTTTGAGTATGATTCGCCGCGCGGAGGAACGTGGTGATATTCAGCCTGGTGAAACTTTGATTGAAGCCACCAGCGGTAACACTGGAATTGCATTAGCAATGGTCGCCGCCATGCGTGGGTACCGCATGGTTTTACTGATGCCTGAAAATATGAGTCAAGAGCGACGCGATGCGATGACAGCTTATGGTGCAGAAATTATTTCTGTGTCGCGTGAAAAAGGTATGGAAGGCGCCCGTGATTTAGCTTTGGAAATGCAAGCGCAGGGTAAGGGTAAAGTATTGGATCAATTTTCCAATCCAGATAATCCTCGCGCGCATTACGAAGGAACGGGTCCGGAAGTTTGGCGCGATACAGCGGGTAAAGTCACGCACTTTGTCAGCTCGATGGGAACCACCGGAACCATAATGGGAACGTCGCGATTTCTGAAAGAGCAAAATTCCGCAATACAAATTGTTGGATTGCAACCTGCGGAAGGCGCTTCAATTCCTGGTATTCGACGTTGGCCTGCAGCGTATTTACCAAAGATTTATGATCCAACGTGGGTAGATCGAATTATTGATCTCGATCAAATAGATGCGGAAAAAATGATGCGCCGTTTGGCGCGAGAAGAAGGTATTTTTTGTGGTGTTTCATCGGGAGGTTGTGTTGCAGGTGCGTTGCAACTTTCCAATGAAATTGAAAATGCAATTATCGTCGTCATTATTTGTGATCGCGGAGACCGTTATCTTTCAACCGGCGTATATCGAGAATAAATTATTTTGAAGTAAAGCAAACATTAAGCAAGAAAAACTAACCACGAAAAAAATTTAATACAAGTCCAGTACATACCAAACGCAGAATGGTTTTCCAGTAGGCGCAAAGAGAATGAAGCAGCGGAGCATACTGAAAAGTATGCAAAACCTTTTTGATGAAAAGGTTTTGGCAGAGTGAAATTTGCAACAACCTGGAAGGCCATTCTGGGGCAGGTATTGCGAGTTTATTATTATTAGGAGATAGGCGCATGACCAACATCAGCAAAAATACTTTTGCTACTCAATCGCAACTCACTGTCGATGATCGTGAGTATCGAATTTTTAATCCTAAAAAACTCACAGGTCCTGGGTTTGAAAACGTCTCACGTTTACCAAAATCATTACGCGTATTATTAGAAAATTTATTACGTTTTGAAGATAACAATACAGTTACTCAAGACGACATCAAAGCATTAGTAAGCATTGGCTTACGTAAGAATAATGAAGAGCGTGAAATTGCGTATCGACCAGCGCGTGTATTGATGCAAGATTTTACCGGCGTACCTGCAGTTGTCGATTTAGCAGCAATGCGTGATGCAGTTGCGCGTTCGGGTGGGGATCCAAAAGTTATTAACCCTTTGTGCAATGTTGATTTGGTAATTGATCACTCGGTAATGGTGGATCATTTCGCGTATCCAGGTGCATTCGATGATAACGTTGCATTAGAAATGCAACGCAATAACGAGCGTTATGAATTTCTACGTTGGGGCCAACAAGCCTTTCAAAATTTCCGCGTAGTACCGCCCGGCACTGGAATTTGTCACCAAGTGAACTTGGAATATTTAGCGAAAGCAGTTTGGAAAAAACAAGAAGGCGGACAGTGGGAAGCCTTTCCAGATACCTTAGTCGGTACTGATAGCCACACGACCATGATTAACGGTTTAGGTGTATTAGGTTGGGGTGTAGGTGGCATCGAAGCCGAATCTGCAATGCTCGGTCAACCGATTTCTATGTTAGTACCAGACGTTGTTGGTTTTAAATTAATTGGCCAACTGAAAGAAGGCGTCACTGCAACCGATCTAGTTTTAACCGTTGTTCAAATGCTGCGTAAACATGGTGTGGTTGGTAAGTTCGTTGAATTCTTTGGTAATGCATTACCGCATTTATCACTTTCAGACCGAGCGTTAATTGCAAACATGGCGCCAGAATACGGTGCAACCTGTGGTTTCTTCCCGATTGATGGCGAAACACTCGGATACTTGCGCTTAACTGGTCGCGATGAACACGATGTTCGATTAGTCGAAGCTTACGCAAAAGAAACTGGGTTTTGGAATGATGAATCCGCTGAAGACACAATCTTTGCAAGTTGTTTAGAGTTAGATATTTCTACGGTTGAGCCATGCTTGGCAGGTCCAAAGCGTCCGCAAGATCGCGTTGCTTTAGCTGCAATGAAAAAGAAAGCTGAAGAAATCTTGGCGTTAAGTGGTCGTCAAACTCCTGAAGCGGTACCGGTTCAAGATACTAATTATTCCTTGAAAGATGGCGATGTTGTTATTGCAGCGATAACTTCATGTACCAATACCTCAAACCCAGCTGTTATGTTGGCCGCCGGTCTTGTGGCGCGAAAAGCATTGGAAAAAGGTTTGCAACGTAAACCTTGGGTAAAATCATCTTTATCACCTGGGTCAAAAGTCGTTAGCGAATATTTTGATCACACCGGTTTGCAAAAAGATTTAAATGCTCTTGGTTTTCATATCACAGGTTATGGTTGTATGACCTGTATTGGAAATTCAGGCCCATTACCAGGTGCAATTGAAGAAGCAGTAATTCGCGGTGATTTAAACGTGAGCGCTGTTCTTTCTGGTAATAGAAATTTTGAAGGTCGTATTCATCAAAACGTTAAATCCAACTGGTTAGCATCACCTCCATTGGTTGTTGCTTACGCATTGGCTGGAACTACCTTAATTGATTTGACCAAAGATCCTATTGGTCAAAATGCTAAAGGTGAATCAATTTATTTGAAAGACATTTGGCCAACGCAACAAGAAGTGCGCGATGTAGTTTCACAAGTGTCACTGAGTATGTTCCAACGTCAGTACTCCAATGTGTTTGCTGGTACGAAAGAATGGCAAGAAATTCCGGTATCGCCTGCACAAACCTACACGTGGAAATCAGAATCAACTTACATTCAGCATCCAACGTTTTTTGAAAAAGCGTTCTCTGGTGCACCAACTGAAATTCGCAGCGCGCGTATTTTAGCGTTGCTAGGTGATTCCGTAACGACTGACCATATTTCTCCAGCAGGCAATATTGAAGAAGACAGCCCAGCTGGAAAATATTTAACCGATAATGGCGTATCGGTTGAAGATTTCAATTCTTACGGTTCACGTCGTGGAAATCACGAAGTCATGATGCGCGGTACTTTCGCAAACGTTCGAATTAAAAACCAAATGGTAAAAGGTGTTGAAGGTGGATATACCAAACATATTCCAACCGGCGAAACCTTAGCGATTTACGACGCGGCAATGAAATACCAATCAGAAGGTACGCCGTTAGTAGTATTTGGTGGTAAAGAATACGGTACCGGTTCATCACGTGATTGGGCTGCAAAAGGCACTCGATTATTAGGTGTTAAAGCCGTGATCTGTGAAAGCTTTGAACGTATTCACCGTTCAAACTTAATCGGCATGGGCGTGATGCCGTTGCAATTTGTTCAAGGCGACTGGAACAGTTTGGATTTAACGGGTGCAGAAACGATTGATATATTAGGTGATTGGCAAAACCTTGAACCTAAACAAACCTTCACTATGGTTATTCATCGCGTTGATGGCTCAACATTAAATGTGGATCTGCAAAGTCGATTAGACACTTCAAACGAAGTGTCTTATATCCAAGCTGGCGGTATCTTGCATTATGTGTTGAAGCAATTGGCATCGCCAACGAAACATTAAAATGTAAAAACGGTATAAATGAAAAAATAAAAAGAGGAGCGTGCATTAATCCGCTCCTTTTTTTAAATGTTTTTTTATAAAATATTTTTCACAAAATGTTAAACCCAATTTTCAGTACGAAGTGCTTCGACTCTTTCGAATTCGCGCATATTATTAGTAACTAGAATTAAACCTTCGCTACGTGCATGACCTGCAATATGTAAGTCGTTAACACCAATAATTGTGCCTTTTTTTTCTAAGTTCGCACGAATATCGCCATAATGCGCAGCAGCTTTTTGAGAGTAATCTAATATTTCTAAACGTGAGCAAAAATTTTCCACTTGATGCAAATTGTGAGCTGTTTGAGCACTTTTTTCAGCGCCGTGTACAAGCTCAGCCAAAGTTATCGAAGAAATACTTAATTGTCCTGCATTCTGATTAAAAACTTTTAGTACTTCAATCGGGCGTCGTTTAATGACATAAATTGCAATATTTGTATCCAACATGTATTTCAACATTAAAAAGATTCTCTTTCTTGTTGAATTTGATCTGCACGTTCATTCATAAAATCATCTGTTACGGTTTGGTCAGATAAGAAGAAACTATCCCAGGTATTTTCCACAGGCGATAATACTCTCTCTTTTCCAACCACTCTTACCGTAACTTTCTTAACATTTTCAGGAAAGCGTACTTCAAAGGGCAGTCGAACGGCTTGTGTTCGATTATTAATAAACACAGTACCTTGTTTCATAATGCTTCTCCGAATTTGTATATAGCGTTGCTGTATAAAGGATATATTTGCAGTTTGTATATAGCAAGGGTAGATATCTTAAACTTACCTTAACCTTGTAAAATTGAAGTCTGACTGCAATAATGCAAGGATGATACTTCGAGAATGCCTAAATCTAGTCAAAAATCGCCTAGAAAACTTCGATAGCGTTGCTTTACTTGGACCTCGTCAGGTAGGTAAAACAACGCTTTCTCAGGAAATAGTTGCTTCCTATAGCAGCAAAACTCGCTACCTTGATCTTGAAAATCCCCGAGATCGACAGCAGTTAAATGATCCTGAAGCTTATTTTTCAATGTACGCAGATCATTTAATTGTGTTGGATGAAATTCAACGTGTGCCAGAAATCTTTCAAATATTACGCGGACAAATTGACGCACGTCGACGAATGCAAACAAAGGGCGGTAAGTTTTTAATTTTAGGTTCAGCTTCAATGGATTTATTACGTCAATCTTCCGAAAGTCTGGCTGGCCGCATTAGTTTTATAGAACTTACTCCGTTGACTATTCGAGAAATACTTGCAGATAAAATTGAGCCTAATTCAAAGACACAAGAAATAGATCAGCTATGGCTGAAAGGTGGTTTTCCACAAAGTTATTTACGCGATAATTTAGAAATCAGTTTGCAATGGCGACAGGATTTTATTCAAGCGTATCTTGAACGTGATGTGCCTCAACTTGGAATTCAAGTCGTAACAGAACAACTCGGATTATTTTGGCGCATGCTTGCGAATGACCAGGGCGAACTTTTTAATGCACAGAGTTATGCACGATCCATCGGAGTGAGTGGAAATACCGTTGCACGTTATCTTGAAATTTTAGAAAAATTATTATTAATTCGTACGCTGCAACCTTGGTCTATTAATACTGGTAAGCGATTAATAAAATCGACACGACCATTTATTCGCGACAGTGGAATTTTGCACGCATTATTAAATCTTCGATCGATCGATGATATTCGCAGCCATTCCGTAGTGGGAAAAAGCTGGGAAGGATTTGTTATTGAATCTTTGATTAACACTTGCTCAGGTAAAGCACGCCCGTATTTTTATCGTTCCGCCGCTGGCGCAGAAGCGGATTTAGTATTGGAATTTGCACCCGGTAAATGCTGGGCAATAGAAATTAAATTAAGTTCATCACCCACACTTGATCGTGGATTTCACAATGCCGCCGATGATTTAAAAGCTGAACGAAAAATTCTTGTTTATAAAGGCGAAGAACGTTTTCCAATGCGGGGCGGGGTAGAAGCAATGTCGCTGTTGGATGCGATGGATGAGATAAGAAATGCGATAATATAAAAGTAATTTTTTCATCAAAAATTAAAGTTAACTAAATACTTCAAGCAAAGTGTCTCTAATCAAAGCCGGAGGTATTTACATTATATGTTGAAGCATTTACATCTCCTTCTAAGAAATAATCTGACATAAAAAGACCCGAGACTCAAGCTCGGGTTTTTTACCAACTAACTTTATTATTTAATTTTAAAAACTTAACTTTTAACACGCTGCCACTATATCCATTACCCCACATGTTCTAATAAATTCATACAGTACTAATATATCGCATATGCAATTTTTACTGTGGTTTATTTTCAAAAATCATTCATTACCTTTATTTTAAATCGCATACTGGGTTCTACAAAACCACTGGGTACCTCAGGAGTAATTCCATAAACTTCTTGTAAGGTTTCAAGAATTCCTGTGCAGTTTTTGCAGGCTTTAAAATGACTGCCGGGAGCATTAGCTCTTGTTTGAACTGTAATTAAACGAATTCCGCTAAAACCTATATGATCACTGATGTCTGCTAGTTTAGAAACATATTCTTTTTGCTTGTTTTTATTCATATTTGATAGTGTTATTTTTTCATTAAAAGATTCTTTGAAATCATTAAACTTCTTTAATAGTGAATTTAATGCTTGAATCTCAGCATGGAGTCCAGGCATTCCATTAAACTTTGAAAAATTATACTCGTTATTAGATTCAATCAATTCTCGAATAGAAGATTTAATTTGAGGCTGAAGATAGTTTTTTTCATCACTGAAAATTTTATTAATTTCTTGAAAAAAATCATTGGTTTTTATTCTGAAAAATTTACTTTTAGAATTACGTTGGAAGTAATGCTCAATAATATGCTTTTCTTCAAATTTTCCTACGCCAGCAATGTTACCTTTAAGATTGTATTTAACCTCATATTGAACATCTGCTAGCTGGGAAATTCTGTATGAAATACGCGCATTAAAATCTTCAATGACATCTTTATCGAGAGGGTTGTCTGCGGTAAAGTTTCCTGAGTCTGTAAGAGAAACTAAAAACTCATTTTTAAATTGATGTAATAGATCAATACATTCATTTTTAAGTTTACAATTGGCGGCAGCTGCTCTTTTTTGGAGATCATTAATGTCATCTGTAGAAGTGAGAGAGGGAATTAATTTTTCCATTTGTTTACGAAAAGATGATTCTTTTGATAAAGTTTTGGTGTTTTGCTCGATATTTTGTTCAAAACTTTGTTGATATTTAGATTGAATGGGTTGTGAGGTTTCAGCAATTGACCCTAATTTCTGGAAAGAGCTCGTTGCAAAGCGCATGCCTTGGCCCGGTAAAAAACTTAAGCCTTGAGAAAAACTTGTATGACTTAAAATTTTAGTTTGAGCCAACATTCCTTGAAGGGGTTTAGCCGAAGCTTGACGTTCAGGAGAGTCGGTACGAGTCCGCTTAATCGGCCTATGAGAATTATCCAAATTATTATTATGAGATGAAGTGCGAATTGTCATTGCAAAAGCCAACCTCTTTTAGGGCTCACTATCAAAATATGATCTCACGCTAATATTTTATTTGGTTTTTGTAAAGTAGTTTATAACCATTGAACGTGCGGGGAGACTCAATAGAAAATTGTTATTAAATAAGCAATTGCTAGAAATTATTTCTAAAAGTAGGGTAGGATAAACATCTTGAAGGATCATCTAACTGATTAGGTTCAAAGCTAATGATACCCGCTAAATCCTCTCAACCCTCAAAAACAAATTTATCTTCTCTACCGGATGTGACGGGTAAAAGATCATCCGATAACCTAGTAAATATTGAACACCAAGCAGATGTTAAGGCTCAGCGTGTAACTCAAAATATTTCACCAATAAATACCAATCATCAACTACAAAGTTCACTTGATAAAATTTATGTTTCCGAAGAAATTGATGAAATTTCAATTGGTGGGACATTCTTAAATATTCAAGATGAAATAGAAGTTTTTGAGCAAGTATCATTTAAAGACATTTTACAAAATAGTAAAAGTTGTTTTATAGGGGTTGGCCAAACAGTTTCAAGCGATTCACATAATCCAGAAAAAAAAATTATTCATCATTATTTAATTCAAAATATTGCTGAATGGATAGAAAATCCAAAAAAATTAGAGCCTTTAACAAGAATGCCTGTTAAGCAAATTAATCTTTATTCTTTGTTTAAGGATGAAAGTTCTGCAGATTTTTTTGGTAGTTTTGAAATAAAAAATCAAATATTATCTAATGCTTGCAAAGTGTTGATTGCTTGTTTTTCTTCTGAAGATAAAACTGCCCAACTAGTCAATTGGAATATTATTGCGAAAATATACGATGAATCAATTGCTTTCTCAGACAATCAAAACTGTAATAAGGAAAGTAAATCCTTAACACGTAATAAAGAAAAAAGTGAAAAAATCATAAAATCAATTTTTGAATTTAACAATCCCGATTTAAGTCATTTGTCAAAAAAGGATCAAAAACTTTATATAGATTTTTGCTCATTAATTCAAATTGCTAGGTTAAATAAAATCTCTGAAAACGTGTCAGAAACTAATGAATTTGAACAAAATAATATTTCACCTAGCGATATGGTTTCAGTACTAAATGCTATTAAAAGCTCTCCTGCTTACTAATTTTATCTCCATTTTTATGTAAATTACGACTTGAACTTTTAATTTGCATAAAAAAATTATGATCGAATGTCATATCTTAAATGAATTTTTGCAATTGCTGAAAGAGTATCTGGTCGTTACCTTACTGGGTTCAAGGCAAGCGGGTAAAACCACACTCCCAATAACACGCTTATTGTTTATGAATACGCTAATTTAGAAATTCTCGAAATACTTCAATTGGCTCAAAGTGCTCCCAAAGCTTTTCTTGCATAATTTAATGGCCCGGTAATTCTAGATGAAATTCAGCGTGTTCCTGAATTACTTAGTTATATTCAGACATTGGTTGATCAGCGCTTAGTAAATGGCCAATTTATATTAATAGGTTCTTACAAGTTAACTTTGTGCAAAGTAATCTCCCAATCACTTGCTGATAGAACAGAAATTTTACGTATATACCCGTAGCGAATGAAAATTAGGTAAAACGAAGTGGTGAAGCCTGGAGATTATATTTTTACCGGTTTTTTACCGCCGATTTTTAGTAAGTAGCAATAATCAACAACAGCGACCAACACCTGCATATTCTAATTATTACTAAACCAATATTGAACGTGATGTGCGTCAACTCATTCATTTGAAATATATACCCGTAGCGAATCAAAATTAGGTGTTCAGCATGATCTTTTTTTCCGCTCACTTTGTTACTTTTCCTTGCGTAAAGCTTTGGCTACGCAGCGTCAAAGCGCCTTGCGATTGAAA
>JAZKFP010000177.1:0-3558 GCA_040386355.1 Pseudomonadota bacterium | reverse complement strand
GATTAAAAAGATCAGGATGAACACCTAATTCTCATACGCTATGGGTATATATTGATATAAATACTTTGTCGGGTTGTGGATGCCTTACATTTACCGTCGTTTCCAGTTGTGAAATCGTTCAGCCCATTGCAAAATTTTCTTAGGCGCGTGTGCACGTCTCCATTCTCCCGCAGTGTATTTATTAGCTTCGGAAAAAGTTGGATACGTATGAATTGTTCCTAATATTTTGTTTAAGCCTAGTTTATATTTCATAGCTAAAACAAATTCGCTTAATAATTCGCCCGCGTGTTCTCCAACAATGGTAACGCCTAAAATTGTATCTTTATCTGGAACGGTAAGCACTTTAATAAAGCCATAATTAACTCCGTCTGTAATAGCGCGGTCAAGATCATCTATGCCGTAGCGAGTAATTTCATAAGCAATATTTTTTTCACATGCCTCTTGTTCATTTAATCCAACTCGCGCAATTTCTGGATCGAGAAAAGTTGTCCATGGAATAATTGAATAATCAACTTTAAACCGTTTGTATTTACCAAATAGTGCATTCACTGCGGCGTACCATGCTTGATGCGCAGCTACATGAGTTAATTGATACGGACCTGCAACATCGCCTGCGCAGTAAATATTTGGGTAAATAGTTTCTAGATATTCATTGACAGGAATCGCACGGTGAGCGGAAATTCCTAATTCTTCCAAGCCAAATCCAGTTAATCGAGCAGCGCGGCCCACAGCGCAAATCAATTCATCGAATTCAATCAATAATTCTCTATCCTTATTTTTTACAACGATATATTTTTTATTATTGTTTATCTCGCAGCGTAAAGCAGTGTGCTGAGTTAAAACCTGAACACCATCTGCAATTAAAGTTTTTTGAGCAAACTGTGAAACTTCAGAATCTTCGCGATTCATAATTCGATCGCTCATTTCAATTTGTGTCACCCTAGAACCCAATCGCGCAAAGCTTTGTGCTAACTCGCATCCAATCGGTCCACCACCTAGTACAACCAATTGTTTAGGCGCATGATCAAATTGCGCAAATTTTTTCCACAGCGTATCGCTTGAAACATAACCCGTGTTTTCAATGCCAAGTAATGCAGGAATAAATGGTTGAGCTCCTGTAGCGATCACAATACTACGCGTTGTTAAACGTTGAACTTCACCATTATTTAATTTAATTTCTACCGTCCAAGGGTCAAGAATTTTTGCATACCCTGATAAAACTTCAACTCCAAGTTTGGTGTAACGCTCGATGCTGTCGTGCGGTTCAATCTGCGCAATAACAGTCTGAATGCGCGTCATTACGGATTGGAAAGAAAAATTATTAGTTGAGCTATTTAAACCGTAGCGTTCAGCATGCGCCATTTGCGAAACAAGTTTTGCACTTTTAATTAATGCTTTACTTGGAACGCATCCATAATTCAAACAGTCACCGCCCATCTTATGGGCTTCTACCAAAGTTACTTTTGCTTTTACCGCAGCGGCAATATACGACGTCACTAATCCTGCTGCACCAGCACCAATCACAATTAAATTTCGATCAAATGATTTCGGTTTTTTCCAACGCGCATAAATTTTATTGTGTTGCAGTTTTCGTAATATCCCACTCGCTAGAAATGGAAAAATTGCCAATATAAGAAAGGAAATAAATAGTTTGACTGACAGAATATCGTTTAAACCATTAATTTTTGAAATTTGCGTTCCTGCATTTACGTAGACAATTGTGCCCGCTAACATTCCGATTTGACTGACCCAATAAAAAGTTAGTACTCGAATGGAGGTTAAACCCATTAATAAATTAACTACGAAAAATGGAAAAAGAGGTACAAGTCGCAACCCGAATAAATACAAAGCACCGTCTTTCTTAATTCCTGCATTGAGCGTATTTAATTTCTTACCAAAGTGTTGTTGGACCGTATCGCGTAATACATAACGAGACATCATAAAAGCTAGAGTCGCGCCAATACTGGAAGCAAAAGAAACTAGTAATATTCCTTTCCATACACCAAATAAAGCACCAGCTGCTAAAGTGAAAATGGCTGCGCCTGGTATTGAAAGCGCTGTAGCCAACACATATAAAAAGAAAAAACTAAATGCAAATACCAAAGGATTTTGCTTCTGCCAAAGAATTAATTGGTATTGACTGTTTTTAAATCCATTGAGTGTTAAATATTCTGTCACATCAAAAAAGAAAAGGGCGCTAAGTAAGGACACAACAATTAATACGATCATTATTTTTTTCATTGAATGTACCTAGCTTTACCGAACATAGAATAGTTTTTCTACAGGCGCTTGCGGAATAAGCCCGCGCAGCCTGCTCACTGAGCAGACGCATGAGTAAGCAACAACCAGGAAAATATTATAGGGAAAGTAAAGTATTATAATGCGCCGCCACAACTGCTGCCCTGACCAGCCGTACAACCATAGCAATGATCTGCCACTTTGATTGGATGGTTTTTAAAATCGGTATTTAACATATCTCTAAGATGCAGCTTGTTACCGATCAAAGGTAACCCAAGTTGTTGATTAAAATCGCAATCAAATAAATAACCTTGCCAATCCACGCTCATAATGTTTTTACACATTACATGCTCTAAATTACCGGCAGCGAAATTTTTTTTAAGTAAATCCATGTAATCTTTGAATTGCCCTTTTGAAATGAGCGTGCTGCCAAAACGTTGAATAGGCATGTTTGCTAACGTAAATAATTGATTAAATACAATATTAAAATGTGTGAATAACTCACGTTTATACGCTACTTCCAATGACGCTTGAGGAGGAGGTAGGGTAGGACCGCTGGGGTTATAGACAAGATTTAAAATTAAATCTTGTTCTTTTCCATATCCAAGTGCATTAAGTTTTTGAATGCCTGCAATACTTTTATCGAATACGCCTTCACCGCGTTGTTTGTCTACGGTCGCTAAGGTGTAACAAGGCAAAGAAGCAACAATTTCAACACCATTCTGGGCTAAAAATTCTGCAAGATTTTCATGTCCCGGCTCAAAAAGAATAGTGAGATTGCATCGATCAATTACTTTTATGCCTAGTGCAGTTGCTGCTAATACTAATTCTTTAAATTGAGGATGTAGTTCTGGAGCACCACCCGTTAAATCCAACATTTTAATTTTTCGAGCAGTTAATACGTGCAAGATTAAATCAAGGTTTTCTTGATTCATCATTTCTGTGCGATCAGGACCTGCATTGACATGACAATGTAGACAACGTTGATTGCATCGATAGCCAAGATTAACCTGAAGTGTTTCAATCGCAGTACGATGAATCGACGGAAAATCGGTTATCTCAAGTAGTGGTAAAGTAGCACGCATGAAATATTCTCACGATAAATTAAGCTGCATTATGAATCGATAATGGACAATTAAATGAATGATGCAATCATTAAAAGGATAAAATCTAGCATTTAATTTTTTTCAAATGGAATTCTTACGACTCGAAAGTGTCTTTATGTTCTCAAATCCTTTACAGTAAAAATATTCTTCATAATATAAAACGTTTTACGTTTGTTCATCGCACATTTCTAGGAGAAAAGCATGCGAGTCTTTT
>JAZKFP010000176.1:0-2590 GCA_040386355.1 Pseudomonadota bacterium | reverse complement strand
AATTCACGATCGTTTTTGGTTCCAAATAAAAAACTAAACGCTTTTCCTAGCATGCTACTCACACTCGAAATTGTCTGTGGATAAATTCAATGAATCAAAATTTGAAGGGAAAATTATTAAGGACGCTATAGTACCCTACACGAGCCAATAGTCTAATCAAACACATCACATTTTTTAGAGTAAAAGCACATTAGAGCTTTATTTAAATAAAAATAGATCCTTTTGGCGGATCTATTTTAAGGGGTAAGAATCAAAACTCAAGAATTGAGGTTCAAAACACTTTTAATATCTCAATTCATATTAGCGAGCGTTTGCGTAGGTCGTTGCAATATTCAGATACTGTCTCGGATTAACTTGTTTATTATCTTTCAAAACTTCAAAGTGCACATGCGGACCGGTTGATCGTCCAGTACTTCCAACTTGTGCAATAGCTTGTCCCTTTTGAATAAGCTGTCCTTTACGCACTAGATTTAACCGGCTATGGCCGTATCGTGTGCTGTACCCTGAACCGTGAGAAATCTCCACTAAATTTCCATAGCCTTTTTTATACCCAGAGAATATTACTACACCTGCGGCAGCTGCAATTACTGGAGATCCGGCTGTTGCAGCAAAATCAATTCCTTTATGCCAAGCCATTCTGCGAGTAAAAGGATCGATACGATGACCATAATTGGAAGATAACCATCCAGACTTTGTAGGCTGAACCACTTGAAATGCATCGCCCACAAATGGACTGTGTTTTAACATTTGGTCTAAAGCAGTCAAACGTTCGCCTTTTGAATCAATAGTGGTCGAAATTTCATCTAAGCGTGAAGAGATAGAATCTATAGTTTCTGAAACTGATTCATAAGAGGCATTTTCAATATCGCCATGTCCATCTAAATCTTCTTCAGGCCCACCTAATGGCACCGCAGATTTAAAATCAAACTCACCATTTGAAAGTTTTGCTTTTTGCGCCACACGTGCACCTAATGCATCTAATCGCGTTACTCGCGCTTCAATATTGGCAAGCTTAACTACTAAAGAATTTAACGATCGTTGTAATTGCTGTTGTCCTACATCTTCAGCAGTAACCATTGGAGGCTGTTCTACTAGAGATTTGGTTTTTTTCAAAGCCATGTAGGCAGGAGCAGGTAAAAATTGCTCTACATCTTGCGAGCTTCTGTGAATGAAATACCCTGTAATAAAGGAAATTGTCGCGACCAGTATAGCAGCAGTGGTTATAGCCACGGCTACTGCAACAACAGAAACCGATTGGGTAATGCCTTGGTGGCTGTGCAATAAAACAAATCTCATCCCGCATACTCCGAGTCATTTAAACTCATGCGCTTAACCGCCTAATAATTTCAAAAAGCAAATCATTAAGACAATACATCAACATGAGTCGTCATTCTAAAAAGCTTAAAAATTTTCTTTTAAAACTAAAGAATTTAGAATCTGGTTAGTTTACTGTCTTAGAAATTGGCGTAAAGTCCCCACCTGTTAAGAAATAGGATAATTGCGTATTTTAATAACGAAAATAGCACGATGAATCGAATAAAAATTTATACTATGTTCTAAAGATATATCACTCTATTTAAATTGACGAACATTTTGTAGAAATATGTAAGTCAAAATAAGAAGAATTTTTGAACTCAAAGTATATAATTTCATCAAAAAATTTTTGATCTTGAAGAGAAATCATGAAATTTACACTAAAAAGTCGATATGTGACTTCGGAAAATGCAACAAGTTTGACCCCTGTAAAAGATATCCTAAAAAAAACATCTCAAATCGCCAGCATTTTAGAAGATATTCATTTTCAGAATTTTGTAACGAAAAAACTTCAACAAATGGTCCCATTTGAAATGCAAGATCAGTTTAAAGTAATTGGAATTCGAGGGGAAACTTTATTACTAGAAGTGAATTCTGCAGTTTGGATATCCTATTTTCGTTTAAGTGAGAGTCTTATCCTTCAAAAACTTGCTAAGTTAACGGAATCAAAAATAGCAACTCTTCATAAACTCAAAATAGTAACGCGTCAACAGGTTGTTCCACGTAAGCTTGCTGGCCTAGCTAGACCAGGAAATGCAAACATTGAAATGATTAAGAATTCTGCTGTCGACTTGAAAGATGATCGTTTAAGAAACGCAATGCAAAAATTAGCTTGTTCTTTAGGGCAAAACAAACCAAGAGTATTTTAATATTGCGCAATAAATATTATTAGAGAAGGTTATCTAAGAATTACCGATTAAAAAGCAGGGTCTAGGACCCAAGCAGGAACTGTTTTAGTATCATCAAACGTAATAAGTTCCCAGGATGATTGTGTTTGTAGAAGTTTCAAGACAAGTTTATTGTTTAAAGCGTGCCCAGATTTGTGACCTACAAAATGTCCGATTATTTTGTGTCCAGCTAAAAATATATCACCCATTGCATCTAACATTTTATGTCGTACAAATTCATCTTCAAATCTAAGACCATCTGAATTAATAATACGGTAATCATCCAACACTACAGCATTATCAACACTGCCCCCTTTCACAAGATTTTGTGCACGAAGTGCTTCAACATCTTTTAAAAAACCAAATGTGCGAGCTCGACTTAATTCACG
>JAZKFP010000175.1:0-4635 GCA_040386355.1 Pseudomonadota bacterium | reverse complement strand
TTCGCTATAAACCTTCCGGTCTGACTTTTGACGCGCATTCTACTCTAAAAAAACTATTAAGGGCATGCCCAGAATGTTTAGTTTTCAGTGAAACCTTAGAATATGAGAACTGGATCAAATTGAAATTAGAATTAGCTTTACCTTTTTAGTAAATAACACACTCTCATTCAAAAAATTTAGCAGATTGTAATTTTATCTTTTTGTTTCAATTTCGCTTAAAGACCTTTAACTAAGATCAACTGGCCCTTGTTGTTAACTCAGAAAATCGGCACAATGCCGTCCCACAGAAACTCTGTCGTTTTAAGTCACTGAGTTTTCATTATATTTCTTGCAGCGGTAGGGGCGGAGACAAAAGTCTATGTCAAAAGACGATCATATTGAAATGGAGGGAACCGTAACAGAAACATTGCCAAATACCTTGTTCAGAGTTGAACTTGATAATGGCCACGTTGTTACGGCTCATATTTCAGGCAAAATGCGTAAAAACTATATTCGGATTCTTACTGGAGATAAAGTTAAGGTTGATATGTCACCTTATGATCTCAGCAAAGGCCGAATTATCTTCCGCGTTCGGTAAATTAATTTAGTATTTAAATTTTAAATTAAATTAATCTTTTAAACACGAACGATCTTGAAGCTTTGTGGTTAGGCTTCTGCCAAGGCAAATGTCAAAGCATCATCTTCAAGATCAATTTCAACTTTTCCGCCTTGATTTAAATCTCCAAACAAAATTCTTTCCGCAAGTGGTTTTTTGATTTGATCTTGAATAACCCGTGCCATTGGACGAGCACCCATTTTCTCATCGTACCCGCGTACAGCCAGCCAATGTTTCGCAGCGTCAGACACTTTTAGCTCAACTTTTTTATCCGCTAACTGTTTGCTAACTTGAGAAAGAAATTTATCAACAACACCTTCCACAATTTGAATATCCAATGATTTAAACTGCACAATCGCATCTAAACGGTTTCGAAACTCTGGAGAAAACGTTTTACGAATTGATTCCATTCCATCGGTTGTATGATCTTGGTGTGAGAAACCTATTGATGCTCGACTCATTACTTCCGCGCCGGCGTTAGTCGTCATAATAAGAATGGTGTTTCGAAAATCGGCTTTTCGCCCATTGCTATCGGTTAACGTACCGTGATCCATTACTTGTAATAGTAAATTGAATACATCGGGATGCGCTTTTTCCATCTCATCTAGTAAAACAACAGAATGAGGATGTTTAGTGATTGCATCGGTTAATAATCCTCCTTGATCAGAACCAATATATCCTGGAGGCGCACCAATTAAGCGAGAAACCGTATGACGCTCCATATATTCCGACATATCAATACGAGTTAACTCAATTCCTAACTCTTCTGCAAGCTGTTTGCTCACTTCGGTCTTACCAACACCGGTTGGGCCTGAAAATAAAAAACATCCTACTGGTTTATCGGGTTGACCTAAACCTGCTCGCGACATTTTAATGGAATTAGTAATAATATCGATTGCTTGATCCTGACCCAATACTTTTGCTTTTAAATTATCACTTAAATGCAATAAGTTTTCCCGATCAGAAACTGATACAGTTTTGGATGGAATGCGAGCAATCATTGCTACGATTGCTTCAATGTCACTCACACCAATAATTTTTTTACGACGACTAGGTGCTTGCAAACGTTGATACGCTCCAACCTCATCGATTACGTCAATCGCTTTATCTGGTAATTGACGATCATTAATGTATTTTGCCGATAGCTCTGCTGCAGCCATTAATGCTTTATCTGTATATCGAATTTGATGATGACTTTCGAATTTTGATTTCAAGCCTTTCAATATTTGATAAGTTTCATCAATCGTTGGCTCTTCTACATCAATTTTTTGGAAACGACGCGCAAGTGCACGATCTTTTTCAAAAATGCCACGGTATTCAGTAAAGGTGGTGGACCCTAAACATTTAATAGCACCAGAACCTAGCAATGGTTTCAGTAAATTCGACGCATCCATCACACCACCTGAAGCTGCACCGGCTCCAATAATGGTATGAATCTCATCAATAAATAAAATTGCACCTTTTTGTTTTTTTAGATCCGACAACAATGCTTTAAAACGTTTTTCAAAATCACCGCGGTATTTAGTACCAGCGAGTAAAGCACCTAAATCCAAACTATAAACTGTGCTGTTAGCGATGGCGTCTGGCACTTTATTTTCAACAATTAACAGTGCTAACCCTTCAGCAATGGCAGTTTTACCAACTCCAGGCTCGCCAACCAGTAAAGGATTATTTTTTCTTCGACGACATAGAATTTGTACGGTACGTTGGACTTCTTGATCGCGACCAATTAATGGATCGATTTCACCTAACAAAGCTTTCTCATTTAAATTCGTTGCAAAAGCTTCTAAAGGTTTTTTAGAAGAACCTTCACCGGATTCATCATCACCGCTAGAGTCTGAACTACTACTGCCACTGCTTTGCTGATCGTTATTTCCTTCTTCACTGACTTTGGAAATACCATGCGCGATATAATTAACAACATCAATTCGAGCGACACTTTGTTTTTTCAAGAAATAAACAGCTTGGCTTTCTTGTTCGCTAAAAATTGCAACCAGAACATTAGCGCCTGTTACTTCCTGCTTGCCAGAAGACTGAACATGAAAAACCGCGCGTTGGAGTACACGTTGAAAACCAAGCGTTGGCTGTGTTTCACGATCCGATTCTTGGGTAGGAATAAGGGGTGTTGTTTCATCGACAAAATGACGTAACTCGGATCGAAGTTGATCCATATTTGTACCACAAGCTTTTAATACTTGTGCAGCAGAACCATTATCGAGTAATGCTAATAATAAATGCTCAACGGTCATGTATTCATGTCGACGGGCACGGGCATCACGAAATGCCAAATTTAACGTCAACTCTAAATCCTTACTCAACATAGTTCAGTCCCCCAGAAGTATCGGGATATAGCTCAAAGAGATTGCACCTAAGGCTGAGCGTTCTCTCTATCGTCAAACAACAAGATACCATTTAAGATTCAACGCGTTCTGCTCGACTCAATAGAGGATGCTCATGTTCTCTTGCATAACGATTCACAATAGCAACCTTGGTTTCTGCAATGTCTTTAGAATAAATCCCAGCAACTGCGTAACCTTGTGTATGAATCGCCAACATGACCTCAGTTGCTTTCTCAATGGACATTGAAAAAAATTTTTGGAGCACTTCTACTACGAAATCCATAGGCGTAAAATCATCATTCATAATCACAATTTGATATTTCGAAGGAGGTTGAAAAACCTCTTTCGATTTAATTGCGGTTTGAATTTGATGTTCACTGCTCAAGAACTCACCACCCACTTGATTCAATACTAGTTGAGCTTTTTTGGTTTGACTCATAATCCTGCAATCTCTTTCCCTAGACTCGTGTATTCCACATTAAAACATGACTTGTGAACGGTTTGACGCTCAATTTTTTATATAATTACAATCGAAAATTCATTGCAAATTTTTTAAATAAGAACATGGTGCACAAAAAAACAACAGACGTATGAATTAGATTTACCAAACAAATTTTTATCTGGTCAATCTTAAATTTTTTCAAAACATATTTAATTGGCTTAAAACTCTCGTCAATCTGGTTAAAAAATGTACAAATAATTCGCTGTTATTTTTTGAAATTATATCAATACGTAATGGCTTATTGACCCCTCTACTGAAATTAAAATTTAAGAAAATATTTTGTTCTGACAACCTTGCGTCATGACACCCTATATGGGGGTTAGTTTGGAAAAATTAAAATCAAACCATTTTAAAACTTTTGATATAACATCATCCTAACTTTAGTTTTTAAGTATTCGATCTGGACTTTGAATAGATTCAAAAAAATCTTTAGAAACATATTATTTTATACAACCGAAGCACGTTCGAAAAAAACATTTATCCGTATTTCAATTTTGTGATTAATTTAGTGGTATTTATAAATAAGTCATTAAAATACTTGACTAATCTGGTTGCATACCTCACATTTGAGGCGTTGATTAATTGCTGTAAATGCCGAAACTCAGGTTCTATTCTTGATATTTCATCTCGTAATAAAATCGTTTTTGATGTGCCGGTTTTCAATTTTGATTTTGAGCAGCTTTTAACTAACCGTCAGATGTGGGTTTCGCGGTCGGTTCCCCTCATTCAAGACCACTCTCTAGGAAAATGCAGGGATACAGGAAAGGATGCAGGTAGGCGCTTTAAACCGTGAAATCGTGTTTTGAGTTCAGGATGAAACCCAGAGGGAAAGTACAATGGCGACTGGGAAAGTTAAATGGTTTAACAATACAAAAGGTTATGGTTTTATTCGGCCCGATACTGGAGGCGATGATCTTTTTGTACATTATTCCTATCTTAATCAAGAAGGATATCGCACTTTAAAAGCCGGCCAGGTCGTCGAATACGATGTTAAAGTTGCATCTAAAGGACTTCATGCGGTTAACGTTCGTGCTTTTGACGAGGATGGTAATTTAGAAATTGGCCAACCACATCCAGAAGCAGCGCATACACCACAAACTGTTCCAGCTTTTGAAGCCTCTTTTAGTAAAGAAGCCTATGAGCATCTTGAACCTCAACGCCAGCGCGAAGAATACGCTGCAGGTTGAATCTAAAGATCT
>JAZKFP010000174.1:0-3149 GCA_040386355.1 Pseudomonadota bacterium | reverse complement strand
AAATCCCATAGACCAAGCCAAACGTGCTTGAGAAAAACCAGTTGTTGGCAACAAATGCGTTTGAGTATCAGAAACTGCTTGTAAACGATGCTCGGTATGACGAAAAAATCGATAGGCTTTAAATAATAATTCTGCATCTTCAGGCTGTAGTAATTTATATTCAACACATCGCGGTAACACACTTTGTAAAGTTGGCTCACGTAAATCACTTTTTCTACCGCCATGAATTAATTGTAAAACCTGAACAATAAATTCTACCTCACGAATACCACCAGATCCTAATTTAATATGATGTTCTAGTTGTTTAGAAAGAATTTCTTTTTGAATCATGAGCTTTAAATCACGCAACGCATCGATGACACCAAAATCTAAATAACGCCGATATACAAAAGGTCGTAATTTTTGTAAAAAATATTTTCCTAATTCCAAATTTCCTGCAATGGGCCGACCCTTTACCCACGCATAACGTTCCCATTCTCGACCATGTTCTTCATAATACGACAGCATGCCGGAAACACTCCACACTAAAGGGCCCGACAATCCAAATGGTCGTAATCGTGTATCGACACGATATAGAAATCCTGGCCCGCGTTGTTCACTTAAAAATCGTCCAAGTTGTTGTGCTAACGCCGTATAAAATTCAATGAATTTAGTGGTATCAGAATCATCTTCTGGAATTGAATATACATAAACTACATCGACGTCAGATGATAAATTTAATTCATGTGCTCCCAGTTTCCCCAACCCAAAAATAACAAAATTTTCTAAACATTCTTCAATATTTAATTGTGAAAATTTTGACTGAAGTGAATAAGCAACTTGAATAAGACCTTCATGGATAATCGCATCAGCAAAATTTGATAATTCAGAAATAGTTTGAGATAGAGTGGATAAGCCATTTAAATCACGAAATAAAATGCGTAAAAAAACACGATGTCGCAAAACACAGAAAGCTTCACGGATAAATTCAAGATCGTTTAAATTTTCGATCACTACATGAATCTTTGCAATATAATCTTGAGATTCATTTTTATACCAACTGAGTAATTCTAATTCCGTAAATTCTAAATTCAAAAATCTTTGTACTGCATAGTCGCTAACAAGCAACAGTCGGGATAAATCTTCTGCAAAATTTGCTTGATGTATATTTAAAACGTTTAATTTTTCTTGTACCAATAACAGTGTTGCATGCCAGCCCTTTAACCAAGGACCAGCTGTTGTGTGTATATCTGGAAGATGACAGCGAATGCGTTCATGCGTTGACATACAATTGCCTCGATCAAATCGAAAGATTCAAAGACCTTGAATCATAGCAACTAGCAGATCATTCAGGAGAGGAAATATTTTTATTTTCTACGGTTTTACCTGGCATTACTACAGAAGGTGTTACACGTAAAACTTCTTCAGCCGTTGTTAATCCATTAGCAACTTTCGCAGCGCCACTTAATCGTAACGAACGCATTCCCTGCTGATATGCAATACGGCGCAATCGATCAAGCGATGGATCATGCACAATTACTTCTTTCATTTCTTGAGTCATCTCAAGAATTTCATACACACCCATTCGCCCCCAGTATCCTGTATCACGGCATTCCAAACACCCATGTGGCCGATACACAACGTCAGGTTTTTTTGCTTTCCAAGGAGCAGTAAGCATGCTCCACACAGCATCTGGTAATTTATCCTCTGCTTTACAATGCGGACAAAGTGTTCGTACTAAACGCTGCGCCATAACACCGTTTAAAGTTGCTGCAATTAAATACGGTGCAATTCCAAGATCTGCTAAACGTGTCACTGCGGAAGGTGCATCGTTCGTATGCAAAGTAGAAATTACTAAATGTCCTGTTAATGCCGCTTGCACTGCCATTTCTGCAGTTTGCGCATCACGAATTTCCCCCAACATAATTATGTCAGGATCTTGTCGTAATAAAGCTTTTAATCCATCAGAAAAATCTAATTCTAAATGCGCTTGCACTTGCATCTGATTGAAGGATGGTTCCAACATTTCAATTGGATCTTCAATGGTACAAACATTAACATCACGGCTAGCCAGCAATTTTAATGTGGAATACAGCGTGGTTGTTTTTCCAGAACCTGTTGGGCCTGTCACTAGAACAATGCCGTTTGGTTTTTTAACCATGCCCTGCCATTTTAAAAAATCTTCTCGGCTTAAACCTAATTCTTGGTAAGAGCGAACTAAAACTTCTGGATCGAAAATCCGCATCACCAATTTTTCGCCAAACGCGGTGGGTAATGTGGATAGACGTAATTCTATCTCGCTACCATCAGGGGTTTTAGTTTTTAAGCGTCCATCTTGAGGCCGGCGTTTTTCTGCAACATTTAACCTTCCTAAAATTTTAATTCGGCTGACGACCGCAGCCATCACAGCTGACGGCAGTTCATACACGTCATGCAAGACTCCATCAATACGAAATCGAACATTGCCAAGATCACGCCGTGGCTCTAAGTGAATATCGCTAGAGCGTTGATTAAAGGCGTATTTAAACAACCAATCTACAATGTTAACGATGTGATGATCGTTGGCATCAGCAGACTTTAAATCTCCAAGATTTAATAATTGTTCAAAATTAGTGACCGAACTCCCTGCTGTATCTTTTTGTTGACCACGCGCGCCTTGTACGGAACGCGCTAAGTTATAAAATTCGATGGTATAACGATGTAAGTCGACAGGATTCAACAACACACGGCGAATAGTTTTATCGCGAATAACTTGTGCTAAATCTTGTTCCCAATCCCTGTGAAAAGGCTGCGAGCTTCCAATAGTAATTTCTGTTGCAGACACAGCAACTGCAAGAATTTCATTACTTTGGGCAAATTTGTAGGACATTACATTTGTGATTGCAGGCACATCAATAGAAAGCGGATCTAATTTAAAGTATGGTTGCTGAGATTTTTCAGCTAACCAATTGCAGAACCACTCTAAATTGAGTTCTTGCTGGGGATTAATTCGACATCGCAGTTGACGTTCAGCAACTTGCTGTAAAGGATGTAATGGAATAGTGCCCGCGCGACGTGCTCGTTCCATTAATATTTCATTTACATCTTGTTGAGTTACATGGTCATCGGACATTAGTTTGCGTAATATCCATTTTAAATCAATGCGAAAACTTCCCCGTTCGTTTGATTGG
>JAZKFP010000173.1:0-8150 GCA_040386355.1 Pseudomonadota bacterium | reverse complement strand
GGTTTGAAATATTACCTATAATTTAGGAAATCTCATCTGCGTTCGGTATATACGACAAAATAATTGTGTTTATTCGGTTGGTACTGTTTGGTTTGTTTGTTCATCTACGGCAGCTTGGTCCAACTCATTTTGATCCAATGCCTTTTCATTCATCGCTTGTTTATGTTCAATTACTTTTAATTTTTCAATATCAACATTAAATTTGTTTCTTACGTCTTCAATTTCTTTTTGTTGAGTAAGTAATGAAGTTTTCGATTGTTCGGTAAGTAATTCAATTCTTCTAAATTTGCTGTTAATTTCATTAGGGACTTTTTCATTTCTTTGCATGAATTGAGCTGCTTCAGAAGCAACTCCTTCGTATTCTGAATTTAATCGTGTTAAATCACTCGTGGTAATATTCATTCGTACTTCCATCGCTTTTATTTTTCGATCGCGTACAGAAATCGCATTTTTTGATGAAGAATAGGTTGCTAGTAATTGTGTTTTAGCTTCAGCATCTGCTTTTTCTTGTGCTACTTTATTTTTTTCTTCAAGAGTTAATTCAGGTGGAACTCGTTTCATAACCATCATTTGATTATTTAGAATTTCATAGCCGTATTTTAATGCGGGTTTAGTAAGTGTTGTGGATACATGCCGTGTGCCGGTCTCATCAACGTGACGATAAAAGTCAGCATAAGCATGTTGAGCTAAAGCGCTAAAAAGTACAGAACAGGCGAATGTGATTTTAAATAGGATTTGCATAACATACACCAGATATAAATTAGAAAGAGTTATAGTTTCAGATTAGTCATAAGAGACCAAGCCTCAAGCTATTTCTATTAATTTAAGGAAATGGTACGCAAAAATATAAATTTCCCTAGCGGTTTTTCAACAAGGTTGGGAAATAGATTACGTTATGACCTATTTAGGCTGTATACGAAAATGTTTGTTTATGAGATTTAAGAATTTGTGCGTGTATACGCCAAGATTTTTCCATCTGATCTAACGCGTTAATAACATCGGATAATGAAATCAAGCTTATGGTCGGCATATTAAATCTTTCAGCAACCTGACGTAATGCGGATGATTTATTGACAGTGCCAGGCTCTTCTCGATCTAATGCAACAACCCAAGCCAATGGTGGTGTTGCCAAATTTTCTCGCCATAACTGCATCATGCTTTCTACGGCACTTCCCGCAGTAATAACGTCGTCAACGCACACCGATTTTGCAGTTGGCGAATTTCCCACCCATTGACCACCTTCGCCATGCGCTTTAGCTTCTTTGCGATTAAAACCAAAGCCGATATCGCGTTGTAAAATCGTTGATAAATGATGTGCGGTCATTACACACAACGGAATTCCTTTATACGCCGCGCCAATCACACAATCTAAATCTGGATGTAATCGAGCAATACTTTGCGCATAAAAAAAACAAAGTCGATCCAATGCGTGTGCGGATTTAATTAATCCCATATTAAAAAAATAAGGACTTTTACGACCCGATTTAAGCGTGAAATCACCAAATTGTAATACCGAATTATTTAAAAATAATTCAACAAGTTCAGTTTTTTCTGTTTCGATCAACATAACTTACCAACCCAAGGCATCTTGCTGAATAACAATTAATTGTTGAATACCTTGTTCTGCAAGCGCTAACATTTTTTGGCTTTCTTCCATAGTGAAAGGACGCGTTTCAGCAGTTCCTTGCATTTCAACAAATTGTCGCTGCTGCGTCATAACAACATTCATATCGGTGTCAGCATTTGAATCTTCGGCGTAATCCAAATCCAAAACGGGCATGCCTCTATATAAACCGACAGAAACCGCAGCAATTAAACCTTTCAATGGATCTTGTTTAATTCGTTTGCGCGTCATTAAAACGCTAATTGCATCAACTAACGCAACGCATCCACCAGTGATCGCAGCAGTACGTGTACCGCCATCTGCTTGAATCACATCGCAATCGATTAAAATTGTATTTTCACCAAGCTTTTGCATATCAACTGCAGCACGCAATGAACGACCAATTAAACGTTGAATTTCTAAAGTGCGACCGCCTTGTTTACCTTTTGATGCTTCACGTTGCATACGCTCATGGGTTGAACGCGGCAACATACCGTATTCCGCAGTAATCCAACCTTGACCACTGCCTTTTAAAAAACGCGGCACACCTTCTTCAATACTTGCGGTACATAACACGCGCGTTTGACCAAATTCCACAAGCACAGAACCTTCTGCGTACGCCGAGTAATTACGTGTTAAAACAACTTTACGTAATTCATGAGGTTGACGTGCACTTGGACGTTGCACTGGAGTTTGATTACTATCGGTCATGATCAACATACCTTGTTAAAAACAGAAAAAAGAAAGCAGCAGAATAATGCTGAGTATTTTGTGACAGTGAGTTTACCTGGAGTGACGCAACTCTTAAACCATTTTGCGTCTGGCATATACCAAACGCACATGAAATTTCCTAAAACACTTTTCTAATATTTAATAGGAAATAGGCAGCGTTCAACACGGGCGAAAGATGTTTCGCCCTTACATAAAATGTTCACTTTCCTAGAAATATCCGAGTCTTTGAGGATTAATGTAGGGGCAAAACATCTTTCGCTCGCATGTATTTTTCCACAAAACACCACTTATAAGATATTACAACGTGGAATTCTCATCTGCGTTCGCTATATCTTTAAGAAGAGTAAATTTGGAATTCTATGCGCAAACTAAAGAGCAACTTTCAATCAGTGCTAACATTCAATCCAAATGTGTAGTTCTTCCAATCTAACGAATAGACGGTATAGTCTGCGCACGCGACATATTTTTATTTGAACGAGATCACGCAATGAATTCTTCTTCGAACCACGTTCCAGTTCCCGGAACTTTATGGATTGTTTCAGCGCCTTCAGGTGCAGGAAAAACCAGTTTGATTCATCAACTATTAACAATGGTTGATCGAATAAAAGTTTCAGTCTCGCATACGACGCGATTACCGCGGGTCGGTGAAGAGCCGGGTGTGCATTATCACTTTGTTGATCAAACAACATTTGAACAATTTGTGGAGTCCAAACAATTTTTAGAATGGGCACTAGTATTTGGCCGTAGTTATGGAACTTCGCAGAAAGAAGTAGACGTTGCATTACAGCAAGGCCAAGACGTAATTTTGGAAATTGATTGGCAAGGTGCGCAGCAAGTGATGCAAACTCGACCCAATGCACAATCAATCTTTATTTTTCCACCAAGCATTGACGCGTTGCGCAATAGATTAATTACACGTGGTAAAGATACACCTGAAGTTATTGATCGACGTTTGTCTGAAGCGCGTTTTGAAATGTCGCATTCGGATCGATATCAATATTGGGTAGTGAACGATCAGTTTGACGAATGTCTGATGACATTAATTAGTATTATTAGAGCGAATCGGTATAGACAATCGATTATGAAGTTACGTCAACCGGATCTGATAGAATATTTACAATGATTTTAAATTTATTTAGAGGTGATTTATGGGATTTTTTATTTTCTTGAGTTTAATTGTGGTCTGTTATTTTCTTTACAACATCGCAGAAAATATTGGTGATGTGCGTGATGAATTACGTGCAGCGAATCGTCGTTTTGAATTGCAAGATCAGGCGAGTAAGGCCTACGTAGTAGATGTTTCAGACATTTGATTAAAAAATTTCATAGGAAAGGTTATTCTCCATAACCTTCTGTTCGCACACGCACTAATCGGCCTTGCTCGAATATTAACTGGCGTGATAAACGTGCAGAGCCAAAATCGTAAAACCATTCTTCAATGGTAATTTCGATGACTCGAGTGCCCACAAAGTCGGGTTGTCTTTGCGCATATGGATGACGCTGTCTTAAATAGGGAGTTCTTGTGCTTAGTGAACGTACTTCAGTTCTTTGTTGCATATCGACGGGCTCACCGCATAATTTGCGAACTTTATGCGAAGAATCGCCTAAGCTAATAAGTCTACGTCCGCAATACATTCCGCTGTCAGCAAAAACTATATCAGAAGCAGAGAATGCTATCAAAAAGGTAAATACTGAAAAATAATTTAAAAGTAATTTCCACATCATTTTAAAGAGTACGCAGTTATGAGATTGATTTCTGTTCAACGTGTTATCGGAATATTTTTAAGTGCTGTTTTTGCATGTATTTTTTCTATTGTTATCCCACAAGCTGTAGTGGCGCAAGAGGCGGCATCTTCAGAAGCTCAGAGTACCGCATCAACCTCGAAAGAGGAAACGGATAAAATTAAAAAACCTAATTTAAGTGAGAAGATTCCAGTAAATTCAATATTTGATTCCTGGGAAAAGATATATTTAGAAACTATGAAAAAATTGGGGTTGGATAAAAGTTTAAACACTCGGTTATTAACCACTGCAATTATTGCGCTGATTACCATCGGTGGTGGATTTATTGCCAGAAAATTAACTTTACTAATACGAAATCGATTATTAAATTTTGCTGTGCATTTCCGTATTACCGCCGATAAGATGGATTTTTACTATAAATTTATTTACGCACTTTTTGTAGCGCTAATTACTATTGCAGCACTTAGTGCTCTGACTATTACTTGGAATGTATCACTGGATAAATATATTTCTACTGAATTTTTAATGGCTGCATTTGCGCGTACGTTAACGGTGTATTTTATTATTTTAGGTGGCGCCATTTTTATTGAAGTTGTTAGTGGTTTGCTTGAAATTGCTTTTTTACGTTGGGGGAATAGTAGTCAATCAAGAATTGATACGTTATTACCCATCGCGCGTAATACGGTGTATATCGTCTTTTTTACCATTTTCACGTTAATGCTGTTATCGGAAATTGGCATTGATGTTATGCCGTTACTCGCCGGTGCCGGTGTATTAGGTGTTGCGATTGGTTTTGGTGCGCAAACTATTATTAAAGATTTATTAACAGGCTTTATTATTATTTTGGAAGATCTTATTCAAGTTGGTGATGTAGCAACCCTTGCCAGCAAAACTGGCGTTATTGAAAAAATAACAATTCGAAAAGTGCAACTGCGTAATTTGGATGGAACGGTTTATACCGTACCATTTGGTGAAATTACGGTGGTTGAAAATTTAACCAAAGAATTTAGTTGTGCAGTTTTTGATATTGGTATTTCGTATCGTGAAGACTTTGAAACAGTTGTTATTTTATTGAAAAAAATTGACGATGAAATGCGTGAAGATGAAATTTTTAAACACATGATTTTAGAGCCACTTGAAATTTTTGGGCTAGATCGATTTGCCGACAGTGCCGTTATTATTAAAGCACGTATAAAAACCGTTCGGATGCAACAATGGAATGTTTCGCGAGAATTTAACAAACGTATGAAAAAAATATTTGATGCCGAAGGAATCGAAATTCCATTTCCAAATCGGACGATTCATATAACAGATGATAAAAGTAATCAATTAGAGAAATTAAAAGAAATGGTTGCGCCGGTTAAAGGAAAAGAATAAAAATTCTTCTATTGCAAATTTTGATATCAATGATATCATCTCATGTGTTTAGAGTTTGTTTGGAGATGAATTATGGCTAATTTAATTGTTCGCAATGTAGATGAAAAAATTGCTCAAGCCCTTAAATTGCGGGCAAGCCAACATGGCATTAGTGCTGAAGCCGAGCATAGACAGATTCTTGAGCAAGTATTACTGCGAAGATCTCCAAAGCCCTTTCATGAAGTGTTAATGAAAATTCCAAACGTTGGCGAAGATTCAGATTTTGAACGTCAACAAGATTTTTCCAAAGATGCTCGTTCAAAAGGTGTTTTTGACTAATGTATTTAATTGATACAAATATAATTAGTGAAATTAGAAAAAATTCAAAGGCGAACAGCGGCGTAATAAATTTTTTTAAATTACTTGATGAAAAAGAAATGAAGGCTTTCCTAAGTGTTATTACTATCGGAGAGTTGCGTCGTGGTGTTGGGTTAGTTCGTCATCGAGGCGATAAAAAGCAAGCCAGTTTATTAGAAAAATGGCTGAAAAAAATACTTGAAGAGTATAAAGACCGTATATTAGATTTCACAGCAAATGAAGCACAAGTGTGGGGTCGACTATGTGTACCTCAGCATCATAATACGTTGGATAAACAAATCGCAGCAATTGCATTAACTTACGACTTGGTATTAGTTACTCGAAACGTTAAAGATTTTTCTAGTACTGGCGTGCAGTTACTAAATCCCTTCAATTAAAAGACATCCAAGGTTTGATTACTCAAAACCAATTTATTTCAGAGGCTAAACGTATTCTAGATACTATCGGCCAAACGCCGGAAGAACGTAAGCGCTACGAATGGTGCCGGAAATCCCTGCTTGATTACAACACCAATATGAGAGGTTCTCATCAAGAGGGTTTGGAAGAGGGCTTGCAAAAAGGCCGTGAAGAAGTCCAAGAATTAGCACTTCATAAAGTTGCGAAATCTATGCTTAAACAAAACCTTCCGATTGAAACTATTGTCTTAACTACTGGTTTATCTTAAGACGAAATCAAGCAATTACAATAACCTTAACCTTCGACTAGATTTCATACTGTATCTTAAAAGCATGAAGCAGTATTTTTAAAAGATTTTTTGAATCAGAGATGCATTTCACGACTTAAACTAAGAACACCTTCAACCGGTACATGTGTAATTTCACTAACTTGACATTCTGTTAAACAAATAACACGTGGTGAAAAATCGGGATGAATGCTACAAAATTTGCGAATCCCATTTAAATCTTTGCTTTCATAATTGCTTGATTTGACTTCGATGGCCCATTTTTGACCTTGCGGCCCTAGCACAACAAAATCCGCTTCATGATCTCGATCTTTCCAGTAAAACACCTGCCAACCGGCTTCAATAAAACGTGCGCCAACTGCATTTTCAAAATAGCGTCCTTTTTTTTCAGGACTCAGCGGCGCATAAATTGGAATTTCAAACGCTCGCATAAACGCATTGTCATGAATAATTAATTTTGGACTGCTGCGGTTTGTTCTTAAGCCTGACCCAGAATATTTATATATCGCACTTACTAAAAAAGATTGACCCAAAATATCTAAGTACGATTGGATAGTTGGTAATGTGCCTTTACCTTGCATTTGCCCTTGAAGTTTTTGAAGGCTGACAATTTGAGCAGGCAATGCTACCGCTGCAGCAAAAACTTGTCGTAATAATGCGGGATAATCTACAGTATGCATCAACAATAAATCTCTACCCAAAACAGGTTCTACGATTGCATCTCGCACGTATGAACCCCATCGTTCTATATTTTCTAAAAAGCGATTCGCTCCTGGATAGCAGCCAAATTCAATAAAGGTTTCGGCGGACATTTCAAAAACTTCTGAAGCTTCTTTTAAATTCCAATGTTCTGCTCGGATTAATTCAAAACGACCTGCTAGCGATTCTTTTAATCCTCTCTCCATCAACAATGCCGAAGAGCCTGTTAAGATCACTTTTAATTTAAATTCACTTTGATCCCAGAGTTGCTTAATCAACTCGCTCCATTGCGGCACTTTTTGAATTTCATCGATTGCCAAAATACGGTCTGGATGTAACAACGCTTCGTTCCACCATTTTTCAAGCGTACTTGTAGGTAAAGGCGTCGGATAATCTGCCGAAAAATAGACACCTTTACCATTCAAAGCTTGTTTAAGCGCTGTAGTTTTACCAACTTATCGAGGGCCGATAACCATCTGAATAAGCGGTGAGTCTTCGCTTAAACGTTCAGCAATTGAATTGAATAGCGGTCTGTTTTTCATTTTGAAATCAATAGCTTGCAAAGGATTTTACAAATTTTAAAACATAATTTAAAAAATGTAATTCTTTATAAAGCTGGATCTCAAGAAGCGCAATAATTGTGCGAGACAAATATTTGAGAAAGATAGTTAATGTGATTCTTGGTGTAGGGGCGAATAATTATTCGCCCGTAACAGTTTTTTCAATCAATTGAGGCGGGAAAACATTAGTTGAGCGGTATATAGCGAACGCAGATGAGTTTTCCTAAAACACTTTTCAACTTTTTAATCAGTAAAGGTCACACAGTAACAGGCAGCGTTAAATACGGGCGAATGATTATTCGCCCCTACAAAAATCATCACTTTCTTAAAAACACCTTAATATCTAACGGATACCGTAGGGGCGAATAATCATTCGCCCGCATGTACTTTCCCACAA
>JAZKFP010000172.1:0-10034 GCA_040386355.1 Pseudomonadota bacterium | reverse complement strand
CGATCATCGATTTCTACAATATCTGGTCGTAAAATCTGATGTGCATCATGAGAATTAAAAAGCGGTTCGATACTATCGGTATTAACATGTGAGAGTTGATCTACCAAGTCAATAATTCGACTTAAATCTGCGGCTAACGAATCAATGTTTTCACTAACCGATAATCGAGCAAGTTGCGCGATGTGATGAATATGCTCCGGTGTGATAGTCATGCCTGTTCCTAAAATTTTTAAAATACTAAATTAAAGCAAGACAATAGTTTGCTGTGCTTAATTTTCAAAGACGAAGAATATTACATCAAATGGAAGAGGAAGAGTTCTGTTTCTAACTACTCCCTCCTCTATTATTACAACGGTGATGCAGTTGTAAAAAGTAAAATTCCAAGGCAAATTAATGTGGTGTAAGTAGCTATGGTTCCTACAAAACGCAGTGGTTGGGGACGTGCCAGAGAAGAGGACATAAGCATACCAGCCGCATGCAAAAATCGACCTAATGTACCCAAAATAACGAAAGCTGTAATCCAAGAATTATTTAGCGCACGTAAATCGAAATAAAGAAATAAAATCACTAACAGTGGAATATATTCGGCAGCATTGCAGTGGGCACGAATTGCTTTTGTAAGAAGATTTTTAGGATCATCTGGAACCCCAAAACCGCGTTTTTGTGAAATACGTTGTGTTGAGACAAACAAACTTAGCGCAGCAAACAATAAAATCAACGCGCCGGAGCACAGAACAAAAATAGACATACATCCTCCTTGATGAAAACGGCTTTGAGCATATCACGCTACTAAACCATTGTATTTTTTCTTGACGGTATTAGGCTTTCTATAAAATTACTTAAAATGTATGGGAATTTTGAACTTTTCAGTAAGAGTTATATGATGTTCTTGAGCGCGAACCGTTAAATAATTTTTTATATGATCATAGGATAGGGGAATGGATTCATTTTCAAAAGTATTCTTTATATAATCTTCAAAGTCATCTTCGCTAAAAATTTTACATTTTAGTGCAAGGGCATGTTTCTCTGAAATGATTCCATAATACACGCAATTATCCAGTTTCTTGTGAGCTTTTTGGATCAGTGATGTATGAGCTATAAAAGCGATAATTTCATTTGGAGGTTTTTGTTTTGCAATAAAGGGTCTGTTGAATATGGCAAATGGTAAGCCATGCGCATAAGCGGATTCTCGTCGGTCACTCCAACCGGAACGAATTTCTGAAGAAAATTGTTTTACGGAATAAAGTCCAGATAAAGCTACACCTAGAAGTGAATTTAAAGAGTTATCAAGGCTCTTACCATATAGATTTGATTTATGCCAAAGTGTTTCGCTTGGTGCGTTGGAGGAATTATCGAGCAATGGGCTAGTAGTCAGAGGCTCAATATTATCCTCATCGTTTACGTGTGTAGTAATGTTGTCATACAACTCAAAAGACGTTAAGAAATCAAAGGCATTAACTAAACGTATTAATTCTAATGAACCATAGGACTCAATTTGTCCGCCAGTGCGTGGTGAAAGACTGTTGTTTAAGTAATTGATGAAATAATTAGTGATTTCAGGATCTAGGTCTTCAAATGTGGTGCTAATTTCTTCTAATAATGTTTGAAAAAATTCATGTGCTTCCTCTTTAGTGGTAAGCAGTTCTAATGTTCTTAGCCATACACTACAAGATTTCGCTACAGAAGTAAGATATGAAGCATTGATTTCTTCATGAACAATGAATTTCAGATCATTATTTAAAGCTCTTCTTAAATTTATTTGTGTGACCTCAATAAATTCCTTTCGAGTATGAAAGGATATTTTTTGTGGTTCCCTAGAGGTGATGTAAGCAATAAGTTTATCAATATTTTTAGTAATTAAATTTTGTTGTGATTCCAATGCATTGGTTGGTTGTATGCCACGATAATCAAAAAACTGGTGTCGCGTGAGATTATTCAGCTTATTTGCATGTACAGAACTTGGAGTTCGCATTGAGGTTAGTGCATTGTCAGTAAGTCGTTTGGGAATAATGTTGGATAAGTTAGCGCGTATTCTTTGCCAAAGGGTTGATGGAGAAGTAGATCTATTGCTTCGAGGATAACTACTAATTTGTGCTGGAAAAGAATTTTTAATAACCATAAGATTTCATTTTATTAGAGTAATTTTAAAAGTCATCAAATTGCCATATACTCTAATTCTTTATATTCCCCATGTAAATAAAGTTTCATTGGACTAATCGGTAAGATGATTAAACAAGCCTCTTCACTTAGAGCCTCAACGGTTGCAACTAACCCAAATGAGGTTATTGCAAAAGAAAAAGACTCACTTAGAAATGTGTTTTTTCTAAATAAGTCTCTACCGGCTTTCGGTCTGATTATGCAATTTTGTGATTTACGTACTCAAAAAAGTATCGCTTGTGTCGATTTAAATTTGATGAAGGAGTCAAAACTTTATATTGCAGTTGAGAAGATCATAAAAGCTCATATCACATCACAACACAATGCAGTGGTAATGATGAACAAAATTCCAAACGTGGATCTGGAAGCGGCTGGATTAGATTGGAAACAATTTGTTATCCGTTTTAAAAAACAATCTCCAGAATCTACCAAAGAATTTGAAGATTTTCGTATTCAATTTAAAAATACATTAGCGCTACATCGTGCTGCTTTAGATGATTATGAAACATCGTACAAAGTATTATTGTTGAAATCTTTAACTCCAGTTAATTTTTTAGAAAATCCAGTTTTGAGGCCGATTGTGTTATTTTTTATCAAAAATCCCACAACCACAGACGGTCAAAAAACTATTAACTGTCGTTATAAAGAAAACATGGCCAATTCACCGCTGTTTTTACCTTGCCGGACTAACAACGCTCCAAAGTATTAACATTACTTGAACTGCTAAGCTTCAATTTATGCTGAAAAAATCAGTGTTTCTAATATTCTTCGGGTACAATTTACCGTCTGCAATTTTCTGAGAATGAGGAAGCTATGATTGCGCGTATCGCTCATGTCCAACGTGACACGTCTGAAACACAAATTGAAGTGACTGTAAATTTGGATGGTACTGGTATATCTAAATTAAATACAGGGCTACCTTTTCTTGATCACATGCTGGATCAAATTGCTCGGCATGGATTAATTGATTTGGAAGTGACTGCGAAAGGTGATTTGCATATCGATGCGCATCATACTGTAGAAGATATCGGTATTACGATTGGCCAGGCTTGCTCAAAAGCTTGGGGCGATAAAAAAGGTATTCAGCGCTACGGTCATGCCTATGTTCCCCTTGATGAAGCATTGTCGCGGGTGGTGTTAGATCTCTCTGGGCGTCCGGGTTTATGTATGGATGTTACGTTTACTCGTGCATGGGTAGGTCAGTTTGACGTCGATTTAGTCTATGAATTCTTTCAAGGATTTGTGAATCATGCAAACTGCACGCTGCATATTGATAATTTAAAAGGCAAAAATGCGCATCATCAAGTGGAAACTATTTTTAAAGCTATGGGACGCGCGTTACGACAAGCGCTGACCTTTGATCCACGCCAGTTAGAAAATATTCCTTCTACTAAAGGCACCTTAATTTAATACATTACCTGCATGCATTTTTAATAGATGTTAAAAAGTATATTTTAAAATAGGATAACGCTAATCGGTGATAGCAATAATCGATAGCAACGGTGAATTATGGAAAAGTGTGTTGTTATAGATTACGGACTTGGCAATTTATATTCAGTTCACAATGCTTTATTAAAATCCGCCTCTATGGTTTCGCATTCTATTCAGATTGAAATGTCTTCTGATCCGGATAAAATTTTGGCGGCCGATCGAATAGTGTTTCCAGGTGTTGGCGCTATACGTGATTGCATGAAAGGTTTGCACGAACGTGAGTTAGTTGATGTAGTAATTGAGGTTTTCCAACAAAAACCGGCACTAGCAATTTGTATTGGAATGCAAGCACTCGCAGAATTTAGCGCTGAAAACAATGGAATTATTTGTTTAGGAATGGTTCCTACCAAGGTTACACGTTTTACACCAGACCCAATGCATCTGCGTAAAATTCCACATATGGGCTGGAATGAAGTCACTCAAAAAAGTACCCATCCACTGTGGGAACATATTCCAAATCGATCGCGATTTTATTTTGTTCATAGTTACCGAATGCAAGCGAGTTCCGAATTTGAATTAGCTGCGACAGAATATGGCGAATCTTTTTCCGCTGCTATTGGTTCTGATAACTGGTGCGGCGTGCAATTTCATCCCGAAAAAAGTCAAAAGCATGGTTTGCAGTTACTGACGAATTTTTTAGGATGGAAACCCTAGGGTGTGTTGAGGTTGCGCCGATCGAGATAAAAGATATTCAAAAGGATGTAACACCAGGCAAATAGCAATAAAAAAACGGAATGTATTTATCAATCCAAGAGTATTTTTTATTGCTATTTAACACAGTGAGCCGCCTTTTGAGACACTTTTAGCCGGATTGATGAAACGTCAACACACCCTAACGTTTTTCAAAATATCTTTTTGTCTAGAGCCATCATATTTTTTTAACTAAGGAGAATCGAATTGATCGTCATTCCTGCTATCGATTTAAAAGATGGTCGCTGCGTACGTTTGCGCCAAGGTGAATTTGATCAAGCTACCGTATTTTCTGATGATCCCCTCGCAATGGCTACGCATTGGGTACAACAAGGCGCACAACGTTTGCACTTAGTGGATTTGGATGGAGCGTTATCTGGAGAGCCTAAACATTTGTCGATTGTGCGGGCAATTGTTCAAGCATTTCCTGAAATTCCTATGCAAATAGGTGGTGGAATTCGAGATCTTGCACGAATTGCAGATTATATTGATGCCGGTGTGCGTTGGGTAATTATTGGTACCAGCGCCGTTACTAATCCAGAGTTTGTAGAGTCTGCAGCGGAATTATTTCCTAACAAAATTATTGTCGGTATTGACGCCAAGAAAGGTTTTGTTGCAACCGATGGTTGGTCAAAAGTTACTGATATTCGAGCAATTGATTTAGCACAACGTTTTCAACACAGTGGTGTAAGTGCAATTATTTATACCGATATTGCACGCGATGGCATGATGCAAGGCGTTAATGTCGAGGAAACTTCAAAGCTTGCGCAAGAACTAGCAATTCCTGTTATTGCTTCCGGTGGTGTTCATGCACTATCAGATATCCAAAAACTCACTGACATCTCAAATCAACTACAAGCAGGGCCTGGTATTCAAGGTGTTATTGTAGGTACTGCATTATACGAGCACAGTTTTACGCTGCCACAAGCCATCGAGATTTCTTCACAAAATTCTTTAGAGGCCTCCTAATGGGATTGGCAAAACGCATTATTCCTTGTTTGGATGTTGATCAAGGTCGCGTTGTAAAAGGCGTAAAATTTGTTGATATTCGGGATGCTGGCGATCCAGTAGAAATTGCTGCGCAATACAATGATGCAGGTGCGGATGAAATTACAGTGCTTGATATTACTGCGAGTCATGAACAACGAAATACATTAATTGATATTATCGAACGAATAGCCTCCCGAGTATTTATTCCCCTTACTGTCGGTGGTGGTGTGCGGCACGTGTCTGATGTTCGACAATTATTGCGTGCAGGTGCTGACAAAGTAGGAATAAATTCCGCAGCGGTCCATCGACCTGAACTTATTCGTGAAGCTTCAGAAAGTTTTGGCTCGCAGTGTATTGTGGTTGCCATCGATGTAAAACAAGTTGAGTCAAATCGTTGGGAAGTTTTTACGCATGGCGGACGTAAATCAACTGGTTTAAATGCAATACAGTGGGCCGAACAAGTACAAAAGCTAGGTGCTGGTGAGTTATTGGTAACCAGTATGGATCGAGACGGCACACGCGCTGGTTTTGATTTGCTTTTGCTGAAACAATTAACAAGTCGCTTAGATATTCCAGTTATTGCTTCAGGTGGAGTTGGTACCTTAGACCATTTGGTAGAAGGTGTGTTGCAAGGCGGAGCAGACGCTGTGCTTGCTGCTAGTATTTTTCACTTTGGCGAATACAGCATTGCTCAAGCTAAGCAGCATATGTTGAATGCAGGAATAGAAATCCGTATTTAAACGTTTAAGTAAGAAATCCGTTTAAAAAGCCAAATAATGAAAATAAAACCATCAAAAAAAAATTTTATTTCCTTTTTTGATGGAAAATTTTCAATGTGCCTGACCTTTCAATGTATTCATCGAAACAAGAGCATTATAAATGCGCCATGTTTTCCATTCATTTTTAATCTTCATGCTTAGAATCAACATAGATAAAAAAGTTGTGCAACTGTTTGACAAAATTAAGATCGGATCTTGACGAACAATTCCATAAGCAAGCCAAAGGATCACACCAATTGTAAATAACGAGTACATGCCAAGTGATAGCGACGCAGTGTTTCGGGTTTTGAGAGTGGTAATAGCTTGAGGAAGAAAAGATATAGTTGTACAAAATGCCGCTAAATAGCCGACAACTTCCAAACTCTGCATATATAGATCCGACAAAAAAAGTAAAGAGAACGACAATTCCAACAAGCAGGATTAGGGTCGTATGTCGGATTCAATAACCTTCTTTGAAAAGTTTTCGAAAATTTTTTTTCCAGGGCGCAATGTCTTGCGAACGACATTGCGCGCAACAATCACTTCCCCTGCTCACATACCGCTTTTTGTAAAAACTAAGAGCAGTATGCTGCGTGGGCTTACAATCATTGCGCCTACTGGAAAACTTTTTTCTAAAACTCTCAAGGGACTTTTTTCCCTCAGAGGCCAGCTGTTTCATAATGAGAAACAACTTCTAGTGAAGTCGTGCACGGAAATAACATTACGTTACTTCGGCAATCTTATGATTTTCTGTCCACGACGACTTGCATACGCTTGTTGTTAGAAAAATTCTAACATCAATTATCAAAAGGTAAATCAATTTGGAAAGAGTTTTTAAACTATTTTTTTGAAGGGGGAATGTCTGAAAAAATTTACTCGGTATGGAGCATTGCTTTTAAATGGTCGCGGTATAAACCTTCGCCCATCATTACACTTTTGCGATAGTCGCCAGGGGTTTCACCAACCCAACGTTTAAAGGCACGACAAAAAGCACTTTGATCAGAGTAACCGAGTAACACGGCGATATCGAGTTGTGTGATATTTCGATCTTCTAAATAAACTAAAGCAAGGATACGGCGTACATCATCCAATAATTCGGTAAATGAAATATTTAGTTTTTTTAAACGAAGATGGAGTGCACGCGGAGAAATTTCCATTGTTTCTGCGACTCGATCGATGGTGACCTCACCATTAGGCATAATTTTATAAATCAGTCGTCGAAGCTCGGATAAGAAACCAATATGATCATCCAGCTCGTTTAACATGAGATCCGCATAATGGGTCATTACTTTACCAAGTGCCGGATCAGTTGTCTGAAAAGTACAATGTAATAAGTCTTTTGAAAATATCATTGCAGATTCTAAGGCATTGAATACGATAGGGCATTCAAATATTTGATGATACAAATCTAAATTGGAAGGAGCCGGATGGGTAAAGCGTACTTCTTTCAGGGGAAACCCACCAGGTACAGTACGCTTTGCGATACTTGCCCAGCCGCTAATAACTAGTTCTCGAAAGTAACGAGCTTCTTCACCTGGGTAGGGGCAACTCCAACTAACAATGACGTCATCATATTCTTGTCGGAACTCAGTTAGGCTACCTTCAAGTGCTAGACTTTCATACCGTAATACGCGATTTAATGCTTCTTCAACGTTGGTACAATTCATAAGGGAATAACCCAACATATGAAAAGCTTTTAACTCAATATGACGACCTAAATTTAAACCAATAAATTCGTCTTCCGTAGTTTGTATAAGATGTAATAAAAGACTAAAGGCGTAGAAAACTGGAACGTGCTCGCCACTTTGAATTTGTTCTGTAGAAAGTCCGCAAATAGTAAGAATTTCTTTTTCATCAATGTCATATATTTCGGAAGCGACTCTCGCAAGTTCCACAATATACGCAGCAGTAAGATTGGTAAGGCCGCATAGAACAGGAGGATATATTCTGAAGTCACTCATGCATGTCACTTTATTATTTAAGTTCGCTCAAACGTATCTCCCTGTTTTTCCTAAGTGATATCCTGTCACCGTAGGGTAGTGTACCCAAAATTTTCCTCAAGTTCCCAATTAAGTTTTGGAAGTTAATTTCTATTTTCTATCTTTTTAATGAAAACTTGTAAATATATTGAATAAAATCTTGAACTGGAACTGACAAGCAATCTACAGAAATTAAACATTGCAAATTGAAAAGGAGACAATTAAAGATATGGTGGCCAGAGGCAGAATCGAACTGCCGACACGAGGATTTTCAGTCCTCTGCTCTACCGACTGAGCTATCTGGCCAAAGAGGCGCTATTAAACCGGCACGTTATAACTCTGTCAAGCACTGATGTTGAAGAAGGGGCCGATTTTTGTGGAAAATTGAATAAATAATGAATTAACAAATTTTAAGATGAGGTGTTGCTGGCTATATACCAAACGCACATAAGTTTTCCTAAAAACTTTTGTACTATTTAATAAACACATAGGCAGCTTTTAACACGGGCGAAAGATGTTCCTCCCCCTACATAATTCGTTGAAGATAGGGGGTTGTTATGGTTAAGTTGGGTATCATATACATGCCTCTAAATCTATACGTAATTTATAGTTCTACAGCCGATGGTTAGTGTATAGGGGCGAAACATCTTTCGCCCGCATTTTGACGCTGCGCAGCCAAAGCTTTACGTAGCGAGAACGCTGTAACGCGTTTAAGCAAGCAATCTATTAAGTGGAAAAAGATTCTGATGAACACCTGCTTTTTTTAAAGCGTAGGGTTATTCGCTGCGGGTACAAAGCCTTCTGCAGCTTCAAACTGTTCATTATTGAAAAATCTTTCACGTTGCTCACTTAAAAATTTCTGAGCTTTAGAATCGAATAATTGAAGATGCTTTTCGTTAATTAAACGAGTTTGATGTTCTAACCACTCTTGCCACGCTTGACGCGAAATGTTTTGAAGAATGTCTTCACCTTTTACTCCAGGAAATGGAGCACGCTCTAAAGCTTCTAAGTTTTTTTTATATTTACGGCAGAAAATTAAAGTCATGTTGTAGTATCACAAATTAAAACGAAGTTCATGGATGCCATGAACTTCGTTTATTCAACGTTTTAAACACATCTTTAAAAGAAATATGTTTAATTATTTGGCAGACAATTTTAAGCGGTTTTACGACGGCTTAAAGACAAGCCAACTAAACCTAAACCTAATAGTGCCATAGTAACTGGTTCAGAAACACCGGTTCCTGGATTTTCACCTGGATTCTCGCCCGGGTTTTCACCTGGATTTTCACCTGGTTCTTCACCGTCATCGTATAAATCAACTTTTAATGCGCCAGCTCCACCATCGAACGGGCTTTGATTAACTAACCCAGAAATAGAATAACTGCCTGGGCCAAGAATAAATAAGCCAGAAGACCATCGTGTGTCAGTGAATGCGCCATCAAAATTATCACCAATTATAGCGCCAGCTGGACCTGTTGGTTCAGAAGTTAAACCTAATGAAGTTAGATTTGAAAAAACTTCAAATCGATCGCCCGATAGATATGCATCCGTTACAGATAAAGAAACATCAGTAGCAGTGGTAAATTCAAAACTTTCAGTCCAGCTCGAGCCCGAACTTCCAAAAAAGAAAGTTGACCAGCCGCTACCAACAGCGATAGGCACAGCAGAAGCAGTTCCTGCACCAAAAAGTGCAGCTGCGCATGCAAGAGCCACAGCGGATTTTTTAACGCTATTGTGGATAATAGATTTCATTGTCATTTGGTGTTCCCTTTAAGAGAGGATGAAACAAATTGAGTAAAGCCCCGTTAGCCCATCTGTCAAACTAAAACGGCTCTTACTCAATACTTCTTGAATTTACTCATCAAACATTGCAACTAAACTATCGTACAAACTTATTGACAGTTCAATCACAGGACCCATAGCGTACACCGCCATTTTATTTTAGGGAAGCGATGCAAGTTTGACTCTA
>JAZKFP010000171.1:0-19352 GCA_040386355.1 Pseudomonadota bacterium | reverse complement strand
GCCATTAGATTTTTGGGTTCTTCCCATGGAATAATTGGCGATAAAATACCTCCGCCCGCCCAGGAAGCTTCACGTCCCGGTTCATTACGATCCAGCAGGCAAACCGAATAGCCTCGCTTCACTAAATAGTACGTCGTGAGCAATCCAATAATTCCAGCACCAATCACTACAACATCAGTGACTCGAGACATGCTGCCCTCTTTTTTTCAATTTTAAGTTTGAAGCATCTTACCTGTTTTTAAGGTCGAGTCTCAAAAATTAAAACTCACTTTGTTTTAGCGAGACGCATCACAATTTCATAGGAAATAGCTTTTTTAATAGATCTGCATTCAAGAAGATAACGTTCTTATTTCTGAATGAGACGGATTCATCATGCACATTAAAAATTTCCGAGGCATAAGTTTTATCGAAATTATGATTGTACTAGTAATTGTCGCAATCATTAGCACGCATGCGTGGTCTGCTTGGACGCATACCACTGCATTGTATGAACGCAATCAAACGGTACATACAATAGAAAGTCTCATTCGTGATACTCGATTAAATGCTCGTTACAGCGGTAAAAACTGGAATTTTTGTTTAGCGAATGGACAAGCGTGTCAGATAAACGGAAAGAATTGGATCGTGTTTGAGGATGCCAATCAGAATGGAATGTTAGACGCTGGAGAAAAACACAAGAGCTGGCCAAATGAAAGACCAGTTCTCATACAGGTTCAAGGTAATTTATTAAACCCGTCAGCGGATTTTGCTGCATTTACTGGAACGATTTGGCCAGGATCGATTCAGGTCTGTCATCACAATCTTTCCGGATCAAGCCGCGTTATCGTTAGCCGCATGGGACGGGCTCGAGTCGTTCGCGAGAACGTTAGCTGTTAACAAATCATTTTCCATCATATTCAGTAAAAGCTCTCTACGAGCCGATTGTTGCGCACGCACACGATTTTTAGAGAAATCGATAATGGTTTCTAATGCGGTTTCGTAGAAATGTTGTTTCAGTTCATCCTTTCTATCAATGTTTTCAGACAACAATATTTCATTTAATTGATACAATGCATGATTTTCTTTAATTTGACCGCTAGGGTGCATTAAGCGTGTATCTTTTATTTTCCAAGGACGTGACAATTTAAAAGATTCTATTGGGCGAACATTGGGAATCTCAATTCTACTAAATACATCATAATTTTTAAGATCATCTATCTTTGTTGGTTCTGATTTTTTTGCATTTTTTACATCAGAATGTCTTTTTGCAAAAAGCGCTTCGACAAACTCATCTTCTTTTCCAATTTGGCGAATATAATTTAAAACCGAATCGACTTTATTATTTTCATTTAAGCCAACATGTAACTCTTGGATATCCGAAAATTGAATCGGTTGTACATTAGATAATTTTTCATATCCAGTTTTACGTTTTAAACGCTGAACTAAACTTGAATGATGCGCTTCAATTTTTTGTTCTGATTCCTCAATTTTAGTGAGTCGTTTTTCAGCATTTATAAAATCTTCTTGAATTTTTGATTTAACACCAGTTAATAATTCAACTGTGCTGCCAGGTTTTTCCTTTAAATTTTGAATAGTATTCTCTAATAAGGCTTTAGGAGTAAAGCCTTCTTCTTGAGCAAATAAATCTTCTTCTAACGCTTCACCTTTTTTCTGTAAATACAATGCAGAAAGCAACGTCAGTGCGACACCTACTACTAATAATGGAATCGTAATGTACCAAGCGAATGCAGCTCCTGAAAATAAAGTTACTAAAGCTAAAGCACTAGCAGTACACATTAAAGCTTGACCAACACTTAAAGAAGCGCCAGGCCAAATCTTCTTTTTCCAAATAACGCTGGCTTGATTTTTTAGATTTTTTTCAATTGATTTAAAAACACTTTCATTAAAATTAATTTTAGAGTTTTGAAGTTTCTTTATTAATGATTTAATTGCATGCTGCTCTTTTACACCTCGACCCGCTTTAATTCCACCAGATAGCATCATTAAAAATTGTGCAACACCCATTACTCCCAATCCCGCATTACCAATATGCGAACCGACTTGTAGAACAGTAGCTGCTCCTGGTTTTGCAAGCATTGTAATAAAAGTAATTACGGCATCACTTGAAAATGCAACCATGGATGCCAACATGCCTTGCATACCACGCATGGCCAACCAAGATTCTTTTTTATCTAAATTATTTTCGGTTAACTCATCTTCAAGAGTCATCAAACCTTGTAAATGCAACATGGTAGTTAGTGCTTTTTCTTTTTCATCATTTAAGCTATTTATGCCATTAGCACTCGAAGGATTAACAATACTTTTTAATTGAGTAATATATTCTGCTTTTTTAGCTGGACTATCTAAATCGATATCCTCTCTTTTTAAATTTAAAGCTTGTTTTAATTTACTAATTAATTCAGGTTTAAGATCGACTAATTCTTGCTTTAGCTGTTGCCGACTTTCTTTATTTTCTAAATATTCACCACGCAATCCTTTCTCACCTATCACAACCCAGGGTGTAAAAAACGACAATACGCCTAAATATAATAAAGGCTGCCATACGCCATCCACTGCCGTACTTGCTAAATAAGCACTGTCATCAAAACCATCAATCGGCGCACCACTGACTTTTTCCGTACCTTTTACCCACAACTCTTTTTTTCCAAACCAACCGGATTTTTTTAATAACGCACCGGAAATTTTTTCTATTTCTGAAAAAGACAAAGAAGTTAATTGTTTGTGTTGTTCAATAAACTGTGAACTATGCAAATAAAACGCATGCGGAACCACATCTTGATATTTTATTTGTTGTTGGATTTGTTCTTGCAAAGGGATGGTGCCGTTTAAACGAAAAACTTTAACATCTTCGTTTATTTTACAAACTACCGCATCGTATTCACCAAGCACTTGTCCGTGCTTTAGTTGCTGAGGAGATAACTCATTACCATCTTCATAAACGGTGCATCCTTCACCCCAACCGTCTAATCCAATAACAGTAAATCGTTCTTGATTCAACAACCATTTGAGTTGTGATAAGCGCAATGCTAGGCGTTCAATTCGTTGTTCAATTTTTTGAATACGCATTGGGTCTATTGTGTGAGCAAGGTCACTTCGTAATTGCTTTAAGCGACATTGGGTCTTTTCAATGGGTGAATTTAGTACTTCTTTGTTTGCTGGAGTATTTTTAGCATTGTGGTATTGCTGAACTTCACTCTGTCGCAGGGACCAATCCAAATCAGTTTCATAGATAGTAATCTTTGACGTTTTTTTTGAGATGGCTGAAGCAGGACTTCTCATTGAAGAAGAAGTAATGCAAGGTGAAATTGGGTTCGGCAAGGAAACAGATGGACTTCGCGGAGAAGAAGATACTGAAGAGGTTTGATTAAAAGGAAATATGAAAGGTGAACTATTTAATCTTTGTTGATCGCTAGCCGACTGCATCGTCTCTTTACCCTACTTTTCACTAACCATAAAATAAGCGAGATCCAGTAGATCTCGCCTTAAACGCAAATGATAATAATTCCTATTTGCGTTGGTGTCTAGTAAGCAGGTTTAAAGATAACTATGAATAGTCAGAAATTTTTTCTCAATCTATATACCCGTAGCGTTTGAAAATTAGGTGTTCATCATGATCTTTTCTTCCACTTACTATGTTAAGACCGCAAGAGCGCGTCACAGCACTCTTGCGTGCGTAAAGCTTTGGCTACGTTGCGTCAAAGCGCCTTGCAAATGAAAAAAAATATTCATGCTTCACCGCTACACTTAACCTAATTTTCATCCGCTACGGGTATATCTTTTTCCTTAAGTTGAGCAATCATATCGACGAGCAGTAATTGAGCAGTTTCAAAATTAATGATTGCAATATCATCAATCACTCTATCGCTCCAGGCTTTCAAATCTTGATCAAAAGAACAAGAAAAAGATAGGATCTCTAATTGAAGCTTTTTTAATTTTTGGATGTCAGGTTTTAGTAAGTTTTCAACAGAATAGCCTGAAATTAATGCAGGATTTGCTAAATGGTTTGAATTAGGTGAGGTTTCCATTGTTTCAGAATTGGTATGTATTAAATTTGAAGATTTACTTTTTTTAATAGGTAGACTTAAACCAGAATCTTGACTTTGGGAAAGAGGACGTTTCAAACTGATATCGATGATTGGCATGAGGAGCACCTGGAATTGATTTTTAATCAATCAATTATTAAAGGTTGGGTGCATGACTATATCGATGATAATTGAAACTTTCAAGCCAGTATCCGAATTGCTACATATGATGAATTACAAACCTCATCTTTTAAATTAACTCTCATGAAACACGTAATTGCTTCATTTTTTGAATATTTAATACAACATTAACCGTTTGTTTCATAAATGTTGCTGCTTTATTTAGATCATATCCCCCAGTAACTAAGTTTAAAATCTGTTTAATTTGATGCTGTATCGCAGGATTATTTTGAATAATTTTTTTGACAGGTTCCTGTAAAATAGGCTCCAAAAGTTTTTTTATAGCATTAGCTTGATCAGCTCCTTGAAGTGCAATTTTCGATATTACATCTAAAGAAAAATTATCACTGTGTTCTTCACTCAACAACACACTAACCATTTCAATAGATTGAGAGATTTTGAATTGACTCAGAACAGTTTCAATATCAGTTTTAAGTTGTTGAATGGCTTCAATTAAATCTTCGCCTTTGAGATTATTTAAAATTTGATTAATCTTAACGTAATTCGCAGAATCTAATGGTAACAGCTCATCTGTATCGGCAGTATTCAATCGAGCAAGAACTTGTTCTACATTATTTGCGTGCTTGGAACTTTGACAAGCCACATTTACTAGCGATTGAATTGAGTCAAAGTTTCTTACGATAGGATGAGAAGCGAACATCAATAAATTACTGATGTAAGATGCTGCTTGAGGACCAGAGTATGCAAATTCAAACAATTGCTCAATGATATCCACCAAGGATTTAGATTTTTCATTATAAAAATCTATCACGTTTTCATTACTTAAAGTCTTAAGAAAATGAGATAAGCTCTCTTTAAAGTTTTCTTTCAAAGCATTTATGCTAAGAAATTTTAATTTATCATTATCAATATACTTTGAAAATGCTAACGCAGGAGAAGATAAAACAGAGAATAATTCATGCCTTTCGATTGGAGATTTTTCAATTAGTATTTCAGCAGGTAGACTTCTAAAAATTTGGCTGTAACCTATCATTCTTATGTTTTGGTCATCGGATAAACACAGCGCGGCCGCATTACTAATATGCAGATTTACAGTCTGAGTTTCATTTTGATGAGCACTTACAAATCGTCGTAATGCTGCTAAACGCATATCTGAACTATGACTTTCTGATAAAAATAATGCGGCTGTATGCAGATCTACATTAATAATTTTATTTAGAAGTACTGTTTTGGATGGTTCTTCAAGCTCAATTGTGCATCCTTTGCGGATCGCTTGAGCAATTGTTTGTACTGCCATATCTTTTAGGGAGCTAATATTCATACCTGACTACTACCTAACTGCCAATTTAATTATTATTAAATATGCACATTATTATTGGTATGGAATGAACAGTATGTAGTTATTAAAATTTTTCTATAGGAATGTTCAGGATTTTTTAGTAAACATACCCGTAGCGAATGAAAATTAGGTTAAATGAAATGGTGAAGCATGAATATTTTTTTCGGTTGCACGACGTCTTGACGCTGCGTAGCCAAAGCTTTACGCAGCGAGAACGCTGTGACGCGTTCGAGCAGGCAACAAAGCAAGCGGGAAAAAAGATCATGATGAACACCTAATTTTCATTCGCTACGGGTATATATTTCTGAAATGAGTCTTCTTTACAGAATCGTCCCCCTAGTGTTACGAGAAATCAAACTTTTTGAATTGGTCCGGGATATTGAGCAACTTGATCATCTGTAGTTAACAAGACAATTCCTTCAACTAAAGCTTGAGCAATGAGAATACGATCGAAGGGATCTTTATGAATGGACGCCAAACTGTCTACCGCAAGAGTATGCTCTGAATTGATTGGCAACTCTGAATATCCATTGTCAATTAATGCTCGTCGTAACAATCGCGCATTTACTTGAAAATCAGAACGTCCCAAACCATTTTTAATTACGATTTCCCACAAACTCGCAGGACTAAAAAATAATTGATTTTTTTCTAATTCCAAAATTGCTTGAGCATTTTTAGACAAAAGTTGAGGTTGACCCGCAACCCAAAGTAGAAGATGAGTATCTAAAAGAAACTTCATGGATCGAGACCAAAAATCTTTTCAATTTCAGAGCTACCCATTGTGTCAAAATCTTCCGGAACTGTAATTTGACCTAACATAAATCCAATTCGCTTTTGCTCTCCTGATTCAGGTGAATCTAATGCAATAACTTTAACTAATGGCTTGCCGGCTTTAGCAATAACAAAGGATTCCCCTTTTGATGCCAAATCAACTAGCTTTGATAAATGCGTTTTTGCTTCATGAATATTAATGATTTGCATAAACGAGAGTCTCTTTTTGAACTAAACCAACCAAGCTTAGTTCAAAAAAATTTAGGAAGCAACTGCTGAACTCTCAATCCTCGGCCTTTTAATCCATCCCCACTGTTCACAAAAACACAATAAAGCTGGCAGAACTACTACGGCTCCAAGCATATTCATAAAGAACATAAACGTCAGTAAAATCCCCATATCTGCTTGAAATTTCAAAGGCGAAACAATCCACGTACTAACGGCAAAAGTTAGAGCAAGACCAGTTAATAAAACAGCTGCGCCTGTATGTTTTAAAGAAGCTTTGTAAGCCGCTACTAAAGAAGGACGCTGTGCCCACTCAATTTGAAAACGACTTAAAATATAAATTCCATAATCCACACCGATACCAACACCTAAGGCAACCACTGGTAAAGTTACAACGGTCAGACCAATTTCAAGCAAAGCCATAAGAGCATTTGCTAACACGGAAACTAAAGCCAAAGGTAAAATCACACAGAGTGTCGCTGCCCATGATCTGACGCTGATCCAACACAATATTCCAACGGCAAGATAAACGTAAATTAACATTGGCCATTGAGCAGCTTCAACGCTGTCATTGGTCGCCGCCATAACTCCCACATTTCCACTTGCTAAACGAAAACGAACCTCAGGTTCCTGCTCGGGATTTGCAGCGCAAGTTTCTGCTGAATTACATCCTTTGCTTTCCAAAGTTTTAGAAATATTTTCAATTTTTTCGACGAGATGATTAATTGTTTTCGCACGATGATCGGTAGTAAAAATATAAAAGGGAATTGCATTACAGCTACGATTTAATAAACCAGTATTGGTATCAATATAGGTTAAGGTTTGTGCAAGACTTGCTGAATCTTGTGGGATAACTTGCCACTTTAGATCACCCTCGTTGTAGCCGGCGTAAATTTGTTTAGAAATACCAGGCAATGCCATGACCGAATGAACACCGACTTGATTTCCCAATTGCCATTGAAATTTATCCAAGCGATCCATAACACGTGGATCAACACAACCATCTTGAATTGTTTCCGCAATAACAACTAAAACATCTACGCCAACTGCAAAATTATTAGCAATAAAATTAGCGTCAACATTATAACGAGCTTCCGGACGCAATTCTGGAACCCCAGCTTGTTGATCACCGATCGTTAAATCTTTTCCTTTCCAAATACCAGCGGCAAATAATACGACTGCAATTATCACTACACGTCCTGCCCAGGGTAATGCTGCTGGCGCTGATAAAATAGACCAAAATCGTGATCCACTTGCATCGTAAGCAATAGCAAAATCACGTTTCACCTGAGGCAAAATTAAAGGTAATAAGCCAAGTTGAACGACAATTACAACTGCTACACCTAAGGCTGCTGTAATCGCAATTTCTCGTATCATTGCAATGTCGATAAACAACAAAGTTAAAAAACCAACGGCATCTGAAAGTAATGCAGCGCCACCTGGAATTAATAACGATTTTAATGCGAGTTGCGCACTATCTAAGGAAGATTTTTCAACGCGAGAAATTTTAAACGCATTTATGATTTGTACGCCGTGACTTATTGCGATTGCAAATACAAGAAATGGTACCAAAATAGACATGGGATCAATCCCAAATCCAAATACAACTAACAATCCTAATTGCCAAAGTACTGCTACTAAAGAAGTAGTTAAAGTAATTACTGTTAAGGTCCAAGATTTTGAATACCAAAACAATAACAAGCCAATTAAAATCACAGCGACAATAAAATATAAACCAACTAATTTCGCGCCATCGGCAATATCACCCATTACTTTCGCGAAACCAATAATATGAACTTTAATATCTTTTGTTTCGTATTTTGCGCGTAAGCTTTCTAATTGCTGTGCGACTTCTTGATAATCTAATGCTTTACCAGTAGCAGGATTAATTTCTTGCAATTCCGCACGTATCATCGCTGCGGTTTCATTATTTGCAACTAACCGACCAATAATTCCAGATTTTCCAACTTGTTCTTGCACTATTTTTACAGAGGCAGCTGAACCATCGTAATTATCTGGAACAACATTGCCGCCAGCAAAACCTTCTTCGGTTACTTCAATAAATCGCACATTCGGCGTAAATAACGATTGAACCTGTGAACGGTTAATTCCCGGAATATAAAAAACATCTTGCGTAACTTTTTGCAGTGAATCGAGAAATTTTGCACTGTAGATATTTTTATCAGTTGTACTTAGCACAATCAAAACGCGATTAGCGCCGCCAAATTCATCTTGATATTTTAAAAATGTTTTAATATAAGGATGAGACGTCGGTAAACGTTTTGTTAAACCGGCATCGACTGCTAAATGCGTTGCTTGCCAACCCAAAAATAACGTTGTTAATAGTGCTAGAGATAAAATAACAAATCGTGATTTAAACCAAGCAGCAATAGATTTTTCTGTCCAACTCATGGAACTTCCTTGCTAAGAACTTTTGATTGTATTTCCATAAGAGAATTAGGCTGTAAAGATTTTGAAGAACCAACGGCAATAATTTGAGCATAAGTATCTATCGCAATCGAGGACAGCGCACTAAAGGAGGTTTTTTTAATAGTATAAGAATTTGTAGTGCCAAGATTTTGCAAAGGAAAATTAATTATTGATCCACGTGAGCCGGCTAAAATTAAATCGTTTGAAGTATTGTTTTTAATCACCGCGCTGCCAAACCATGTTTCTACTTCATTAAGTGGTAAACGTTGCCATTGAATGATTTCTTGAGAAGATGCAGTATCGTTAATGATGTTGGAGGAATTTTCTGAATCGCTAATATATGCATTATTTTCAGAGAGAATGAGTTGTGCTTTTGAAGAGGATTCCAAAGCGATTTTATCATCTATTGGTTTAGCAATTATAGGTTCAGCAATCTGCTCTGCTTTCCATTTAGCAAAACCACTTCCAACAAATGCATTTCCTCGTAAACCTGCAATTAATATTTGATCATCATTGATTGGTTGAACTTCAAAAAAACTTCCTTCATAAGGAGAATTTATATTTTCCCATTTTGCTCCAGCATTTTTGGTAGCGTAAACTTGCCCTGCTTCGCCCACTACAAGCCAATGCGTTTTATCAAATGCCATCGCAGCGTTTAAATGGAATTCGGCTTCTTCGGTTAACGGCTGATATCGCCAGGTTTTTCCAGCATCAACGCTTAATGCTGATTGACCGTAAGCTCCAATTAGTACAACGGTTGACGGTGCAACGGTTAATATTTCAAGCCAAGGCGCTAATGGATCAGCCTCAGTTATTATTTTTTCTTGCCAGGTTTTGCCAGCATCGTTACTGAATAAAACCTTTGAATTATGACCCACTGCAAACCAGATTTTATTATCTAAAGCAGAAACAGCTGTTAACGTAGTGGAAATATTTGAAGGAATAACTTGCCAATCAGATTGAGAAGATTTATTTGAATTTTTAGTTTGAGCAGCTTTCACCAGCTGAGAAGAACTATTTAATTCAGAGCGTAAAATAAGCCCTTGTTCACCCACAGCAATTTGAATATTACCGTTTATTTCAATATCTAAAAACGTCGCTTTGCGGGCGTATTTTATAGAAGTATCGTCCGCCTGAGCAGACGACACCAACAACAAACCAATTAATATCCAATTGTTTGTAATAATCAACGTAATCCCTCACGTCGTAATGCATCAGAAGTAAATTCAGAAGGCGAAGCTTTGCCACCGAATTCATACATTTTTGATTCGTTATCTAAACCTAAAACTAAATAACGACGCGCTTGTAAATCGTGTAAAACTTCAAGCGTATGCCAAGGCACTGGTACTTCGTAATAATTTAATGCATGCGCTTCTGCAACACGCCATAACTGACCACGCCCATCGTAATGATCGGCTACACCAATTTGCCAGGTATCTTCATCAATAAAAAATACGCGTTTAGAATATAAATGACGCATACCATTTTTTAATGAACCTTCCACAACCCATACACGATGCAGTTCATAACGCGTGTGGTCAGGATTAATATGTCCAGGACGCACAATTTCTTCGTATTTTAATTTATCCGAATGCAAATCGTAGGCGTTGTAAGGAATAAAAATTTCTTTTTTACCCACTAATTTCCAGTCGTACCGATCAGGTGATCCGTTAAACATATCGAAATTATCATTGGTACGCATGCCATCTGACGCAGTACCTGGATTATCGTAAGAGACTTGCGGTGCACGACGCACACGACGTTGTCCAGTGTTATAAATCCATGCACGACGTGGATTTTTTACTTGGTCAATGGTTTCATGTACTAATAAAATTGAACCCGCTAAACGCGCAGGCGCAACCACTTTTTGTTTAAAGTAAAATAATAAATCAGTTTTATTCACTTCTTCGATCGTCTTTTGCGGTTGACCGTAATCAAAAATAAAATCTTCTACGAAAGCAATCGGAGAATATTCACCAGACGCGGTTGGTACGACTTGTGTTACCTCACGATGAATACCAGTTCCACGCCAACGCATATTATGGTTAAAAACAACTTCTAAACCTGATTGCGGAATAGGAAATGGAATACTAATCGCAGCATTGACAACTCCGTTTCCATTATTTGCTAATTCACTGCGCGTTGCATTCGCCTTTGCAGCGTCGTACACATAGGTTGGATATGAAGCGGTTCGACGTGTCGCGTAAACTGGCATTTTCCAAGTGGGATAGGTTTTAAATAATGCTTTTTGACCTGGCGTTAATTGATCTACATATTGATTTATATTTTGAGCAGAAATAACAAATAAAGGTTTATCTTCTGGAAATGGATTGGAATGATGCGCACCTTTTTTATACGAACCAGGTGCTGCGGTTATTCCACCAGTCCAAGTGGGAATTGTACCAGCTGCATTTGCAGCCATTTCTCCACCCATCGGCGTCAAATCTTTACCTAAGCGTGCAGCTTCTTCTGCACTAACTTTTGCAATCGCTGGCAACGATGTTGAAATTAAAGCTAACCCGCACAACAGCGATGCACATCGCGTAGAGAGTTTTTTTACATCGAATAATTTACTGTTATAAAAATGCATTGCACATCTCCATGTAGCACTTAGTAGGTAAAGCCCTATCCACATTTTGAATTTTTTAATAAAATCCAAATATGAACAAGGCAACTTGAGATATATTTTTTAGAGAGAATACGCAAAAACCAAAGCGACAAAATCACGATCACTGATTAAGTTTTGTTGATCACCACCCCAAAAAGTGGCGTAGCTTAAACCGGCTTGAAATTCATTTTGATAATCCATTACCCAACCAAATTCTGCTGATTTACGATCTTCAACAAAATTTGAAATCGGTGCCGGTGTATTTCCATTAACATCATGCGCTAACGAATAAGTGTTAATTAAATTCCATGAACCAATTACATTATTAAAATCCAATCGAGTGCGAACGCGATATCCCCAAGAAAATTCTTCACCAAAACCAGTTTGTCCGCGGTCTTGGCCATCGTCAGAAGTGCCAGCCACTTCCATAAATAAATCTTGTGGATCCGGTAAATTAACATGCGTTGCGCCAACTTCACCAATTAATGAAATTTGATTAGCTCCCAATCCAGGACCAAATAATTTCACACCGCTGAATTGAACCTGTGTGACGTCTTGTTCAATATACCCACGAATATATCCACCAGCGCCTGGGTCGCCAAATTCAGAATTATATTGCGAACGTGGACCTTGTTGAATTACTCCTAAAAAGGGTCCAAGCCCAGGAATTGCACCAAGAATTGGATCTGCACTACTTAATGCCGCTTGCAATAATTCTTGGTCGTCAATTTGAATAGGAGCATTTGGACGGAAACTAATTTCACCACTTAATGCAAGACCCTTGATGTCAGTATTAAAACTTAAACCGTATAAATGAATATCTTCTGGATATTCGAGAAAATATTGTCCAGTACCAGGGTCTAACGAATTATTTTCTGCGGCAAATATTGCTGGTGTTATTGCTGAAGCCGCTGGTACACCTGCACCGGTTAATGCTGCAAATGCTTGGCTAAATGTACTCACAAAAGTAGCGGAATCAAAATCACCGGCGGTCGCACTAATAATTGGACGACGACTGTGATAATTCATTGCATACAAACCAAATTCAGTATTATTTAATTCTTCTGCGTACCAACGTAATGCAAAACCAAACTGACCGTTATCATTTGGCTCTTCATCATCTGCTCGCGTTACAGAATTTGGAAACAAGCAGGCGCTAAAGGTATCGGCGCATTCATCTAATCCAGAAATAGTAATTAATTCTCCGCCTTCACCGACAAAATCATTGGTTCCATAATATGAACCCGGTTCATCAACACGCGTTTTTTCCCAATTTAATTGGTAGAAGGTTTCCAATGTGACATTTGGAGTAATTCCAACTCCTAACCACAGCATATTTACCGGTAAAAACGCTTCGCGTAATTCTGCACCTGGCAAACGTAATGCAGAAAGGTTTACTGGATTAATTTCGCTAATGCTGTTTTGAATAAATGTCGATTCGCCCCAATTTAAAACTTGGCGGCCAAAACGAACATCTACTGGAGTTTCATTTATTTCAGTTCCGTACGCGACAAGTGCATCAAGTAATTCAAAGTCTGCACTCACTTCATCATCGGCCTCATCACTTAAATCAAACGGTGACCCAGAATTTAATGTTGAACCTGGAAAGCGGCTGGTATCAACAATTCCACCAGAAATTAATGCGCTAATGGCTTGATCTAAACCTTTTAAAGTCGCACTACGAGTCGGATTTACCACGGTTTGATCACTGATTGGAACGGCTTTTCGATCGCGGTATTCACTATAATTTTCTTGATCGTAAAAATAATAGCCACGTACAAAAAAGCTCCAATCACGTCGAGTTAGCGATAATTCATGCGTACCTTTAAAAGCTGTAGAAATTAATCCGGTATCGTAATTTAGATTACCGTTATCGGTGTTAGAACTTCCATCTCCTAATTGACCAGTACCAGATACAGTATCTAAACCATTAGTACCGCCATTTGCTTGGCCGATTAAATCTGAATCACGTGGTTCTACGCGCCACTGACTTCCTAAAGTAAAAGTTGAATCAAATGCACCTGACCATTCACCTTTTTCAAAAGTAACAGCCCAAGCACTCGATGCTAATAAGTAGCTTGTTCCCACTAGTCCAATCTTTAATAATCTTAATAAAAACCGACTCGAATTATTTAAACGACCGTAAGCAATATTCACAGGATATTGAACTTTTAAAATGGAGAATGATTTGGCTTTGTGAAGGAGTGGGAAATGCTTCAATGCTAAAACGATACGATCTACCATGATCATGTGCCCTCAATGTTATCGTTATTTTAATTATGTGAAGGATAAAACACACACTTTCGACTGCATAGTTTTATTTGTCAATCGTTGTTTGCAAGATAGTACAATTTTGTAAAATGAATAGTTAAAAGCCACTTTTCGTATTTTTCTTAAAAAAATTAAATGAACTGATGAGGTAGATATGGATTTGCTACAAGACTCTTGTATTCAGTGTCCGTACTGTTGGGAAACTATTGAAATTCAATTGGACCTCAGTGTTAATGATCAAATCTATACCGAAGATTGTCAGGTCTGCTGCAATCCGATTGAAATTCAAGTTATTGCTGAAGATGGGGTTGTGATTGATATACGTGTAGAAAGAGAAAATGCGTAATCACCGCAGTGTTTTTAAGACCCATTTTAAAAATTTCAAAACACTGCTTTAGGGCAATTACCTCTTTCGCCTCGAGAGATTATAGAAGTAAGATTTCATGATTTATTCCAAATCATAAATCATTAAATTAGGAATGCGTAAGCTGATCAACAGGGATGCGGAAGTTAAAGAAGTTACTAATATTAAAGATAATAAATCTGCTTCTCTAAACTGCATTACCCAAAACGTTGCAACACCACTATAAACTGCTGTTATAAAACTTATTGCAAAAAGCTCTGGGAAATTAACATTCTGTACTAATAATTTAAATTTTATAAAATACTCATGTGACCTTAAAAAATTTTGAAGTCTCAAATAGTTGAGAAATAAATACCCAGCATGCTTAGGGGAAAATTCTTGAATTTCTAAAACGTGTCTACAAATTGGGCAAGTAGCACGCATTGATAACCACTGCGCAAGACATTTGTTATGAAAATTATGCTTACACCGCGTTGTAATTAATTTTGCAGTTTCTAATTTATTTAAACAAATTGGGCAATCATCTTTCGAATGTATCGAAGCTAAAGGAAAGTTTGAACTGTGATCATTTAAGAGATTTTTATTAGTAAACATTCGGGTTAAAAACATAACGAAAAATCCACAACTGCTTTTACGTGAAGATTATCCATTACAAACACGTAATCAGAGCATCCAATTTGCTCTAACCATTTTTTAATGTATTTTGAAGCACGCTACTAAATATAGTCTTTAATGATTATTCAAAATGTATCAACCCAACTTTCCTAAGAAATGCCTTTTACCTAAAGGCACACCATTATGGCGAAGCAAATTATACGCAGTTGTCATATGAAAATAATAGTTAGGTAACACAAAGTGATTAATATAATCTTGCGGTGTAAAAACTAGCGTTACTTTTGGCAAAGTTAATGTAATTCTTCGATCCAATGGACCATCAAAATCCGACTCTTTAAAAGTTGCTAAATAGTCGATGGTACGCTGCACTCTTCCAGCAAGCTGAGACCATTCCGTTTCATCGTCATGAAAAACTGGAGCTTCACGGCCTGCTAAACGCGCTGCACAACCTTTTGCCGTATCGGTTGCAATTCGAATTTGCCAAACAAACGACAACATATCTGGAAATAAACGCGCTTCAAATAAAACTTTGGGATCGATTTCTTTTTCGTTCGCGTATTCCAAACCTTTTTCCAATACTCGCAACATATTTTTAAGCGACCAACTCAATGTTGGGATCACTTGAAATAATCCATGAGACATATAGGGCTCCTATCGATTACGAATTTTTTAGTGGATTCAGAATAAGTTAGGTTAAGCATCAGTCTAATGAAATCAGAAGTAAGTGTATATTTTTAAAATTACTAAACATACATCACAGCATTAATAACAAATCAATCTAAAAAGCTTTATGCCATACAGCCCTATAAAGAATCGAGCGATTTTTTCTTAAGAAATTCTGTTGTTTACCTTCTTGAGGTTGCGTCATTAGCAAATCAAAGTAAAATATATCCCACATGTACTTGTTCAAGGACGAAATACTGCGATGAACAAATGGAATGCTCTCTCAAGTAGTATATTTTTCAGCAGCTTTTTTTTAATGATGGTCAGTTCATCATCCTTTGCTGAATTTATTATTAGCTCTGCAATTCTAGAATTTAACGCTAACAGCGAGCCTCAACAAGATATTGAATTAATTAGTCGTTCCAATACGAATGATTATATCGTCACAGAAATTAGTGAAATTTTAAATCCGGAATCAAATCGGGAAACTCGTAGGATTATCGATGACCCTCAAAAGTCGCGCTTACTGGTAACTCCTCAGAAAACAGTATTAGGTGCTCGAAGCCGAAAAGTTTTACGATTCGTTTTATTAAAAAAATTAGATCATAGAGAATATATCTACCGTGTAGTTGTCAAACCGGTTATTAAAGGAGTGGAAAATACTACGCAAATTGGTTTAAAAGTTTTAGTTGGATATGAAGTATTAGTAATCATTCGACCTGAGAAAGTTATTTCTCAATATACAGCAAAACGTACTGGAAATAAATTAACAATTACTAATGTAGGCAACACTAATCTTTTATTTCAAGATGGTAAGCAATGCATTACTTCAAATAACTGCAAAACATTAACGGCGTTACGTGTCTATCCAGAGCAAACTGTTACCGCTGATTTGCCTTTGGATAAATCGGTTCAATATTCTTTATGGAATGGAACTGAAATTAAGGAACTGCAAGTTGAATAACTGGCTTACAAACCAGCGAATCTTTAAATAATAAAACTCCATTGATAGTAGGGTGATTGTCAGGCAAATCAACCTGACACGTTTTATTATTTTTTAACGTAAAAGTTAATCGATCGCTTTGAGAAATTTGCGCCTGAAGATTACCATTCTCATCAGTATTAATAGGTGTTTTGCTTTCTTGCAGCATAGCGTATTTTAATGCTTTTCCATACTTATCAACAATTTTGCCAACAAACACATAAAAATTATTTATTTCCCATTTTAATTTAGCAACGTTTCCTGGATACAAGGTTACTTTTTTGTCAGAACTTTCATAATCTAATAAGCCACTTTTTTGCGGTGCTATACGAATTCGGTAAGTATTGAAGGGTTGTAAATAAATAACTTGGTTACGCCCAACTTTTACTTGACTGTACTCGGTATTATTCACAAAAATGTTCATAACATGATCGGCATCACCTTCAACATCTACAATTACAGCACTTTGTGCCGATTCACTGCCACCGATATAGGTTTTTTTATCGTGTTGCGCGATATTTAAACCAAAATTACTCGCATAATTTAAGGTGTCAAAATCCTCACCATAAGCCTGTTGAACAGCACCTTGCATATACCCTATACGATTACTCCAACTGGTATCACCACTAATGGAAGGACCATTTTTATCATGATTTAATCCAGCTGACATTAATATTTCGTCACTAACGTCTTGTTTGCGACCCCAAGCTTTTACTCCAGCGTTCGTATCCTGTCCCATTCCTAATGTCGACGTTGTACTTGCCATTCCAGAAACACCATACGAAGGTCCGAATCCGTGTGAAAAATACAACAACACACTGTTTTCCGTAAATTCATTTACTTCTGCAAAGCTTGCATTAAGAGACAAAATCGTTTCACCGCTCTGCCAAATTCTCCAATCAAAATAAGGACCAATTGAAGTTGTTTTTAGTGAAAAGGTTTGTTCAGAAAAACTAACACGTCCGCCCAACGTTATGTCGGATCGCACCGCGAAACTAATTGTGGCAGAAGCTTGTGTAATAAAATCTGTTAAATCGCTATAACCAGGTAACGGTACATTATTCATCCATAATTTTCGTACATCGATTGCTGCATTTAACCGTTCTTGACTGCGCAAATAACTAGCTTGCCAACCCCAATCATCTTCCGTTGATGTTAAACCACTAAAACTAAAACGATTGGCTTTGGATATCCAAAATATTCCCGATTCAGTCATCGCACGATCGGAAAAACCTAACAAGCCAATATTTAATCCAAAATTATTATTTAATCGAAATTGACTGCCTAATCGTAGAAGGAATTCATTGGTAAATTCAGGAACTAATTCATCATCAAATTCTGTTTTTCGAATCTGACCAAGTTGTGCGTAATAATTAGGATGACCTAATGAGGGTAATTCTGGCGTCTTAGTAAAAAAACGTTGCTCTTGACGTGTAGTTCCATCCGATTCTTGAATCTGCAATCGAATATTATACGAACCTTCAGGTAACTGACCGGTATCAATTTCTTGATTTCCCGCTTCATATGAACGTGAAGAATATAATTGCTGATCACGATAAATAGATACAAACGAGCGACGTGGCAAATATAAAATTATTTTGTTGCCTTCAGATTTGTATTTATCCAACACCGTTAATTGAGATGTCGTTAGGGAAATACCTAATAAGCTTTGATCACCTATTAATTGCGCTGGAAAACTACGAAATAATCCTACTGTAGAATTCCAACCATTTTTTTCTAGACTGGCATTCGCGTTATCAAATCTTAACCCCGGGTTAGAAAGATTCGCTTGCATCGCTAATCGTGCAGGTCCTAATGAGAAAATCGCATTGTTATTGAATGAATAATTTGCAGTATCACTGTTTGATCCTGTTACTGCACCATTCAGCGCGTAGACCGAACCGAACTTTTCTTCTGGTAAGGGTAAATAACGCGATTCATTATTAGATACGATCGATAAATAATTCTTGTTGATAAATAGTTCTGCTGTTAAGCGGGATTCATTAAAAATAATACCAATAATTTTTGGATTTAATATTCCACAATTTTCATTAGATTTGTTTGTACAAACTAATTCAAGATTATTAGGTAGTGGTTTGCTTAAAATAGTTTTTACTTGATCAATTTGAATAAGACTAGAAATAGACTTAATAATTTTATTGGGCTCATCGAACTGAACTGTAAATGGAGAAGCTTGTGCGTGAAAACTACCGATTAATTCTCCGCCATAAAAAACCGCAATTACTGTAGGTCTCGGCTTTTCTAACTCCTCAAAACCCAGTGGCGCACCTTGGATAGTTTGAATTTTTGCGTACAGCTCACACGGCAAAGTTGTTGCGGAAATAATAATTAGAGAAGGAAATATTTTTTTTAAACTACTTATTTCCATTATCTTACCTAAGCGGGTGCTATGAGCAAAGTAATAGTACCGCTGTAATTTCCAGCCACAGCAGCAATCAAATTAGCTTTAGTAATTTTAAGAGTTAAACGTGCAGTTGGGCCAGTAATTCCTAGACTGCATAAAGGTGATAAAATACTTGCATTGTTTTGATTGTTGAGTGCAACGCCATTAAAAAGCTCCACACCACTTGTAGAGCCTAAAACTCCTGGTCCTGCATCTTCCCAAAACAAAGAATAACTTAATGTATTAGCGCCACTTGTTAATTTAAATCCATTTGGACTACTAATGGTTATTGAATACTTTCCCTGTGCAATTAAATCACCAACTGAATAAACACAAACATCCATATATCTTGAAATTGCTGGATCACTAATTCCCCAGGTTCCTAATGTAAAATTAGAAATATTTCCAATTTGTAAAAGATTTAAAGCAAAAGCCTGGTTGGTTAAAAATACAGCTCCTACTACCACCATTCTCAGCCATTTCCATTGGCTCACTCTTTAATCCTTATTAAATTTAA
>JAZKFP010000170.1:4144-8027 GCA_040386355.1 Pseudomonadota bacterium | reverse complement strand
GATACACCCGGTTCATGCATAGTAACACCCATTAATTGATGCGCTACTTCCATCGCTAATTTGTTATGCGTAATGTAGATGAATTGTACTTGTTGCGACATCTGTTTTACCAAACGCGAATAGCGTAAAACGTTTGCATCATCCAACGGCGCATCAACCTCATCTAACATACAAAACGGCGCAGGATGCAATTGAAAAATAGCAAAGACCAGCGCAATTGCCGTTAATGCTTTTTCTCCACCGGATAATAAATGAATTGTAGAATTTTTCTTACCGGGTGGACGCGCCATAATTGAAACACCGGTATTTAATAAATCATCGCCAATTAATTCAAGCCATGCACTTCCGCCCCCAAATACTTGCGGAAATAATGTTTGCAAACCTTGATTTACTTTTTCAAAAGTTTCCTTAAATCGATCACGTGTTTCAGCGTCGATACGCATAATCGCTTCTTCTAACGTGGTTAAGGCTTCGATTAAATCGGCATGCTGTGCTTCTAAATAATTACGTCGTTCGGATTCCGTTTTGAATTCTTCAATCGCGGCCAGATTTACCGGACCTAATCGATCAATTTCTTGGGTTAACGTTTGAACGCGGGACTGCCAATTACTTTCACTGACTTTATTTTCACTGGTCTGTTCTTCAAGATCATTTTGTAATTCTGTTAACGCTTGCAGCACCGTAACAAAATTCCACTGCGATTCGTTTGCTTGTTCTTCAAGTTGTTGACGCTGTACCTCTATGGTTTGCAATTGCAAACGCCATTGTTCCAACGTACTGCGTTGACGTTCGGCTTGATGTTCGGCGCTTTGACGTTGTTGTTCGTATTGACGCAACGCGGCAGACACACTTTCTAATTGTTGCCGCGCAGCAGTTAGTTGTTCTTCAACTTCCATTTGTTGTTGCAAACGTTGTTCGAGTTCTTCTTCCCACGCTGACGTTTCGGCAAGTTCTGCAAAACTTTCATCGACTGTTTTACGGCGTATTTCTAATTGATTTTGTTGTTCAGCGATACGATTTAAATTATGTTGCGCCGAATCCAGTAACGCACGACTTTCACCTAAGTCGCGTTCCATCGCGTACACCAAGCGTTCAACTTCACGCCAGTCTTGTTCTGCTTGATCGAGTTGCTGGCGGGTTGATAATCGTTCCTCTTGTAATAATTCACGATGATTTTCGTGATGACTCATTTGCTCAAGCGCTTCTTCTAAATCACGACGTGCAAGGATTAACGCTTGGCGTTCTTGCTGCGCCAGTTGATTCACTTCAGTCGTTTCGGTTTGCAGTTGTTCGCGACGAATTCGAATTTGTTCAAGTCGAACTTGATTTGCACGATATTCAGAACGCGCAGATTCATATTGTGAGGAAATCATTTCCCAATTTTTTTGTATTTGGCGACGTTGTTCGTCCGATTTACTTAACTGATCTTTTTGTTCTGCAATTGCAGTTTCTAATTGCGCGAGTGCCGCTTGATTGGTTTCATTCGCTGCACGATCGCGCTGCAATAATTGCTGCCGTTTAATCACTCCGGCTTCGGGATGATCACGACGTAATAATCGTGCCCAATTTAAACCCAACCACATACCATCAGTGGTTACGACCGATTCAGTTGTCTGTAATTGCGGTTGAATTTTTAACGCGTGCTCTAACGATTCCGCAATATAAATACTTTGTAATAAGGGTTTTGCAACGTTGGAACGTACTTGTTCCGCAAGCGTTGGATAACTTAAACGTTTCGGTTCTAACGCATTTAACGGCGTTAAACATTCCACATTAAAAGTAGCTTGCTCTAATACGGAATACCAAGACTTCAAATCACTTACTACAAAACCTTTTAAACGCTCACCCAATACGCGTTCAATAATATCTTGCCAAGCTTCTTCGGCTTCCAGTTCTTCCGCCAAACGTTTCGGATGCGACGGCGCCGATTGCAACCAAGTTTGTTCGACATCGTTATCGTCGCCCAGTGCAGCTTGTTGTAACGCTTCTAATGACGCTAAACGGCCACGTATTTCTTGCTGTTGCAAGCGACGCTGATTTTGTTCGTCAATTAAAGCAGTCAGTGCGATTTGTAATGCTTCAAATTGTTCTTGAACGGTTTCGCGTTGTTCCGACAATAATTCGCGTTCGGTGGTTAAACGTTCAATTAATGTTTCACCAATTGCTAAATCATTGGCTGCAGTTGACTGGTTAATTATGGTTTCTTCTTGCGATAAACGTTGGCCACGATCTTCTAAACGTTTTAATCCAATTTCAAGTTGTTGAATCCGGCTTTGTTGCACTTGCGCAGTTTGGGTCGCACCAGCCGATTGACTGATATACAACTCCCACTCTTCTTGCTTTTGTTCGTGTATGTCACGTGTGACGTCACGTCGTTCTGCTAACTCATTTAATCGTTTGTGTTCCACTAAAAATTGTGGATTGTGTTCCGTGATTTTGGCTTCTAAATCGCTAACGCGCAGTTGATCTTCGGCTTTTTGTTGCGCAGTACGTTGTAATGCGTTGTCGATTTCGACACGATCTTGTTCAAGTTTGGTACGACGACGTTGGACTTCTTGAATCCGTTGTTCAAGCCGCGCAATTTCAGTTCCAACGCTGTAATGCTGTTCGTGAATTTCTTGAAATGCATCGTTCGCAATTTGCTGCTCTTCTTGCGCAAGTACGATTTGTTTTTCCGCTTGAATCCGTTGCGCGTAAATTCCTTCAAGCACTGACTCGTTTTGACGAATGTCTTGCTGTTGGCTTTCACTGTTTTGTTGTAGGCGTTGCCAACGCAACGCAGCCAGCTGCATTTCTGCGGTACGTAATTGTTCTTTTTTCTCGGTGTACATTTCTGCGGTTTTAGATTGACGTTGTAAACGTTGTAATTGTCGATCGAGTTCTTCACGTAAATCGTTGACGCGATCGAGATTTTCACGCGTACGTTGCATGCGTGTTTCGGTTTCTCGGCGTCGTTCTTTATATTTGGAAATACCGGCGGCTTCTTCAATAAATAAACGCAATTCATCGGGCTTGGCTTCGATTAAACGCGAAATCATGCCTTGTTCAATAATCGCGTAACTACGTGGACCTAAACCAGTTCCCAAAAAAATATCGGTAATATCGCGACGCCGGCAACGCGCACCATTTAAAAAATAATTCGATTGTCCATCACGGGTGACTTGGCGCCGAATCGAGATCTCCGCAAAATTGGCGTATTCGCCGCCCAATTTATGATCGGAATTATCAAACACCAATTCAACACTAGCTTGCGCTACTGGCTTACGTGCACTCGAGCCGTTGAAAATAACATCCGCCATGGATTCACCACGCAGATATTTGGCAGAACTTTCTCCCATAACCCAACGCACCGCGTCGATCACATTGGATTTTCCACAACCGTTTGGACCAACAATTGCCGTAAGATCCGTGGCAAACGGAATCGGCGTCGGATCAACAAACGACTTAAAGCCTGCGAGTTTAATGCTTTTTAAACGCATGAAAGTTAATTCTGAGTGGATAAGTTGAACGCTAAGAAAAATACCAGCGAAGTTTAATCCATGACCTGAGTAAATGCCATGTGGTCCTAGGGAATTACTTCTGACACGGCGCGCGAAGCGCCTTACCTTTTTTTAAAACACATGTCATCCACTATGGGTTATATAGCGAACGCAGATGAGTTTTTCATGTTGTAATTACTTATAAAAGGTGTTTTGTGGGAAAGACCGTGCGGGCGAATAATTATTCGCCCCTACGGTATCCGTTAAAGATTGAGATATTTTTAGAAAAGTGATGATTGCTGTAGGGGCGAATAATTATTCGCCCGTGTTGAACGCTGCCTACTTTCTAATTCTTATTGAAAAGTGTTTTAGGAAATCTCATGTGCGTTCGCTATATACCAAGC
>JAZKFP010000170.1:0-4002 GCA_040386355.1 Pseudomonadota bacterium | reverse complement strand
GATGATTGCTGTAGGGGCGAATAATTATTCGCCCGTGTTGAACGCTGCCTATTTTCTAATTTTTATTGAAAAGTGTTTTAGGAAATCTCATGTGCATTCGCTACATACCAAGCGCACATGAGTTTTCCCGGGTGAAATGTTTTATAAATGATGTTTTGCAGGAAAGACCATGCGGGCGAATAATTATTCGCCCCTACGGTATCCGTTAAAGATTAAGATATTTTTAGGAAAGTGATGATTGCTGTAGGGGCGAATAATTATTCGCCCGTATTGAACGCTGCCTATTACTAGTTGACCTGTTACTGATTAAAAAAGTTGAAACGTGTTTAGGAAATCCCATGTGCGCTTGGTATATTTCAAGTTATCTGTGTGTGTGGGTAGTGATATCGAATCCTATGAATTGAAAAGGCGGCGAAATTTATTAAATGCGCGTAACTATGGTCGACGGAGAGATTTTGAATCTCACGCCATTGAAAAATGCAGCATCAACCACTATAAAGTACTTTTAATATTCCAAACAGTAATAATTTACATAAATCAGATATGATCTGGACGCAAGGCCAGTTAGAAATGGTGTCTCGGATATACCCGTAGCGTTTAAAAATAATTTGATGAACTCAGTTTATAAAGTGAACGTTAAAATTTAAATTTTTACTTTAATTTTTCTTAATTTTATTTATCAATTTCGCTTCAATAATCTACAGGAAAAATCATTATGAAAAAAATTCTAGCTATCGCAAGTAATGCTAACCCTGAATTAAAAGGTAAAAAAACTGGGCTTTGGTTATCTGAACTGACTCATTTCTTGGATGAAATAATAGAAGCTGGTTATGAGTATGATATTGCAAGCCCAAATGGAGGCGAAATATCTTTAGATGAAAATAGTATCACAACTAAACAATTAGCCGATCCAAGCAATGTAAAGCTCATGGCAAATGCACGATTCAAATCCTTATTAAAAAATTCACTCAAAGTGTTAGAGGCTAATGTTGCTGAATACGATGCGATATATTTATCAGGCGGCCATGGAACTATGTTTGATTTTCGTCAATCGACCAATCTCCAAACCATAATTACTAAATTTCATTCTCAAGGAAAAATTCTTTCTGGGGTTTGTCATGGCGTTGCAGGTTTTATTGATTCGATAGATAGTACAGGTGCAAAAATTGTTCGTAATAAACGTGTAACTGGATTCTCAAATCTTGAAGATATCATACTTGGAACGCATTCACTGATGCCTTTTTTACTAGAAACTGAATTAAAAAATAATGGCGCTCTGTATAAAAAGAATTTTTTTCCTTTCACAAAACGAGTGGAAATTGATGGGAAATTAATTACGGGGCAAAATCCACAATCTGCAAAAGCAGTTGGTTCGGCAGTGGTTAAAACGCTCTCCATTTGATTTTTAATTTGCGAGTTTTTCTTGAGAATTTATCATTCAATTTTAAAATGTTTGGCGCAATTCTAATAATTAAAGGATACAAAATAATAATTGCCCCTTAAATACGCATTAATCGCTCGACTTTTTACGGAGTTGTGTTTAATCCACCTGGATCTACCGAGTCATGCACCGGCGGGCGAAAAATGTTTCGCCCCTACATAACAAATCATTGACATGGGAACACCTAAACCATTAACACGATTTAGGGCTTTTAAAACACTCTACCCTTGAGCCGACTCCAACAGTTACGTACTATCCTCTTCATATTTTGAACGCTTACGTATAAAACTTCTTTCAAGGATAAAAATGGTTTCACTCTTCTTTCCTACACAATGGAATAGGTTGTCTTTTTCAAAATCCTCGGGTTCATCTCCCTCTACTGCGCACACTTCTTCTCGATTTTCTGCAACCTGTGTTTCTTACTTAACAAACATCAGCGCGCGTTTAATACCGAATTATTCTCGCATTCAAAATCTTGTTGTTGAAAACTACGTGCAAGCTCTAAATGATAATATTACAGACATCAATTCATTGACCTTGATTAATCAGTGTTCTTCATTATATGAAGTAAGTCCGCGCTACGGCGATTTCATTGCACAAGAAGTTCAGAAACTTAATGCATTTCATAAAAAATGGAATTTAAATTCGCCTTTGATTGATATGCGCGATTCCAAAGGAAAAAATTATGGACGCTATTTAACACGCATAACCATTGATGCCGATTCACAACAAAATAATGTGTGGTGTGTATTAGAGCAACCCAACAATTCAAAAGCACGTAAAGTATGCAAACACATAAATCTACCGGCTTGTTCACTTACCGAAAATGAACAAGAACAATACTCTTCAATGAAAGATAGTGTATTGGGCAAAGGTGGCTTTGGATTAGTTTATTTAACTCGTATTCGTGGATTAACTGATCACCAATTAAAACAGTTAAATATTACGCCGCAAATTTTTAATAAAAAAAAGAGCCGTGAATATTGGATTGCAGCCAAAGAATCCATTCCATTAAACCCAACAGATCCTGAAAACAATCATGCAACGCACGAAAAAGAATATAAAGTTATTCAAAAGATTCAGCGTGAACTTTCTGATACTGCTTTATCGCAAACGTATATTGTGACACCTAAAGATAAGCCTGATCATCGTACCTTTTCAATTATGTCATTGATGAAAAATAATAAAATATGGGCCGCGGAACTAGAACAAAAAGATAATAAAAGCACTAGTGAAAAAAAATTAAAATGCGCAATGGATCTGGTGTATGGATTAAATAAATTTCACGATAAAAAAATTATTCATGGAGATTTAAAACCCGATAATGTATTAAAGGGTTGGGAGCAAGATTCAGATTTTATCTGGAGCGATTATTCAAAATCGATTGACATTGATACCTCAAAACTTACTGTCGGTAATTTTAGAACGTTAGGAACCCTGTACACTAAAGCACCTGAATCATTAAACTCATTAGACTCGTTAGAGGATAAAGATTTAACCGTCGAAAATTTCAAACACGCGGAAACCTATCAATTAGGAATAACGTTATTGCGTATATTATTTCCAAAAATCTACGATCAATTGAGCGGAGACAATCGTCGAGATACGGTGAGTTATTTAAAGCGCAATAAAAATAATGATAATATTTCAAAATTGCGCTCTGAGGCATGGAAAGATATTTTTGATAAAGAAATTACTAACATAAATAATTTCGAAGATTGGGCATTAACCGATTATCCAAATTCTGCGAATATAATTCGTATTATTTTTAAAATGATTCAACATGAGCCTAGCAATAGAATTTCTCTGGCTTCAACGTTGAAAGAATTAAAAAAATTACATCCATTTGAAGAATTCCAATGCCAAGAACGTGATTCAACGTCTTCATCTCACAGTGTTAATAATCACCCTGACAATGACAATTCTCTCACTTCTTCCATTCAGGATGCGAGTAGAGGTCCCGAGGAAGTAGAACAAGAGCTAACGATCACAACCGAGCTTCCAATTTCTACATCTTCATTTGTTTTAGAAACCAGTCCTAAACCTGAAGAACCTAAAGAAAAAGAACCGGAAGTACACACAGATGATTCTTGTTCTGCTGCATCTTCACCTGTTTACGCCGATTCATCTCCAAAATATTTTCGAGATGATCTATCGGATGATGTGCCTCCCTCTTTTGAAGCACTTGCTTCTTCCATTGATTATCCCGCGGAAAGTGAAGCACCTGAGCCAGAAATGATTGGGGAATCACCCAGTTCTCAAATGAGTCATCCAATTCCTAAAAAATCTTCAGACTCAAAACCAGTTGAATCATGTTTTGAACCTTTACATTATTTTATGAAAAATATTATGGACTGTTTTTTAGCATGTTTAAGCGTTTCAACGGCAGTGGAAGATGATCCAAAGATGGAGGAGGACTCTATGATGACGGTTGATAATTCTTCGATATCAATTGATGGATCAATTGCCGTGCCCGTTGGTACAGAATAAATTGCAACCCTTCCCCGTCATCGATAAACTGCCAGGTTTCTTTCAGACTTTAGGAAGTCTTATGCAGCATT
>JAZKFP010000169.1:0-4899 GCA_040386355.1 Pseudomonadota bacterium | reverse complement strand
CGATAAAGCAGTTGGCAATACTGTTTATTGGTTAAAAGAAGAAGACATTTGCGTTGTAACACTATGGAACGATTTACCGATTGCTGTAATGCCGCCTAATTTTGTTGAACTTGAAATTACGGAAACCGATCCAGGTATTCGCGGCGACACCGCAAGCGGCGGTACAAAACCGGCGACTTTATCAACAGGCGCCGTGGTTAAAGTTCCACTTTTTATTGAACGTGGCGAAGTTATTAAAGTCGACACACGCAATGGAGAATACGTGTCACGTGTCAAATCATAAATATAAATTTTAAATACGAAATGAAATATAAAGTGCAACAGTGAAATCCAATCTTTTTTTACATGGTAATGCTGCAGATTGGATTCCTTGCTGTAGTCTCGAAGGAATTCAACAACGTGCTCAAACCTTATCATCTATCCGTCAATTTTTTGCAGATCGCAATGTTTTAGAAGTGGAAACACCAATATTGTCATTGTTTCCTAATCTTGATCCGCATCAAGAGCCTTTTACTTTTTTAAATAGCGATCAACCACGTTATTTACAAAGTTCTCCTGAACATCATATGAAACGCTTACTGGCTGCAGGCTGTCCATCGATTTATCAAATTACACGTGCATTTCGAGTAGGTGATTACGGTACAACACATAATCCCGAATTTACATTATTAGAATGGTATCGAGTTAACTCAACCCACTATGCACTAGCTGAAGAAGTTATCGAATTAATTCAAAGGTGTGCGGGTCCTTATAGTATTCAGCAAACAACCTATGGTGAAATTTTTGAAAGCCATTTACACATAAATCCACATACGGTTTCAGATGCACTATTACAAGAAGCGGTTTTTGCTCGCGATTCTAAACTTCATCTTAATGATCGTTCATCGTGTTTAGATTATTTATGGAGTCATGCTATTCAACCAAAATTTTCCGCAAATACATTAGTTTTGGTGCATGATTTTCCAGTTTGCCAAGCTGCGTTAGCGAGAATTGAGAAACATAACGCTATTGAAATTTCAAATCGATTTGAAATTTTTGTTGGGTCGTTAGAATTAGCAAACGGTTATTACGAATTACAAAATGTAGAAGAGCATCATGCACGTTTTTCTCAAGCTGCTTCAACCTTTTCATCCAAGCGACCTATTGATGCACGATTTTTAGAAGCTTTACAACATGGATTACCAGATTGTGCGGGTGTTGCACTCGGAGTTGATCGATTAATATTATTGGCACTGCAGCAAAAAAAGTTGGCAGCAAAACGATTAGCGGATGTTTTAACTTTTGATTGGGATCGCGCTTAAAAATTAAGAGTTAAAGATAAAAATTGAGAATCAAAAATCAGAGATTGAGAATTAAGAACCTAGATTTTCACCCATTTTTATTTTTTGTCCTGCATTACAACTTAGTGTTGTCATCCCAAGTTGAGTAAGCAATACAACAGTGGAACCTAAATAAAATACTCCAAGCTCCTCACCTTTCTTTAAAAATATTGGTACGGCTCGTGTATTTAACGGTGTTATACCAATTCCTCCTACGACCATCGCCCCCACAAGTACCATGACAAAATATCCATTTGTTCCACGAAATAAACATACAATGCGTTCGTTTCGACAAAATAATCGTGAAATAGATTGAGCGGTTGCATCGTTGACGGAAAATAATCGCCCAGGAATATGATGGGTTGAAATTAATTCTCCATCGATTGGCATATGCACACGATGGTAATCACGTGGCGATAAATAAATAGTTGCAAAGCTTCCTTGATCAAATAAATTTGCATCGACCGATTGATCTAATAATTCATCGACCGCAAAACGTTTGCCCTTTGCTTGAATGATTTTTCCTGCATCGATTGCACCGCACTGACTTACGACTCCATCGGCAGGTGAAATTAAACCTGCTGCGAGTGGACGCGCACTACGCTGTAAATACCGAGTAAAAAATGCATTGAAAGTTGAATATTCTTGATACTGTTTAATCTGCGCTTCACTCAGATCTACCTTATAAACATTTACAAATGTCCTTATTAAGGCATTTTTAATAAATGGAATTCGAATCGTTGCAAGATGTCCGGCGATGTTTGTTACCAGTTTGGTTGGTGTAATTTCTTGCAGAAAGGCAAAAATTTTGGCGGAAGGAATCATAGAATGGTTCTATTTTATTATGAAGAAAAAGTAGATTCTGTAGTTTCAATTGGGCGTGTTACATCGTTGCCCCACTCTGACCAAGAGCCAGAATAAGCAGCAATGTCAAAACCTAATATTCGTCCAACCACATAGGTCAATCCAGAACGATGATGGGTTTGGCAATGCGTAATAATTTTTTTATCTGCGGTAATGCCAATTTTTTCTAGGTCAGCTCGGATTTCTTCCAACGGACGAAGCGCACGATACTGATCAAAATCCATTAATTGGGTCCATTCATAATTAATTGCACCAGGAATATGTCCGCCACGCTGTGCAAATATACGTTGACCATTAAATTCCTCCGGTGAACGCGCATCCCAGATAACAACATCGTTTAATGTATTTTGAAGTTCATTCGCGTAAATTGAAAATTTCGAATTTGGTTGCACTGTAAAAAAATTTGTTGTAACAGCGGTTAATTGAGTTTCAGTGGGTAAACCGGCAGCTAACCAACCTTGAATACCGACACGCAACAATGCATACCGATGAAAACCAACTGTATCTAATAACCATCCCATGCGGCCTGCCCAACCACCACCTTCATCATCGTACAACACCACAAAATCTTCGGGCGAAGTGAGATTTAACCGATTCATTAACGATTGCACTGCATCGACAGAGGGTGCAAGTCCAGGACAGTCAGGTCGTCCTGAAGTTGTCATAACAGGTGGTATGTGTATCGCGGTTGGAATATGCGCGCGCGAAAAGGTTTGCGGTTGAGATAAATCCAATAAACGCATATGAGAATTAGATTGATTCAATGCCTGCATCACTTCTTCAGGTTCAATAACACGCGGCCAATTTTGAGAGTTTGTAGTGTTCATAGTTGCCTTAATTAATGCTGTTTTAATTCATAAATATTGTTGAAATAATATATATCCGTAGCGTTTGAATTTTCTCAATTGATTAAACATAAACAACTATCGATTACGCGTGGCCAACAATGGGGGCGAATCGAACTAAATCTACACCCATTTGACTAGCGGCTAACTGCAAACGGTCATTATTTTCACTATTGAAAATAATTTTGTTATCTGCTGGATGAATGATCCAATCAACCGAATTTAATTCCTGCTCCAACTGACCCTCATCCCAACCAACACAACCTAATGCAATTAAAAAACGTTCTGGACCACCGCCTGCACCAATTTCCAATAAAATTTCTCGCGTAGTAGTTACATATAATCCTGGCGCAACTTCATGTGTCGATGACCATTGAGGACCTGCATCATGAATAATAAAACCACGATCCATATGAACTGGCCCGCCTTTTAACACAGCAATAGACTTTCTATCTTCTAAGACAGGTATTTTTAAGGAAGCGCCAACATCGGCCAGCGTTAAGTTAGCGAATTTATTTAATACAATTCCCATACTGCCTTCCGCACTGTGTTCACACACTAAAATCAATGCGCGCGTGAAACGTGGATCGGCCATGTAAGGCGATGCGAGTAAAAAATGATTTTTTAAATTAGGATATTTTTGCATGGCGCTTACATGGGGGCATGCACACGCGATATCAAATACTATTTTTAGTGTTTTTAAATAAAAGATATTTTAACTGTCATCGACAGCAGAACTGGTGATACCTTCGCCTGATTCAAACTTCCACGTTCGAATAATTTCTAAAATATCGGCTCGTTTTCGTACCTCTTCTGAAAATGGATCAAACGGCGCGGCCATTCGCAAGATACGAACCGCTGCTTCATCCAACACAGGATGACCGGATGAACGGCGTACCTCAATACGTTCGACTGTTCCATCAGCGCGCACTGCAACTAACAAAGTAAGCGAACCATTCATTTCTGTGTTGGGATAATTTAAATTCCCAATACTTTCGACACGCTTTCGCCAAGCATCTAAATATTCTGCATCAGCAGAAGCCTTTGCTTGAACGGCTGTAAGTTGTTTACGCCGTGGACGTTTAGCGTAGGCTTGTTGTTGACGACGAATTTCTGCTTCCAAACTTGCGACATCCATGCTTTTACTTTCTAACGCTTCCATCAAAGCGCGACCTTCCTGAGCTTTTTCCGGTAAAGGCGATTTTTCATTGGATTGCACCGAGTCGTCACTTAAACCTTGTGCTGTAATAATTTCAGCAGTAAAAACATCTGTACTTTCTTCACGGCGGATTGAGTCTTGATGGACGGTACGAATTTGATTATCAAAAAAATCAACTAATTCCGTAGTAGAGGGCAAAGCAGCTTCATCTAATGAACCACTGCCTCGCTGATCGATTTGCGCAATAAAATCTGCTTCTTCAATTTTTTCATTGGATTTTTGATAAGCCAAAGTTACTTCAATATTCTGCGCGGCTTGCGGTGTGGAATTTCCTGTACCAAAGGTGATACCTAATAAAATTAATACATGAAAAATAGTAGCAAGAAACGTCGTGAAAACGATCCGTTGCCCTGCAAGTGCATCATGCGAAAACTCAGTAAGAGTTTCCACATGCGACCCATTTTTCTCTGCATTTTTTTTAAATAGAAATTTTTTAAATAAACTGTCTTTGGTCACAATGTATACCCGTAGCGAATGAAAATTAGGGCGCTTTGCGCGCCGCAACTAAAGGCAGCGGCCGGACAAGTGCAACGGTGAAGCATGAATATTTTTTTTCGATCGCACGCAACGCTGTTGATTAATAGCGTTGGGGACGCAGCGTAGCCAACGCTTTACGCAGTGAGAACGCTGTGACGCGTTCGAACAAGCAACA
>JAZKFP010000168.1:0-28905 GCA_040386355.1 Pseudomonadota bacterium | reverse complement strand
CCGACATTTTTTAATTTTGATTATTACGCTGCAGCGACGTTTCTGTTTTTTTACCCTAGCTGTTTGACAAACTACTAGACAAAAAATTGCCCACAGGCGCTAAGAATGTATCTTAGAAATCCTTTTCTAATCGAAACAAATTAAAAATATCGAAATAAAAAGTATTAAAACAAAAAAATGAATCTTAACGTTTATTCTTTTAGCGTTTATTAAAGACTGGACATTTACGGTCCACCATTTTGTACTTGAGTCGCGCATAATCCGGCAAACCATTTATAAAAGGCGGGAATTGTTCGCCTTGAATTAAGGGTGATAAATAACGTCTTGCCGCATCTGTAATGTGAAATCCATTTTCTGAGATGAAATTTCTAGGCACTTTGCGTTCAATATTCGCAACCGCACTTAAAGGTGCTTCATCAATGGTCCATTGATAAGGCTCATCCGAAAGCCTTTTTATTATTGGCATTATTGCGGTTTTACCGGCTAATGCAAATTCTACTGATGCTTTACCTACTGCATACGCTTGTTCAACATCAACAGCACTTGCGATGTGACGAGCGGCACGTTGTAAATAATCTGCAACTGCCCAATGAAACTTGTACCCTAACCGTTCTTTCACCATTTGCGCAATTCTTGGCCCAACGCCGCCAAGCTGTTGATGACCGAAGGCATCTTTAGAAGTCGATTCTGCTAAATAATTTCCGTTCTCATCTTTAATACCTTCTGAAACCACAACAACACAATAACCCACGCGTTCTACTGTCTCTTGCACGGTGGTGTAGAAAGCTTCTGGATTAAAAGTAATCTCTGGAAAAAGAATAATGTGAGGCGGACGATGAGGATCATCTTGTGCCAATCCCGCTGACGCTGCAATCCACCCTGCGTGTCGACCCATAACTTCTAATACAAAAACTTTTGTAGATGTCTCACACATTGACGCAACGTCGAGTCCAGCTTCGCGAGTAGATACTGCAATGTATTTTGCAACTGAGCCAAAGCCAGGACAGGTATCGGTTAAAGGCAAATCATTGTCTACGGTTTTTGGAATTCCAATGCATTGAATGGGGTAACCCATTTCTTGACTGAACTGAGAGACTTTATTAGCAGTATCCTGGGAATCGCCGCCACCATTGTATAAAAATACCCCGATATTGTGCGCTTCAAATACTTCGATCAGACGTTTGTATTCTTCAACATTTTCTTTAGGGGATTTTAATTTTACACGACAGGATCCGAATGCACCGCCAGGAGTATATTTTAACGCGGCAATGGTTTCATCTGATTCGTAGGTTGTATCAATCAATTCTTCACGTAAGGCTCCAAGAATGCCATTTTTGCCTGCATATAATTTACCGAGTTTATCGGTGGCGCGTACGGCTTGAATGACTCCGCATGCACTTGCATTGATAACGGAGGTAACACCGCCGGACTGCGCATAAAAAACATTAGGACCTGGCATCGGTCACTTCTCCTGCGTTAATACATTGAGGATTTTACACCCGTAACGAATGAGTTTTTTAGCCTGCATCACGCACTTAAACTAATTCTCATTCGTTACGGGTATATACCCGTAGCGTTTGAAAATTAGGTTAAGTGAAACGGTTTAGCATGAATATTTTTTTTCAATCGCAAGGCGCTTTGACGCTGCGTAGCCAAAGCTTTACGCAAGGAAAAGCAACACAGCAAGTGGAAAAAAAGATCATGATAAACACCTAATTTTCATTCGCTACGGGTATATTGCGACGCCAGAGTCTACGGGAGCGGGGAAACTGCGACAAGGTACTGCAGCAAACTTGAATAAAAAAGTATAAAAAAGATCGACAAAACTAATTTTTGGCTGCCATATCGACAGCTTGCCGTAAGCCATTTAACACTTCGCTGATATGCTCTTCAACTAAATGAGAGTTAGAAAGTAAGGAATCTAACTGTTCAATTCCATTATCACCTAATTGGGTAAAATGAATTTCTTGCTCTTCGGTCAAATTTAAGCTTGAAACTGCAGCTTGCAAATCAATTGCTAAATTTTTGATGATATTGGAAGCATGAATATGGTTATCTGAACTAATTTTACGAATTACGCCAATGATTTCAGAAGCTTGCTGAGCTTGGCCTCTTAACATGGTTTCTAAAATTAGCGACCGAAATCGCGATTCAGCTGCACTCACCAATTGAATCAAAACATCGCGAAGCCGACCAAACTCTTCTAAATCATCTGACGGCAATTTGTAGCAAAGCAGAGACACATGTTCATCATTGAAAATAAGCATGTCTTTTTTTTCTAGAATTCTGCCTTTATCTTTAGCAACAGCAAGAAGTTTAAGTTGAATTGAAGTTACTTCGCCTTTATCTGCCAAAGTAATTATGTTTTCAGAACTTCTAATTTGAATCGTACACCGCACACTAAAACTTTTTGCAGTAGCAACGGACATGGCAGCCAAATCTTCAAAGTTTTTAATTTTGCCAGATTGCTCCATAAAGGTGAAAATATTGCCAATTTGGCTGGCAGCACGCATCGAATTAAATGCTGCTTTCGAAGAGCTAACTAATTTTATTTTTAAAGACTCAATTTCAGTCTGATTTTTAAAACACTCTTCACAAGAGGAAGAATTTTGTGCTGTTGCTGTGCTCATATTATCCGTTATCTTTTACTGTGTTAAACAAAGCAGTTGAAAATTTTATTTCAAAGCCAAACATTTTGATGTTGCTGGCATTTTTATAATTTCTACTTTGAATTATGGGTATAAATTCCATCCCACTCCAAAGTGGTTTTATCTTTGAGGCTTTCAATTCTGTTTACATATAGAGCATAGAGCTCACGTTCTGGAAAATCGACTTGTAATTGATTTAAAGTTTGCAGCGCTTGATCCCAATCAGCTTTTTGATAAGCACCCCAGACAATTTCCCATTGCTGCAACTCATTTAAAAGATCTTCACTGGCTTCTATTGTTCGCCCAACTGGCTCAAAGACATTTACCGCTTCGGCCTTACCTTTAACTCGTAATCGATCAATTCTTCGATAAGTCCAGGATGTGGCTTGAGCCATCGTATCCTCACCGACTAAACAAGAAACGCCATAAAATTTAGTTAAGCTTTCTAGTCGGGACGCAAGATTAACCGCATCACCTAACACGGTATAAGCCAGCCGATATCGACTGCCCATATCACCTACATTCATTAGTCCTGTATTTATTCCAATTCCTATTTTGACATCGGGATATCCCATTTGATGCAAAGAGTTTTGCATCTGATCAATTGCCTTCAACATTGCTAATGCAGCACCAACGGCATGATCTGCATGCTCTGCATCGATTAATGGCGCGCCCCAAAAAGCCATAACCATGTCGCCAACGTATTTATCAATTGCACCGGAATATTCAAAAATAGCACCTGTTGTTTCGTTGAAAATTAAATTTAAAAAAGCTTTTAATTCAGTGGCGGATAATTTTTCTGAAATAGAAGTAAAACCTCGAATATCGCTAAATAAAACCGACATCATTCGGGTTTCACCATCCAACGTAATATTTCCACCTTGATGCACAATTTGAGCAACGTGTTCTGGTGGTACATATTGGGCAAACATACGAGTAATCATTTTGCGTTGACGATATTCTGAAATAACTTGAATGCTGAGATTTAATACCGATAAAATAAAAATAATTAGCAATGAGCCGATCAATGGCAAATCAAGAAACCCATATTTCCAGGCAAGTGCGTTTGAACTTATTAAAAAAATAATTAAAAGAGTTGCAAGCGTTACCAAGCTAACGGGAGAAATTCGAGGAAAAATCCATCCCAAGATCACAATGCACAAAACCGCAGTTAACCATTCTAATTGTTTTGCAAAATCTGGCTGGATTCGTAAAGGTTTTTGTTTTTCAAAATAGTCTAATAATCCCTGAATAAGAGAAGCATGTACTTCTACTCCAGGATAATTCGGTGACATGACGGTTTTTCGTAAGTCATTTAATCCAAACGCACTAGTACCAATTAAAACAATGGCGCCTTCTAAAATTTCGGAATTAATTCCACGCATAACATCGGTTGCAGATACATACGTAAAAGTTCGTGGCGGGCCTAAAAACGGTACTAACATTTGGGCTTGTTCATCGGTTGGAATAAAATACGAACCCATTTCAATGCCATTTAAATAGTTCGAATCATTTACCTTAGAAACACTTAATTTTATTTCTTCTTCAAATAAATAATTGCGTACCATTTCCAAGGACAAAGACGGATATACCTTATGTCCGACCCGTAACAGCATAGGTACACGACGGATTGACCCATCAATATCGGGCGCCTGACTGATAAAACCGGCGCCCAAAGCCCCATCCAAAAGCTTAGGCACAATGCCGGTGTAATCCGTCATTGCTTTAATAGAATCCGGTGCTTCTTTAGTAAGTGTTAATACAGGTTTTGGTAATACGCCTGCTTGAATATTGCCAATTTCATGTAAAACAAAGCCTAATATTGTTTCTCCATTAAATGCTTTTGCTAATAAGGAATCGCCATCAAACACAGGTTTTAGAGCACTTAAATTATTCTTTTCTGCATCGGACCACGTTGCTTCTGCCAGCAGACGATCAATTAAATTGATTTCAGATTCTGCAAAGACCACATCAAATCCGACGACGGTTGCACCTGCTTGTCGAATAGTTTCAGCTAAGGTTGCTACTTTATGACGCGGCCAAGGCCAGCGTCCTTCTGTTTTCAAACTAGCTTCATCAATATCAACAATAACTACGGTAGATTTGGCAGGCTCTTTTTCTAAGAAAATGTGAAAACGAATGTCATACCAGAATAATTCGAGCTGATCGATCACAGGTCTTGCCGGGGAAAATACCAGTAACGCACCGATAAGCAAAACAAATCCTAAGCTCCAACTCCAAATAGTGCTCTGAGTTCTTATAGTTAATGATTTAAATATCTTTTTTAATATCATTGCTTCACAAGTATAAATATAGGGTTCATCTGAAGATTAGCCGGAGTACGACTACACTTTTTACAAAGCCTAGAAATTCGGTGATATGAATTAAAGCCTAGTGGGCAACTGCACTTAATTTCATTTTTTAATACGATTAAATTCAGTAAGAGTGATAGCGATGGCGCACATCAACAAAGAATTGGAATCAGTAGCACGGAAGTTTTCTCCATTGGATACCTTATCCGAGCAGCATCTTTCCGACTTAATTCAAAGCGCTACCATGCGTGATTTGCCTGCGCAACGCGTACTGTTTAAACGCGGCGAATTATCACCCAAACTTGTATTTTTATTAGAAGGCCAAGTGGATTTATGCGATCAGCATTTTAAGATTCGCAATATTGAAGCAGGCACACCAACGGCGCGCTTTTCACTGGAACGAGTTAGCCCGCATCAATGCACGGCAATTTCAACGACACCCGTGCGAGTTCTAGAGTTGGATTCGGATCAAGTGGACTTAGCCGTAACCTGGTCACAAGCAACCACCTATGTGGTAGAAGAAATTTCCAATGATTTGGCACATGAAAACGATGGGGATTGGATTGCGAGTTTATTGCGCTCCCATTTAATGCAAAATGTGCCGCCAAGTCATTTACAACAATTGTTTTCTTCCTTTGAACGTCGTGATGTACGAACCAATCAAGTCATTATTCAACAAGGCGAAGATGGCGATCACTTTTTTGTCATTCAACGGGGTTTAGCCATTGTGATGCGAACCGATGCTACAGGTGTTGAACGCGAGTTAGCTCGTTTAGGCAGCGGTGATTTCTTTGGTGAAGATGCGTTAATTAGCGACACGGTACGAAATGCCACAGTTCGCATGACATCAGATGGCGTACTTATGGCTTTAAACAAAGCGAGCTTTCGTCGTTTATTGAAAGATCCGGTTATCGAATACGTCACTCCAAAACAATTATCGACCTTTAAGAATCGTCATCAAATACTCGATGTACGTTTGGAATCTGAATTAACTCCCAATGAAGCTATGCCAAATTTACATATTCCGTTGAGTGAACTTCGACAGCGTGCCGCAGAATTAGACGCAGCATTAACCTATGTTGTACATCAAAATGCGGGGCGTCGTGCAGAGCTTGGGGCGTATCTTTTACAAGAAGCTGGGCTACAAGCGGTTGTTCTTAAATCTTCAGCTTAAAAATTTTTAGTTCCATCTAGTCATAATTTGAATTTTCTTCTAAGCTGACTCTCCGAGCTAAGGAAAGCTTGACCGTCATAATATTTTTGTGGCAGTTTCAGGGAATTGATCTGATTAAATCCTTACCTCTGCAATAAAAAGAATGAAACAAAAACAATAAAATAAATAAAGAGGTTTTATGCACAGTACCGCTTCATCACAGGTAGGTTATGCCTATCGATCTGGATCGATGTCACCAGCTATACCCAAAAATTCAAAAAATTTAAATCAAATCGAATGCGCAAGCTCACGACCTAGTTGGTTTCAATCGACAACTGTGTCGCCAACTGTGTCGCCATTGATGAATTTACAAAATATTAAAAATGATTTTTGTCCGATTTTAAGGCAGCCAAATTCTGTGCTTGAAAGACCCATGCAAACATTACGAGGTGGTAGCGGCGCAACGATTTATATTATTCGTTCAATTCAAAAACCCCTAATTCAAAGAGGGTTCCTTCCTGAAATCAAATCTCAGGAAATTAATATTGCTCGAAAATGTATGCCAACTAATCACACAGGTTTAAACGCATTTATGCGTGATGTTGAAGCAGGAGCCTGTGAAAATAATTCTCATTTTTTGCAAAACAATGAACTCAATGAATTATTAAAAGCGCGTAGACCAAGATTATTAGACTGTTATTCGGTTACTTCACCGACATTAAGTTTATTCGTTGCAGATTACCCTTGCGTTACCGATACAGATGACAAAGATAGATTACTACAGGCTTCGAAACCACTCTCTGATTACATCATGCAAGGTCCGCTTTCCGTAGACACATGTGTTGACCACACTCTTAATTTAGTAAAACAATTAATTCAAGAACAAAAAATATACGGACTACAAGATATTCCACTCACTGATAGAAAAAATGTATTTCTTTCAAGTTATGGTGATCGCGCGCTGTCTCGCTGGCAAATTCAAAGCCATTTTAGCATTGACGCATCTCTTATACGTTCACTGAAATATGTATCAAAATTATCAATCGATGACACAGTATATAAAAATCCAGTTTCATTTATTGAACCAATCATTGACGCGCTTGGAAGTTTTAGCAAAGGCTTAATTACACACGGCGACTGTCAGCAAAGTAATAATTTATTGCAGCGTATGGGAAGTGAGAACTTGTATCGCAATCAACGCATCGATACACGCCCTCTTGGTATTAACGACAGTTTCATGGATGTTATTAAATTACTTGCAGGGCCTGCAATTATTCAATCAGTTGATCGAATGCATACACATACAATTTTAATGAATGAAGATTTTATTCAAATTAACCAACATCCTAAAGATGAAAAACATCGCTTACGATTAAATCGGCTGGAAACCTATCACACGCAATTGGATGATTATTTAATTGCCGGAAATGGCGCAGAAAAAATCGATTTGACTGATTTTAATAAGTTTTGCCAAAAGATTTTTCAGCATGTAGCAAATAATTCTCAAACTCAAGAAAATTATGCGCACCTATGGTTGCGACTAACTACGTGGGTAGAACTTGCCTGTGCGGGCGGGTTTTGTTTTCAAGGCTTACAGAAGTCTGAGACCATAGAAGAACAATTAGACTTTACCAATCGAACATTAACCTTTGTTTGCGCTATGGCAAAAGAACTACCAAAAATTAAAATGCATTTAGATAGTTTTTTGGAAATGCATAAAAATGATATTTCTTTAAACGACGGTATTAAAAATCAACTATTAACGCTTCAAAATGCTGTTGAAAATATCCATTTTGAAATTTTTCCAGAACAATAATAATTTTAAGAGCGTGGTTTTGGAAATTCACCACGCTCATTTTTATTGGAAATAATGCTAGTACATGCCGCTAACGCATTTTCAAATTGCAGTAAATGAGACGCTAAATGTCGAAGCTGCCGAATCTCTGCCTTAATCATAAAATCTAACGGGGTTTCTAATTTAAAAATTTCATCTTGATGGGTTGCACGAACCCAACGCAGCATCCATTGCGAATCTGAAAAAAGCTGAGTCAAAATATTATAAATAGCTAATATGTAAGATAATCGCTCAAGTTGACTTGCTGAAAGATTCAAATCAAAAACGGATGCATGCCAACTAGATAATGTTTGTAAAGGCGTTAGACGTAATAACGTTTTTTTCTCATCAGAATTCAAATGCCATTCGCGAGATAATCGTAAGTAACTGGACCAGTGCACTACCGTTAAATCTCGAGCAGGCACTACCCATTCTTGCAAAACACCGCGTTTCATGACTTCACTCCAAACACATTCGCTTAATATTTGGCCAATCTTTGAGCCAAATATGTATAAAAATTAAATTCATTTATCTTCTTATAGACCTTAATGTCCCTAGCGTATGCATTTTTTAATTTTAAAACCACCTAGACACTTACTTATGATAGTTGAGACGACCACTAAACTGGCATCGATTTCAAATTTTTCCAGCATTGCAGTCGTTGCATCACTAGTGGACAATGGCGCCCTATTTTTTAATCGGTAACGATTGAGGTCTGTATATGTTGCGTCACACCGAAATGGCTAATGCTATTCGTGCTTTAACCCTAGATGCTGTTGATGCTGCGCAATCTGGACATCCTGGCGCGCCTCTAGGCCTAGCCGATGTCGCCACAGTTCTGTGGGCAGACGTCATGCGACATGATCCCAATCATTCTGATTGGCCCAATCGCGATCGATTTATCTTATCGAATGGCCACGCGTCCATGTTGCTGTATTCACTGCTGCATTTAAGTGGTTATCCATTATCGTTAGACGAATTAAAAAACTTTCGTCAACTCGGCTCAAAAACTCCAGGACATCCTGAATGGCACGAAACACCTGGCGTTGAAACAACGACAGGTCCATTAGGTCAAGGTTTTGCAAATGCGGTAGGAATGGCGATTGCTGAACGAACCCTGGCAGCACAATTTAATAAGCCTGACCACAGCATTATTGATCATTACACCTATGTGATTTTAGGCGACGGTTGCATGATGGAAGGTATTTCTCATGAAACTGCATCACTTGCAGGTTGCCTTGGTTTATCCAAACTCATTGCGTTGTACGACGACAATGGAATTTCTATCGACGGGCCTGTTGACGGCTGGTTCCGCGATGATACTCCAGCTCGATTCCGCGCTTACGGTTGGCATGTTATTGAAGCCATTGACGGTCATAATCCACAAGCTGTGCATCAAGCATTAATCGAAGCCAAACAGCAAACTGCAAAACCTACGCTGATCTGTTGTAAAACCACGATTGGTTTTGGATCACATCTGCATGGTGGAAAAGAATCCAGTCATGGCGCTCCGTTTGGCGCCAAAGAAACGACAGCAACGAAGCAAGTTTTAAGCTGGGTGCATCCAGACTTTTTTATTCCAGAGTCGGTCATTTCTGAATGGCGTAAAGTTGCAATGCAAGGCGCTGAACACACTGCAGCTTGGAATAAACAGTTCGAAGCCTATCAACAAGCATTTCCTGCAGAAGCAGCCGAATTGCAAAGACGATTTACCAAACAATTACCCAGCGCATGGCAAACGCTTGCAGCGGATGTCATACAGCAAATGACGAATCATGAAAAACCAATGGCGACCCGTAAATCGTCGCAATTGTGTTTGGAAATTTTGGCGCCGCAATTACCCGAAATGTTAGGTGGCTCTGCGGATTTAACGCATTCAAACAACACCAACTGGAAAACCAGTAAAGGTATTCATATCGATGCTGCTGGTAGTTATGTGTATTACGGTGTTCGCGAATTCGGTATGACCGCAATCATGAACGGCATCAGTTTATACGGTGGATTTCGGCCATTTGGCGGAACGTTTTTAGTCTTTATGGAATACGCACGTAATGCGGTTCGCATGGCTGCGCTGATGCATCAACCGATTATTTTGGTGTACACGCATGACTCAATCGGATTAGGTGAGGATGGTCCAACCCATCAACCCATTGAACAACTTGCTTCATTGCGAGCAACGCCTGGACTTGAAACCTGGCGTCCGGCAGATGCGGTTGAAACAGCAATTTCTTGGAAAGCTGCGTTAGAACGTTTGGATGGTCCGTCGAGTTTAATTTTATCACGTCAAAATTTAATGCCTCTCAAACAAACACCTGAACAAATTACCGATATTGAACGCGGCGCTTATGTAGTGTGCGGTTCATCAGAAGATATACAAGTAATTTTAATTGCGACTGGTTCAGAAGTGGAATTAGCACGCACTGCTTTTAATGCGTTGCAGCAACAAGGTATTCATGCGCAATTAGTGAGTATGCCGTGCGTTGAACGTTTTCGTAAGCAACCTAAATCCTATCGTGATCGAGTCTTACCACCGCAAATTAAAGCACGTGTTGCTATTGAAGCCGGTTGTTCACAGCCTTGGTGGGAATGGGTTGGTCTTGATGGTGCCGTAATTGGACTGGACCGCTTTGGAGTTTCAGCGCCAGGACCTCAAGCATATGCGCATTTAGGATTTACCACCGAACAGGTTGTTGGCACGGTTCAACGTGTAATTAATACTCAGCACTAAGTAAAAAGAGAATCATGACTGTTTCTATACCAACATCGACTCCATCCCTACGCATTGCAATTAATGGAATGGGTCGTATTGGTCGTGGATTGGTGCGCGCATTGTGCGCATCTAAAGCGGAACATTTTTCTATCGTCGCCATTAATGACGTTATGGCAATTGATCTGATGCATCATTTGCTTATTTACGATTCGATTTATAGACCATTACCTGAATCACAACGCCCTTGTCTCACATTTGTTGATGGAAAAATGTATTTATCTGCACCGCATATTGGTTTGCATGCGCTGTGTTTACAGCAAAAAAGTGATTGGCCGTGGCGTGAGTTAAATATCGATTGTGTGATTGAAGCATCCGGAAAATTTCGTACCGCTGAAGCTTGTACTCATCTGATTGCTGGCGCAAAACGAGTGGTGGTTACTGCGCCGATGTTAGAAACAAAACTACCAGAACTCGCTCATTTTATGCCGCATATTCGGTCGTGGTCAGACGAAGTTAACTGTCCAATTATTTCAACCTTATCATGTACAACCCATGCATTGGCCGCAGTACTTAAACCATTAATCAATCACAAGATTGAAATTGAAAGCGTTATGGTAAGTGAAATTCATGGCGCAACCAGCGATCAACAATTGCAAGATGGTGAACATCGCGATTGGCGACGGGCGCGCAGCGCATTGCATTCATTTATTCCTACCGAAACGCCAGGCATTCAAGCAATTAAAGAAATTTATCCTGAGCTTGAAGGTAAAGTGCAAGGACATTCGATTCGTGTACCTGTTGCAAATGTCGCTGCGATCGAAATCCATCTAGTAATTCAGCAAGAAATAACGCATATCGAATTGCAAAACATTCTGTACGAAGCGGCACAACGCTCAAATGCAACATTGGGATGGTGTGATGTTCCAGCTGTGTCGTGTGACTTCACTCAGCATCATGCAAGTGCAATTATTGATACCCAATGGCTTCAGGTGCACAATCGACACCTACGAATTTTTGCGTGGTACGACAATGAGTGGGGTTACATCCAACGCTTATTGGATTTATTACGCATTTTAGAAACCGTTAACCCGAATTAATTTTCACGTAATATATCAAACGCAGAATGAATTTCCCGTAGGCGCAAAGTGAACGAAGCGGCGGAGCATACTGAAAAGTATGTGAGCATGTGAGTGAACTTTGCAACAACCGGGAAAACATTTTGCGGCAGATACCGGAAGGAAGTAATTATGTCTGAACTTGCTGTTTTAACTATGGACGAAGTATCGCTTACCAATCAACGCGTGTTAATTCGTGAAGATTTAAATGTACCAATTCGTGATGGTGTGATTCAAAACGATGCACGTCTACAAGCTGCATTACCTACTATTCGTCAAGCGTTAGCATCAGCAAAACAAGTAATTGTTACGTCGCATTTGGGCCGTCCAAAAGAAGGTGAGTTTGATCAGGAATTTTCTTTGGCGCCAATTGCAGAGTATTTATCTCAACATCTTGGCATGCCAGTGCCTTTAGTCAGCGAATGGCGCCAAGGTTTATCAACTGATTTAAAAAATTCAAAAATTATTTTACTGGAAAATATTCGTTTTCAAGTCGGTGAAAAAAAGAACGACGAGAATTTATCAAAAGCACTTGCTGAACTGTGCGATGTTTTTGTAATGGATGCATTTGGCACTGCGCATCGCGCACAATCTTCCACCTACGGAGCTGCTGAATACGCACGTGTTGCTTGCGCTGGTCCTTTATTAGTTCGTGAATTAATTTCGATTGCAAAAGTATTAGCAAATCCAAAGCGACCACTGATTGCCATTGTCGGTGGCTCAAAAGTTTCTACCAAATTAAAAGTATTAAATTCATTAGCTCAGCAAGTCGATCATTTAATTGTTGGGGGCGGAATTGCAAACACGTTTTTAGCCGCGCAAGGTTATGACGTGGGTAAATCGTTAATGGAAGCGGATTGGCTGGACGAAGCGCGACGATTAATGTCAAAAACATCGGTGTTATTACCGATTGATGTTGTTGTTGCAACGGAAATAAGTGCGCATGCAAAAACACGAACCATTGATTTAAATCATATTCAAAAAGATGAAATGATTTTAGATATTGGACCAAAATCCGCCGAGAATCTTGTGAAAACTATTTCTCAATCCAAAACGATTTTATGGAATGGACCGGTTGGCGTCTTTGAATTAGAGCCTTTTCAAAATGGTACGCGTGCGTTAGCTGAAGCCATTGCAAAAAGCGATGCTTTTTCTTTAGCAGGTGGCGGTGATACGCTTGCTGCTATCGAAGCATTTAATATTCAAGACCAAATTTCGTATGCATCTACTGGCGGCGGTGCTTTTTTAGAAATGGTAGAAGGCAATATTTTACCAGCCGTTGAGATTTTACAAAAACGTTTTCAACAAAGTTATTAATTAGATTTTTTAGGAGCAATATTAATGTTAATTACACTTCGTGAGCTTTTGGATCACGCTGCAGAAAACAGTTATGGCGTACCTGCATTTAATGTAAATAATCTTGAACAAATGCGTGCAATTATGTTGGCCGCGGATAAAACATCGAGCCCAGTTATTGTTCAAGCTTCTGCAGGCGCACGTAAATATGCAGGCGCACCTTTTTTACGGCATTTAATTTTAGCGGCGTTAGAAGAATGGCCACATATTCCTGTGGTAATGCATCAAGATCACGGCACCTCTCCAGCCGTATGTCAGCGCTCGATTCAACTCGGATTTAGTTCCGTCATGATGGACGGATCTTTAGGCACAGACGGAAAAACACCAACTGATTTTGACTACAATGTGCGTACTACAAAATTAGTTGTAGAAATGGCGCATGCGTGCGGTGTGTCCGTTGAAGGTGAATTAGGTTGTTTAGGATCTTTAGAGACTGGCGCTGCTGGTGAAGAAGATGGTGTTGGCGCCGAAGGTATTTTGTCGCACGATCAAATGTTAACTGATCCAGATGAAGCTGCAGAATTTGTAAAAGCTACCGGTGTTGATGCATTGGCAATCGCAATTGGTACAAGTCACGGCGCGTACAAATTTTCCCGTCCACCAACAGGTGATATTCTTGCGATTGAACGCATTAAAGCAATTCATAAAAGAATTCCAAACACGCATTTAGTAATGCATGGCTCAAGTTCAGTGCCACAAGAATGGCTTGAAATTATCAATAAATACGGCGGCAAAATTTCAGAAACCTACGGCGTTCCTGTGTCAGAAATTCAAGAAGGCATCAAACATGGAGTTACGAAAATCAATATCGATACCGATTTACGCCTTGCTTCCACGGGTTCTATCCGACAGTTCCTTGCTAAAGATCCTTCCGAATTTGATCCACGAAAATACTTTGCTGAAACCGTCAAAGCGATGCAATCCATCTGTATTGATCGATATGAGGCATTCGGTTGCGCAGGACAAGCTCAACGAATTAAACCAATGTCTTTTGACCGAATGGTTGAGCGATACGCTAGCGGTGAGCTCGACCCAAAAATCCGTTGATAATGGCTCTGATATACTGAATATGTCGGCTTTATCCGAAGCGCAGATTCAAATAGCAGATTCTAAAATGAAAAAAAATATTTCACTCACTGATTTAGAGTGGGCGCAAAAAATACGGGACCAGATTCCTGCTGGTACCGTATGGACTTCCAGCGTAGATATTCCTGCTTTCAACGATTTACATACTATTTTTTCAAATCACTACGATCCTGAAAAACGTGTTTTAGAGAAAGTCCATTATGTTCATAAAGAAAATATGGATTCAGGACGAAATGCATTTGAAGTAGTAAGTCATCTTTGGAAACATGAACAGCCACAGGGTTCATTAATAGTAATGCATGGGCTTTTTGAGCATATGCATTTATATCAACATCTTATTGCCCATGGTTTAAAGCACAATTTATCAGCTGCAGGATTCGATTTACCAGGTCACGGTTTATCGTCTGGCCGCCGTGCTTCCATTCATTCTTTTAAAGAATATAATGTTTTATTTGAAACCTGGCTTGAAAAAACTCCTACATCTGTAAAAGAAGCCTTACCAAAACCTTGGTTTTTTTTAGGTCAAAGCACTGGATGCGCACTGGGCATTAAATATTTACTAAAAAATAATAATCAATCCAACAATTGTGAACCAACTTTCAAAGAAGTATTTTTTCTTGCACCGCTTGTACGGCCATTAAATTATCAAAAAATCTCGTGGCTCTACACATTAATTAACCGTTTCGTAAATCAAATAACCCGCGACTATCCACAAAACAGTCAAGATGAAAAATTTAATGCGTTATTAAAAAGTAATGATCCTTTACAATGCCGTTATATTGATGCCGCTTGGGTTGGAGCAATGATTGAGTATGTTAAAGGCTTAGAAATACATCTTCCAACAAAAAATACATCTTTAAATAATTCAGAAAATGCTATTAAAACCCCAATCCATGTATTTCAAGGCACTCACGATCTTACTGTGGATGGGATTTATAATTTAAATATTCTAAAACAATTATTTGAAGCAAATATTTTAGAACTTGAAGGCGCAGGACATCATTTAGCAAATGAAGTGCTCGATTATAGAAATCAATATTTAGAAGTAATATCTAAAGCCATTCAAAAGCATGTTCCATTACCATAAGTTAGCCGTTCGTATTGTATGAATTCCATTTCTTGCACTCCATTAGATTCACCACTCTATAAAATACCTTTTTTTTCAAACAATGAGTTTTTTGACCAAAACTTTAACTCTTCAGTTATTTCTAGCGCTGAGAAAAACTCAATTAATCTCAACAAAATAAAAATTAACGTAACCGGATTAAAAATTGGTAATCTAATTTTGCGGTTTGATTATTCCATGATTGCAAACCGTTATTTAAAGCATGTAATGATTGTCACTTCAATTAACCCGTTTAAAGTTGCCCATTGCACCCGAGACTATTCAACAAGTGGAGTACTATTTAGAGGTGCAGTGCTTGAGGGCATTAGGGCTTTTATGCCGCAACATTCCACTACCCATGAAATAATTTTCAATGTCTATCAATTGCAGGACTCAGATTTAGCAGAAAAAGCTGCGTATATTGCTGAAAAGTTCTCAGAAGAGGATTGCATTATTGATGATCTGCCAATGACAAAAAACGAGAAAGAAAATAAATTCTACGTTGGCATGAAGTCTTGTTTTAAATATGAAGATGGCTGTACAAAATTATCGTTTTTCAATTGGCGTGCTACTCATAGAACAATTAAAGCTCTTGGTCGCTTAAATAAACAACTTCCTTTGTCAAAAAATAATGGCCGATCATGCAGTCAATTTATTGCTCAATGTTTTCATATTGCTGCCTTGCTGCGTGTTATTGAATCTCAAGATACATCTCTAATGGACCACTACTCCAAAAAAATCCTTGAAAAAAATATGCATGTTAAAACAAAAGATATTCCTGAGTATTTTTTAGCAATACGATCATTTTTAGGATTATTACCTGACAATGAAAATACAATTGATTATATAAAAGTTCTGCATAAAATTCGAGTAGAATTAGAAAGATGTATTCCGCCTATTTTTCAATACGATCCTAAAACATACTGTATCGATGTATTTGAGCAATATGCTCAAGGCAATGTATCTTTATCGCACGTTGGTCATATACAATTACAAGAAGTTGAAAAAAACTTTGAATTACATTTTACTCCAACTTGATAGATCCTACTTAATTTTTTTAAATCAAACACAAAATACACTAGATATATAATTTTCAACCCATCGCACTTATTAATACATGGACATTAGATTATCCATATTGAACATTCTAAAAAAATCATTATCTGGTCATGGCTAATTCTCTAAACCAATAGCGGTAATTATCACATAATTTTGATAAGAAAAATTCTGAAGAATAATTGTATTAATTTTTAAGATTTCACTTATTTTTTGTGCTTGACCGTGCAAAGTTACATTACATTTTTTTAAATAAGTCGATGAACAGTTAATTTCTATTTCTTTCCAACTTACCAATCCAATTCCAGTTTTTAATACCTTTGAAACTGCTTCTTTTGCAGCCCAAAAATACGGTAAATTTTCTGGATGGCGATGTAGCCATTTTTTTTCTTGATCAGTTGCAATACGATCAATCAATTTATTTTGAAATATTGGATTTATAAATCGCTGAATATTGGCGCAATCCACACCAGCTGAAAGTATTTTTTGTTGATTATTTAAAGGTTTTACAACCAAGGCTGCAACTACCTCTTTCTCATGACTTAACGACAATACATTTAAATGGCCAACAAAATAAGGTACTTTATTTAAAGAATCTATTTTCAGCAAATTTGTTTTGTGTGATTGAGGCTCAAATTGTGCTTGTGCAAATCGTGCGCATATTCGTGCAGCTAAAGATTGTGGTTTGCATTGTAAGGCTAAACATTCGTCAGGAGTTGACCAGAAATTTTGATACATTAAAGCAGAGCTTGTCTCACAATAAACTAAACAACATTCAAAAAAGTTTGTAGATATAGCAATTGACCAATGAATTTTGTCGGGACAAAATTCGATTTTATTTTTCATTAATCAATAGATTCAGGATTTTTCACTGCATTTTCAATAATCGTCATTAATAAATCGCCATTACGATTGCAACGCCATTCACCTTGTTCATTGCATTCAAAATGCAAACCTTTTTGTGGGGTTGCCAACCAAATTTGTTGTGTTGGCTGATGACGGCTCATAATCCATTGACGGCCGCTGTTATGTACCAACGTAATTGAACCGTCTGCAGAACGAACATCCCATTCATCAGGATCTAACTCTTCCGCAAACGCATCGAGCTTTGCAAAGATGTCTTCGACTTGTGCGTAAAAATCCATATCGTTTTCCTAAGACTTAAAACAAACATTCGTAAAGTGTATTTTTTTAGAATTTACTGCACGCGAATTTGAATGCCTATACTTTGCGCTAATTGTGAAAAATTTGGAAATGACGTCGCGACATTTGCACAATCTTTAATAGTGATTGCAGATTTTGCAAGATGGCCTGCAATCGCAAACGACATTGCAATTCGATGATCACCTCGACTATCAACCGTGCCGCCTTTTAAATCAGTACCCGTAATATCCGCGCCATCTTCGAAAACCTGCACATTACCACCGAGCGCTATTAATCCATCGGCCATTACTGCAATTCGATCGCTTTCTTTCACTCGTAATTCAGCAGCACCTCGTATTCGAGTAATTCCTTTTGCATAAGTTGCTGCAATAAATAAAATAGGGAATTCATCAATTGCTAACGGCACCCATTCTTCAGGAATATCAATTCCATTTAATGACGCTGAACGTACTCGTATATCCGCAACCGGTTCGCCACCCACTTCGCGTTGATTTAATATTTCAATATTTCCGCCCATTTTTTGCAGAATATTAATAATGCCAATGCGAGTGGGATTAACACCAACATGTTGCAATAAAATATCGGAATCTGGCGCTAACGTTGCGGCCACCATAAAAAATGCGGCTGAAGATATATCAGCTGGAATATCAATATCGGTTCCGTGCAATTTTTTTCCAGGTCGAAGCGTAATGGATAAATTTTTACTTTCAATATCCGCGCCCATTGCTTTTAACATGCGCTCGGTGTGATCGCGCGTTGGCGCAGGTTCAACAATATTAATACTGCCTTTTGCGTACAGCCCCGCTAAAATAATGGCCGATTTAACTTGTGCGCTTGCAACGGCTAAATCCATTTGAATACCTTGCAAGGCTTGCACTTCAGTGCCGCTTACTTCAACCGGCGGTTTTCCACCTTCAGCAGTTTGAATATTCGCACCCATTTTTCGTAATGGGACTGCCACGCGTTCCATAGGACGTTTTGTCAGTGACGCATCGCCAATTAATCGTGAACGAAATGATTGTCCGGCCAATAACCCCATTAATAAACGCATCGCGGTACCAGAATTACCGCAATCAATATCTTCTTTAGGCGCACGCAATCCATGTAAACCTACACCTTGAATTTTTAATTGTCCTTCGAGCGCATGCGTATCATCAATTTCAACACCCATTTTTTGAAATGCGGTTAGTGTATTTAAACTATCTTCACCGGGTAAAAAACCTGTGACACGCGTTGTTCCTTCCGCAATTGAGCCCAATATAACTGAGCGATGAGAAATAGATTTATCACCGGGAACACGTATCGAACCGGTTAATTTTTTGCCTGGCGTAATATGAAATTTCATACATCGGTACTCTTATAAAATAATTTTTTTAAATTAAAAACATAGTTTAATCTTTAGAAAGTTTTTTTTAATCGTTTCGCGTAAGCTTCACCAAAATGATCACGCGTTTTTTGCGCACGTTGCAAACTTAATAATAAATCTGCTGAATTTTTATTCACGATATGAGTTTTTAATTGATTTAAATTCTGCTCAAATTCAGTCACAACCTGTAAAAGCGCTTCATGATTTTGCAAAAAAATGTCATGCCACATGTGCGGATCACTCGCAGCAATACGCGTAAAATCTCGAAATCCACCTGCAGCGTATTGCATTAACTCATCGACATTAGCACGCTGAGCGAAGGTATCAACCAATGTGTAGGCTAGAAAATGCGGCGCATGACTGGTTGCTGCTAAAATCTCATCGTGTTTTTGCGGTGACATAATTTCAACAATGGCACCGACACTTTTCCAAAGTAGATCAATGGTATTTATTGCATCGGAAGACGTTTCTGTAAGAGGCGTTAAAATAACGCGATGATCAATAAATAAATCGGGATTTGCAGCGGTAACCCCAGTTTTTTCAGAACCCGCAATCGGATGACCAGGAACAAACTGTACAAGATTTAGTAGCAGCGCTTTTGCTTCTTTAATCCACTGCGCTTTTACACTTCCCACATCCGTAATAATCACGGTCGGTTTTAAATACGGCAAAACTTCTTTTAATAAAGGCGCCATCGAATTTAATGGTGTCGCAAAAATTATAATATCTGCATTGGCGCAGTCTTTAATATCTGAACTACCGTGATCAATAATGTGGTGTTGCTGCGCCCATTGCCAGGTTTCAGAACGACGTGTGTATGCTTCAACCGATTCATATATCGCTGCTCGCTTTAATGCAGACGCAAGAGACCCGCCAATCATACCTAAACCTAAAATCATCACCCGCCCAAACATGGTTTGCTGTGTCACAGTTTAAATTCCTGTAAGTCGTCGTTCTATGTGAAATATATAAATTGAGCTGGACATCAGGTTGATTTTGAAGAGCAAATATTAACACTTAACCAAACAAAAAGTGGCGTTAGGTTTAAGGGCATTAATGTCGATTAGATTGGGAATCTTTTCATTAGAAAATATCCTTAAGCCATCAAGCTTTTACTGGAAGGAATGAAAAGGCAATTAACTCTTAAACGATTGCCTGATGTGTCACTAGAAAATAACCCTGTACCAGGCTCTAATGATGGTATTATGATGGCGTCCTAATTATAAAAAAACGTGCCATGTATAGGTAGTTTGTCATGAAGCCTTCTCGATCCCAACCTTATTCCAGTTCTTCCTATTCGCGTGTTGAAGTTGAGAATAGATCCGACTCGCCGCATCGCTCGCGATATAATCCGCGCGATTCAGACATGCGTTCACACTCTTCCACACGCAATCATTTGAGTCGTGCGCAACCTAATACCGGATATCGCTCCGCATTTATTGACTTTAAACAACTTACTCGACTCAGCGATTTTAAAAACATTATTCAAAACCAAGCCAATCGATTAGAAAACAATAAAATTAGCGGGTTAATTAGTCGACTATCCCAGGTTCTAAAAGAAAGAGGCAGCCATGTGGAACGAAGTGCTTGGCAATCGGATCATCAACTTAAACGTGCATTATTGGCATTAACTTTACCCAAGCTGACTTATTTTAACCCTAAAGATTTATCGATTACCTTAAATGGTCTAGCCCAGTTGGGCTACAACCACAAAGATCTGCAGGAATTAAATCTGATTGAATTAGCACACTCAATCAATCAACAAGCCTCTAACTTTAATCCACAAAATATTGCAAACACGTTAAATGGTCTTGCGAAACTGGGCTACAACCACCAAGATTTTCATGAATTAAATCTCTTAATGCGCTCAATCAACCACCAAGCCTCTAACTTTAATCCACAACATATTGCAAACACGCTCAATGGTCTTGCGAATCTGGGCTACAACCACCAGGATTTGCATGAATTAAATCTCTTAATGCGCTCAATCAACCACCAAGCCTCTCACTTTAATCCACAAGCTATTGCAAACACGCTCAATGGTCTTGCGAAACTGGGCTACAGCCATAACCACCAAGATCTGCAGGAATTAAATCTGATTGAATTAGTACACTCAATCAATCAACAAGCTTCTCACTTTAATCCACAAGACATTGCAAACACGCTCAATGGTCTTGCGAAACTGGGCTACAACCACAACCACCAAGATCTGCAAGAATTAAATCTGATTAAATTAGTACACTCAATCAATCAGCAAGCCGCTCATTTTAATCCACAACATATTACAAACACCCTGAATGGACTTGCGAAGTTAGGCTACAACCACCAAGATCTGCAGGAATTAAATTTGTTTTCATTAATGCGTTCAATCAACCAGCAGGCCGCTCACTTTGATCCACAAGCAATTGCAAACACGCTAAATGGTCTTGCGAATCTGGGCTACAACCATCAAGCTCTACACGCATTAAATCTCTCTCAATTATTGGATTCCGTTAATCAACAAGCCGTTCATTTTAATCCACAAGAAATTGCAAACACGCTAAATGGTCTTGCGAATCTGGGCTACGAGAAATTAAATCTGATTGAATTAGTACACTCAATCAATCAGCAAGCCGCTCACTTTAATCCACAAAACATTGCAAACACCCTAAATGGTCTTGCGAAACTGGGCTACAACCACCAAGATCTGCAGGAATTAAATCTGATTGAATTAGTACACTCAATCAATAAACAAGCCTCTAACTTTAATCCACAAGCAATTGCAAATACCCTGAATGGATTTGCGCAGTTGGGGTTTGGTGAAGTCACTACTCTTCAATTCGATTACGGAAGTTTACTGATAACATTAATTCAGCAAGCTGCTCAACCACGATGTATATCTTTGTCATTGAATGCATGCAATCGATTAAATATGGATTTTGTAAAACATTATTCCCTAGTTTTAAATTTACTAGAACAGGTTGGAGATTCATCTGAAATTACAGAACAAGACTGGGGCTTAACATTGCAAAGTTTACAAGCGCTACCCGCTGAACCGCGTTTGCAACATCTGATCAACGAATTGCTTGCTAAAAGCCCTGCCGATATTTCAACACGTCATTTATTTAAAGCTTGTGTAGGATTTTTTTCAAAAAATTCAAATCCACCAGAAGTTTTCCTTCAGCAATTATGTTGTCTTCCAAAAAACGAACAGTCGAGTTTTATTGCGCAATTGTGTCGGTATATCGTGCGCCAACCCTTTTCTTTGGAGCAACTGTGCACGGCATTATCTTTTTTAAAAAACATTTTAAATACATTAGATACACTACAGCCAACACGATGGAAAAAAGCGCTGAGTGCCGCTATAAATCCTAGCGTTCTGAAGCGCTGGCAGCATTTAAACCTTGAAAATAACAATAATACGATTCAAGAATTTCTAGACTATTTTTCTCAACACTATCCACTGCAATCTAAAGTCTTACAGGCTTATGCGGATCTCGACGAATCACCGGAGCAAAGTCTACAAATTATTGATGAAAATCCCTCCATGGCGCTTGCTGAAAGCACCGCATTACATGCATTAATTGATATGCATGCGGAAGAAACTCAGCAGCAACCCATTACTGAAATTTCGAGTCATAAAATTTCACAATATCAGGCGGTGAAAGCTAGCTTACAGCGTATTCATGGAGATTTTAGTTGTGCTACTCAATGGGAAAACACATTAAGGTTTGGCCAATTAAAATCCACAGATGATTTGGTATTAATGGTACCGACCCGTGGCGTTAAACCTGATCTTGAGACGCTTGATGTCGTTCATAATTATATCGAAACTGTTAAAACTGCTTTGCAATCTACTGAACATTCATTGCCTTTTCAATTACGAATTATTCTTGGACTCAACGCTGCTGCTGATTCAGCTGGTTGCGCGCTACTGGTACGGCGTGCTGAAATGCTCAATGCATTCTCGGTAACCCTTTCTGCTGGGTTATCGGTTGTTGTTGAAATCGAAGCCTTTACCTGGCAAGCCAATCATGAGCGCGATCACTCTATTATTCCTTATGGTTCTTTACGTCATCATTTATTTCAACGCGCTAAAAACAAAACCTTGGGTGATCCCAAATTTTGTAGCTTAGATGGTGACATTGTATTAACTCCTAAAGCCATGAGTCGGATTTTAAAAATTAATTCAAAACAAGTAACTACCTTTAATCATCAAATTCCCAAAACATTGCAATCGCAACATCCTCACACCTATTCGGCATTTGCACTGAATCATTATGTTCAAAGTCTTTCAAACCGAATAATTAATAATGAAAAGGAATCCATTAATTATTTACGTGAATTTTGTATGGTGTTTGGAAAAGATGTTTTTCATCAATTACGTGACACTACTTCAAACTTTTTCGGACGTACCGATTCGGAAGGTCGATTTGTGATGCGCCATATACAAAATATAAATAGTCAGATTCGTTTTATTCCTGTGGATTCAGAGGCAAAAATTACACTGACTAATTTTGCACGTTTTGAAGTGCAGCCAGCGGTAAAGAATATTCAATCGTGGCAAGACTTAGGTAAGCAACTGTCTAGCTTAACGGACCAAAGTCAAAATATGGCGAATTTCGATTTCTTTACACGTCAATTGGCTTTTACTTACGGTATACAGCAGCGAGATTTTGTTAGCATTTCAAAATTAATTTACCCACCGAATTTACTAAAACAAGGGATATCAGTACAAAAAATTTATGCAATGCTGCAAGAAATTGAAAAAAGTATTTTTAAACAAGAAATTGCAATAACACCTTATGCTAAAAAGGTAGTCAGTGTTAGTCAACAATTTACAAATATACATTCCAATAATAAAGTGTTAATGAATAATTTAATTGCATGGAGTAAACAGCTTACTCGATTTACCGAAAAACAATTGATGCCCTTACATCTTAAAGAATTAAACAGTGCAGAATTTCCTGAAGTAATCGAACTCGATGCTGCATCCTATCCTGCAGATACCACTGCACCCTATTCTCGAAATAATCTAATGGCGCGAGACACATACCCTCCCGCACAGAAACGGCCTGCTGAAAATACGCAAGAGCCTATTGCAAAAATGCTTAGGCTTGATCTTGCGCGTTTTGAACCAGTAATGATTCCTGTGGCAATGGAAGATATAGAACCACATCAAATTTCAGCGCCAGCACGTCAAGTGCAAAGTAATAACATATTTGTTGAAAAATCATTAAAAATATCTGGAACACCAAATAACTCCGCAAACAAATCGATTGCTTTAAAACTCGACATCCCTGCTGCTGAAGAAAAAAAATCTATTTTATCCAATGAACGTAAACCAAAAATTCTTGACTTGTTGAAAGATAAAAAAATAAAAGAATTGTTTGGATTGCTTAATCCAAATCATTTTGGAATAAATCGCTTAATGGATGAAAATGAATTATCAGAATCGGTAGTGAATTATTTAATCGATCCAGTTGAAGGAATGAATTTAGCGATTGAAGATATCACTAAGAAAAATATTATTATTTTATTATCCGATTTGTTATTAGGTGAAGCCGTAAGAAAAAGAGCCTGATTTGAAATAGGGCTTTTATTAAAAAAGTCAGATTCAAATAAGAAGTGCAACCGATACCTTACTGCTTGAGTGGCATACCATTCCCGTTCTTGGGTTATTTCTAACTTAGTTAACAAAGTTACAATATGGAACCATTGTAATTGAGCAGCAGCTTGCTGCCCAATTTGCTGGGCAGGGCAATGTTGAGCTAAAAAAACCATATATCAAACGCACATGTAATTTCCACATTTTTCAAATATTCAATCAGTAACAGGCAGCCTTCAACACGGGCGAATGATTATTCGCCCCTACAAAAAATTGTTTCTTTCCTAAAAATCCCTAAATTTCTAACGGTTAGCGTAGGGGCGAATAATCATTCGCCCGCATGTACTTTCCCACAAAACGCCTTTCATAAAACATTTCACCTGAGAAAACTCATGTGCGTTTGGTATATAACTTTTCCAATCCGATGATATAACTGAATAAGCTCAAAATTCACCTTAAAAGCTGCACGATGTTGCGATTCAGCAATATCCTCTTTGTTGCAGCCAAATTGTGTAATCCTCTAGCACAGAAAAATTATTCATTTAAAATCTAAGAATTTTGAATTACAAAATTTCTATTCAATAATTATATTATTTTGGATAGCGCTTCCAAACACTGCTGATTTTCATCCGATTTCCCCACTGTAATTCGAATCGCATGTTCCAAACCTGGCATATGCAATGGGCGAACAATAATTCCATATCGAAGTAATTCTTGATAAATTACTTCAGAAGATTTATTCATTAACATACATAGAAAATTCGCTTCGGTATCAATAAATTTAATTTTTAATTGATTTAATCCATCACGCAATTGCTGCAGACCAGTTTTATTATATTCACACGATTGTTGCACAAAACCTTGATCAGACAATGCAACTTCTGCAAGGCTTAACGCTAAGCCATTTATATTAAAGGGTTGGCGTACTCGATTTAATATGGATGCAATGTCGGAATGCGAAACAGAATAACCAAATCGAAATGACGCCATACCGTAGGCTTTAGAAAATGTGCGCGTTACAATTAAATTCGGAAATTCTTGAATCCAAGAAATGGTATGCGGAAAATTCGGATGCAACATATATTCACTATAAGCTTCATCAACAACCACAACTATATGTTTTGGAACTTGTGATAAAAATTCTCGCAGTATATTTTTAGGAAGCCAAGTTCCCGTTGGATTATTAGGATTCGCTATATAAATAACTTTGGTTTTTTCAGTAATTGCTTGCAGCATTGCAACTACATCATGACCATATTCTTGTGCAGGCGTTTTTATAATGGTTGCGCCAACTGATTTAGCCACTAACGCATAAATTGGAAAAGCGTATTCAGAAATAATAACTTCATCATTTGGGCCTGCAAAACAGCGTGCAATTAAATCAATCACATCGTTCGAGCCGTTACCTAAGATAATTTCATCGGATGATTTATTCCAGAATTTTGCTAAAGCATTCCGTAAGGAGTAACCTGCCCCATCGGGATAACGATGTAATTCTTGAGTATTTTTTAAAGAAGTAGTGAAAGCTTGAAGTACAGCAGGACTGCAGCCCAAAGCATTTTCATTACTTGCTAATTTAATAACAGAAGTTAAACCTAATTCGCGTTTAACCGTTTCAATAGGGGTACCAATTTGGTACGGAGATATTTTTTGCACACCTGCTTTCGCTTGTTGCAACCAATGTACAGAACCCATAAATTTCCTTAGCCAACACCTAATACCGATTTTGGATACGAGCCAAGCGGACGCACTTCTAAAGCAACTTTTGCAGCATGCGCTAAAGCTTCTTTAATCATGGGATCGTCTTGATGACCTTCAAAATCAATAAAAAATACATACGTCCATTTACCCATGCTACCGCCTGGACGGGTTTCAATCCGAGTCAAACTAATTCCTTTTTGATAAAAAGGTTCCAATAATCGAAATAACGCTCCAGGCGCATTCGACATTAAAACAATAATTGAGGTTTTATCTTCTCCGGTTGCAGGAACCGGACGTTTACCAACGATTAAAAATCGTGTCGTATTATCTGGATTATCTTCAATATTCGAAGCAAGTTTCTTCAAATCATATAATTCAGCGGCCATGTCACCAGCAATTGCTGCCGAATGCCATTCACCACGAATTCGTTTTGCAGCTTCTGCGTTAGAATTTACGGCAATGCGTTCAGCTTTTGGCCAATGACGATCTAACCATTGCCGACATTGCGCCAAACTTTGTTGATGTGAATAAATACGACCAATACTATCAATACGCGAAACTTCACTGACTAATAAATGGTGATGAATACGCAATTCAACTTCGCCGCAAATAAATAATGATGAATTCATGAAACAATCGAGTGTGTGATTTACCATGCCTTCAGTGGAATTTTCTACGGGCACAACTCCATAATGCGCAGCGCCTGCTTCGACTTCACGAAATACTTCATCAATGGTTGCTAACGAAACACCGGTTACTGCATGACCAAAATGTTTTAAAGCAGCGGCTTGAGTAAACGTGCCTTCTGGACCGAGAAAAGCAATTTTCATTGGCTCTTCTAATGCTAAGCACGACGACATAATTTCTCGGAAAATACGCGCCATTTCTTCGGCAGACAACGGGCCTTTTTGTCGCTCTTTTACACGACGTAATACTTCTACTTCACGTTCAGGACGATAAAAAACCACATCTTTATCAGTTGATTTTTTGCAGTGCGCAACGTCGACCGCACATTGCGCACGCTCAGTAATTAACTGCTGAATTTGAATATCAAGATTATCAATTTTATTGCGTAACGCGAGTAGATCTTGCGAAGGTTGTGTTTCGATATTGGAAGGTTTATCACTCACTGCGGAATTTCCCTTTGCATATAAAAAGCGCACATTGGTTTTTCCGTAGACGCGTGGAGTAAAGCCCGCGCAGCATACTCAAAAGTATGTGAGCAGGATGCGCGACGCGCACAAAATGTCTTGAGAACGGCATCATTTTGCCGGAAAAATCGATGTGCGCTTTTTATCATCCGTGTTTTTTCTCAAACTCACGCATAAAATCGGTTAATGCTTTAACAGAATCTATACCAACTGCGTTGTATAAACTCGCACGCATACCACCCACCGCACGATGACCTTTTAAATTTAATAAACCATTTTTTTCAGATTCCATTAAAAATACTTTATCTAAATTAGGATCTTTTAGAATAAAAGGAACATTCATTCTTGAACGGTTTTGACGCCGTACTGGATTGGAATATAAATCGCTATCATCGATGCATTTATATAGTAATTCAGCTTTTTGCTGATTGATTTTTGCAATTGCAGATAAACCGCCAAGATTTAACAACCACTCAAACACCATGTTTGCTAAGTACCAAGCAAAGGTAGCTGGTGTGTTGTACATTGAACCTTGCTCAACTTGAGTCGCGTAATTTAAATAGCCTGGAATATTTTTTGGTGCACGCGCTACTAAATCGTCACGAATAATGACAAGCGTTAAACCAGCAGGACCAATATTTTTTTGTGCGCCTGCATAAATTAAACCGAATTTAGAAACGTCCAATGGTTGAGATAAGATACTAGACGATAAATCCGCAACCAACGGAATATCCCCAGCATCTGGAATCCAATCAAATTCAATTCCATGAATCGTTTCATTTGGGGTGTAATGTAAGAAAGATGCTTGATCGGGAATATTCCAGGTATTAAATTCTGGAATCGCAGTGTCGGCATTATTTTTTGAGGAAGTAACGGTTATTACATTTCCTAAAAGTGCAGCTTCTTTAATCGCGCGACGTGACCAATAACCAGTATCAGCAAATGCCATTGGTTGATCTTTCAACATGAGATTCATCGGAATCATTGCAAACTGCAAATGCGCGCCGCCTTGCAAAAATAATACTTTGTAATTATCGGGAATTGATAATAAAAGCCGTAAACGCGCTTCTGCTTCGGCTGCAATCGCCATAAAAATAGAGCCACGATGGCTCATTTCCATAATCGATGATCCACTATTTCGAAAATTCAATAATTCGCTTTGCGCTCGCAGTAAAACAGATTCAGGTAACGCCGCTGGGCCAGCACAGAAATTATGAACTCGATGATTGAACTCTGTCATGCTGACCTCTAGATGTTAAAGCTGCTCGTAGCAATGGTTGAGTAGGGACGAAAAATATTTCGCAGCATAATTAAAAGCCTACACAATCTTTCATTGGGTAAAAAAATCGTTTCTAAAATAGATTTAATTTTCGTGGAATATATACCCGTAGCGAACGCACATGAGATTTCCTAAAACACTCTTCTAATATTTAACAAGTAATAGGCAGCGTTAAACACGGGCGAATAATCATTCGTCCCTGCATTACTCATCATCTTCAGTAGAATTATCATCTTCAACATCATCGTCTTCTTCTGAAATTTCTTCGATTTCATCAGTTGA
>JAZKFP010000167.1:0-18608 GCA_040386355.1 Pseudomonadota bacterium | reverse complement strand
CGATTATTGATGCGGTGTATCAAGTGCTCTATCAAAACCAACCGATTGTGAAAGTGGTGAACCGATTATTGTCGCGTGATGTTAAGTTTGAACGTGATTAATAGGGTATAACAGCGCACTTAAAATAAAAATAATACGTGAATAAATTATTTCCCATTTCTGGTTTGAGTAAGCGCAATTGTGTATCATGATTCATATACCCGTAGCGTTTGATTTTTAGGTTAAGTGAAACGGTGAACATGAAAGTTTTTTTTCAATTGCAAGGCGCTTTGACGCTGCGTAGCTAAAGCTTTACGCAGCGAGAACGCTGAGACGCGTTCGAGTAAGCACACAGCAAGTGGAAAAAAAGATTATGATGAACACCTACCCTTTTTTTAAAAACTAAGGTCAAACTTTACGGGTATAGATAAGCCCAATCATGATGGAGGCTGGTATGTCCGACTCTAAAAGTCTGGAAACTCTAGAAATCGTTGAGTTAGCTGGCGGTGAAGTCGTTCTTCGTAGAACTCCTGAGGCTGATGGTAATTTAGAACCTTTAATTTGCATCTATTTTTCCGAGGAAACATTAGCGTTTCTTGGAGAAGCCAAAGTTGAAGTATCTAAAGAAATGATTCGTGCTGGTATTAAACTGGCTGGTCAAATGTATCAAGAATTGGAAGTAGAAGAAATTGAAATTGATAATCGCATTCTTCACTAATATCTAATCTGATAATTGTAAGTTTCACAACACCTAGTCCCACATATCTTTGATCCATCTGTTGAACTTCGACTGAATATAACTTTAGTTTAGTATTCATGTCGCTAAGAACATCGATAGACTCTCCGTACCTTTACGAAGAGCCGCTTGCTAATGACGTCGATCTTTGCAAAAAAATTAATTGAACTTGCTCAATCACGTGATTGGCAGGTTGTTGAAGATCGTCTGTTTGGATTTGGAGCTTTATTAGGTTGGTGTATTAAAACATCTACTCACGAAGTAACATTAAATGTTCAGCGAAATGTACAAGATCATGAAGATCTGTTGTTGGTATATGTGCAACGATGTGGTGCTTACCAAAATTTAAAACATTCGTTTCGTCCTATTGCACATATTTTACAACGAGTTATGCAAGTTTACCCAGCAGCACAAAATGTGGTGTGTCAGCTCACAGATTTATCTGGAGCAGTTACGGGTGGACTAGCAAGCCGACGTTTGAAACATTACGTCGAACAGCATCTGAAAGCAGAGTCTTTTAGTGATGCTCAAGGTAAAACTTGGTGGCGAATTTCCAAAAATAAAGTTTTCCAAGTTGCAAGCGGAGCACGATCAATGACATATCATTGTCCTACAGCAGATCTATTAAAATGACAGAAGCAGCACAACCTATTGCTAACACTGCAAAAATAGTTTCATCAGATGATAGTTCTGAAAAAAATTCTGTTGTTCAAAATTCAGATCTTCAACACTCAGTTCTTAAAAGTTCTAATTTTCAAAATATAGAATCTGAAGAAAAAGATTCTCAGCCGATTTTTAAAACAGATTCAGAAGCTGTCTTTGAAAATCAGAAAGTTGAATCATCTACAACAGATACCTCGAATCTTACTAATACTTTAAATCCAACCGCTGCAAAATTTCGAAATCCAATTTCCTCCTTTTCTACATTACGCAATTTTAAAACCAATCGAAATGTTGAAGAAAAACTTGATCAATTAAATCAATCCTTATTTCAACTAGGACAACGTGAAGTTTTTGGACGAGTCACGCGCGTATTAGGTACGGTTGTACAAGCAAGTGTTCCAGGTGTGTGTGTTGGTGAATTATGTGAATTATTTCATCGTGATGGTTCAAGACCTTCACGTTCTGCAGAAGTCGTTGCACTCGATGGTGATCACGCAATTTTGACTCCACTTGGTGATGTGCAGGGAATTTCAACATCGACTTTGGTTCGTCCAACCGGACGAGTACATCAATTACAAGTGAGTGATGCTTTGCTTGGTCGTGTTCTAGATGGACTTGGAAAACCAATCGACGGTTTAGGTCCAGTTGAAGGCGGAGATTTTTATTCAGTTTTAAATGCGGCGCCCAATCCCATGCAACGTAGTTTTATCGATGCACCTTTACCATTGGGCGTCAAAGTAATTGACACGATGCTAACGTGCGGAATTGGTCAACGCTTAGGAATTTTTGCAGCTGCAGGTGTAGGTAAAAGTACATTACTTGCTATGTTGGCGCGTTATGCCGATGTTGATGTCACAGTCATTGGATTAGTTGGTGAGCGGGGACGAGAGGTACGAGAATTTTTACGTGAACTTGGACCCGACGCTTTAAAGCGAGCTGTTGTTGTCGTTGCAACTTCAGATCGTTCACCCACGGAACGCGTAAAATCTGCGCAAGTTGCAACCACTATCGCAGAGTATTTTCGCGACAAAGGTCAAAAAGTTTTATTACTCATGGATTCAGTAACGCGATATGCCAGAGCGCAACGTGAAATTGGATTAGCAGCGGGCGAGCCTCCAACACGGCGTGGTTTTCCACCATCGGTTTTTGCAGAATTACCCAAGCTTTTAGAACGTTCGGGATGTGGTAGCACGGGCTCAATTACTGCGCTCTACACCGTATTAGTAGAAGGTGATGACATGTCAGAGCCTGTCGCAGATGAGGTGCGATCCATCTTAGACGGACACATTGTGTTGTCACGAAAGTTAGCTGGTGCAAACCATTATCCTGCTGTCGATATTTTGCAAAGCGCAAGTCGGGTTATGCCGGCAGTCGTAGATGCAAAACATTTAAAGGCGGCGGCTCGTTATCGCGAATTACTTGCGAGTTATCAAGATGTCGAATTATTGGTAAAAATTGGTGAGTACCAAGCAGGTTCTGACCCTATCGCCGATGAAGCGATTAAAAAAATGCAAGCAATGCAACAACTGGTTCGTCAGAATTTCGAAGATCATATTGGATTTGAAGATAGCGTTAATCAGTTGAAACGATTGGTCGGAGATTAAGATGTCAGCTTATCAACAAGCACATCGTCAAATGACGCAATTGCATGATGTTAAATCACGACGTTTAAATATTAGAGAAAAAAGTTTAAAGGATGCTCAAAAAAATTTGTTACAAGCAATACAGCATGTAGAAAAAACCGAAGAAATTTTAAAAGAATTTGTAGATTATCGTCGTCAGGAAAAAGATAAATTATATGCAGAAGTAGAAGATAGTTCAGTCACGCTGCGCGATATGACAGTGTTGCAAGAAAAATTAGCACAGCTAAAACAAAAGCAATTAAGTTTTGAACATGATCATTCTCAAGCTGCAAATGAAAAAAACCTTGCGGAAAAAGCATTAGAAGAGGCTCGCAATGCGTGGCGTTTAGCACAAAAGGCTGTTCAAAAAGCCGATCAGATGGTGGGCGATGCGCATTCTATTTTTTCGAAAGAAAGTGAGAGATTAGTCGAAATTGAAAACGAAGATAAAACAGCTTCTGTACATTCAAGGTTTTTATAATTAAAAAATATACCCGTAGCGAACGCAAATGAAATTTCCATGTTGCAATGTTTTATGAATGATGTTTTGTGGGAAAGTACATGCGGGCGAATGATTTTTCGCCCCCTACGACAACCGTTATAGATTTATGTATTTTTAGGAAAGTGATAGTTTTCATAGGGGCGAAAAATCTTTTGCCCGTGTTGAGCACTGCCTATTACTGATTAAATATTAGAAAAGTGTTTTAGCAAATCCCATTAGCGAATGACCTTTGCTTTTAAAAAAGGGTAGTGTGCTGTACTTGTGATAAAAGAAATTTGATTAAAAAAAATATTAAAATTTATTTATGTAGGATAATTTTAAGAATGTGAGGGTAAGTAGAAAATAATGGCAACCATCCATATCAATCATCCTATCGATATTCATAAAACTAAGACTAAATTACAAACAAACCAAGTCGATTCAGACGTCGGAAAAAACATACAACTTCAAGGCACTGAATTTGATCAATTAGTGAAGAAATCTGTTAATAACAACAACTCACATGATCCAGATTCTCGGCACAGCGCACAACAGCGATCTCTCAGTCGCTATGCGCTTCGTCGCCAACGAATTATGCAAAGTTCTACAAGTGGTAATGAAGAAAATGAATCGCCGACAGAGTTTCAAAGTCATTTAAAATATGAAGTGCATACGGATAATAATTTAATTAATGAAAAACAAGTCGATGAAAATCAAAAGCATTCGCAACAATCTATGCACAAAAAAGAACATTTTCATAAAGATGAAAATCATTATCAAAAGACAGATAAAAATAACTTTACAGCAGAAGCATTAAAAGTGATGGAGTTTGAAAATTCTGAAGTTTTAGCAAATAAGGAAACACGAGCAGCCAATAATTTAAGCGATATTGCTAACGCTTGGGAAGAAGTAATTAGTGTTGTAAACGCCAATCAGTTGAATGGTCGAACTTCAGTCATAATGACTTTACAATCTTCTGTTTTTTTCGGCAGTCAAATTCAAATTACTCAAACAACCGATCAATTATTATTAATAGAGTTATTGTTAGTTAATGAACAGGCCATGGAAATGGCACGATCGCATTTACAAGAATTAGAAATTAATTTAAAGAAACGTTTAGATTTTAACGTGAAAGTAGTTTTACAACGGCGTAACGCCGAAGAATTAATGAATGATCCGGAAAATTCAAGTTTGTTTCAAAAAGATATAAATGAAACTAAAGATTTATGGGGCGATGATTCGATTGATATACCCGTAGTGTTTGATTTTTAGGGCGCCTTGCGCGCCGCAACTAAAGGCAGCGGCCGGATAAGCGCAGCGGTGAAGCGTGAAGATTTTTTTTCAATTCGCTCTTAAATAACAAGAGTGCGCTTTGACGCTGCGTAGCCAAAGCTTTATGCACGCAAGAGTGCTGTGACGCGCTCTTGCGGTCTCAACGCAGCAAGTGGAAGAAAAGATCATGATGAACATTTAAAAATCAAACGTTACGGGTATATAGAAGAATTAATAGTGTGAGATTGAGTATGGTAGTTTCAACATCTGACAATAATTTATTAATCAATTCAAAGGAAAAAAATGAAAATGTAAACTCCATTCAAATTGTAGAAAATAAACAGTTGTGGCAAGTTTATCAGCCAAAAGCAATTGTTTCTGAACAATTGCGTTGGCATAATTGGTTGGCTCGTGAACCCAAAATGCAGTATTCCAGTAGCTGGGGAACATGGGATTTTACATTTCATTCTTCTTTTCTTGAATCAAAAAAAACAGGTGCTGCAAAAGAAGATTGTCTTTTACATGACAAAGAATTTATTCCTGAAGTGCTAGAGCATGGTTGGGATCTATATCAATTGAGTGTGGATGGATTATTTTTAATTTTAGCAGTGCCTCGTGAAGCGATTAGTCTGGTGCAAAAAATATTAAAAGTAGATGAACCGGGACTTGAATTACCTCGTACATTACGACAAGCGGCGATTAGCGCTGTCGTTGAACAATGTTTCATCGATGCTAATAAAATTAATCCGACAACATCTGCACATAGGCCATTTAAGCTTCGTGTGCTATCCCATGAGCAATTAAAAAACTTAGAAGAATTCGTTGGACTACATGTGAATGTCAATACATCACACGGAGAATCGGTATGCGCATTTCTTTGGCCGCGTGGCCAGGCAAATCGAGTATTCCATATGTTGTCTGGGCTAACTCAACCACAACCTTTGGCTATAACAAAATTAATAAAAAATATTAACGTCCCAGTGCGATGGTTTTTGGGATTTACTCAGATTTCATTGGCTCAATGTCAAACACTTGAAGTCGGTGATGTTTTACTTTTAAACAAGAACTCTCAACAAAATTCTATTGTTAGCATTAGCAACCAATGGCAGTGGAATGCAAAGCGTAATAACTCAGGAGTAAAAATTGACGGTAAAATTAGTTTGTTAGAAGAACCTTTTTTATCGGTTATTTTAAATACCACACCCTGTTGGTCGCGTCGGCCTTTTTTAAAAAAACCTAATCAAACATCTGTTTTGAGCGCAAAGGAAAAAATTTTTTCTGCGCAAAGAAAATATGCTCGATCGAAAAATGGTGATTTACCCAACACTAATTCAGAAAACCATTATGACCCCTTGGATCTAACAGAGGTTGAAGTTATGGATCAGCAACACGAAGAAAATAATGTACGAGAATCTGCTCAACAGACCACTGAGACCAGCTTTGATTGGGGAAATGTGCCTATTACGATGGTGTTTCAATTGGCGCAGCGTGCGTTACCACTAAAACAGTTATCTAATTTGCAAGAAGGTGATGTATTAGATTTACAATGCCCATCTGAACATCCGATTGCGCTTATGGTGCAAGGTCAATGTGTTGGACAAGGTGAAATTGTCACACTCGATGGTCAGCTCGGAGTACGTATAACTGAATGGTTAAATCCAACTTTACCGCACGCTTAATCCTGTTTTATTTTAATTGAGTTGTTCGTATGCCTACTTTTGACACTGCGCCCAGTAGTTTATTCATCATATTAATTATATTGGGTCTAGTACCTTTTTTAGCGGTCATGACTACTGCATTTGTTAAAATTGCAGTGGTACTTTTACTATTGCGAAATGCCCTCGGTGTTCAAGGCATTCCACCAAACATGGCTATTTATGGGCTGGCTATAATCCTAACAATTTATATTATGTCACCGGTTGGGCAGCAAGCATTTGATATAGCGCAGAATTACAATTTGGATACTGCGAATATTGAAGAGTTGCAGGAATCAGTTAAAGCGGTTGCAGAACCTTTCCGTCAATTTTTAGAAAAACATGCAGAAGTAGAAGAAAGAAAGTTTTTCGTGGATTCGGCTAAGTTAATTTGGCCTAAAGAAAGCTATGAAACAATCAATAAAGATTCTTATATTATTTTAATACCTGCTTTTGCAATATCGGAATTAACTACTGCTTTCGAAATTGGATTTTTATTATATTTACCTTTTGTAGTTATTGATTTAATTATTTCCAATATTTTACTTGCTATGGGAATGATGATGGTTTCTCCAATGACCATTTCTTTGCCCTTTAAATTGCTTCTCTTCGTGTTGGTAGATGGTTGGGCCCGTTTAATTCATGGTCTTGTACTCACTTACCAATAATATTTTTACAACAGCGACACAGATTAATTTTCCCGGTTGAAAGGTTTTATGAATCATTAAGAGTACATGTGGGCGTAAAATGTTTCGCCCCTACATATTTCGTTGAAGGTGTGGGATTATGGTTGGGTTGGATATCACAAGAAATTTTTGCAAATCTCTACTTAATTTGTTGTTCAACAGGTGAAGGTTAGTGTGTAGGGGCGAAACATTTTTCGCCCGCGTGGTCTTTCCCACAAAACATCTTTCATAAAACATTACAACAAGGAAAACTGATGTGCGTTGGATATAGAGTGTTTCTAGTTAATTAGTCGATCTGCTAAAGGTAATGCGATTATGTCTCCACAAGAAATTTTAACGCTGACAGCGCATGCTTTATTATTGGTTTTGATCTTGTCAATGCCGCCGATTATTGTTGCGACTCTTGTAGGAACTTTAATCAGTTTAGTCCAAGCACTCACTCAAATTCAGGAACAAACGATTAGCTTTGGTTTTAAACTAGTTGCATTGGTTATTACTATTTTTGTTACCGCTCGCTGGATGGGGATGGAATTATACAATTTTACTATCTTGATTTTTGATCGCTTCTCTGCGATGTAACGAGCATGATTGATGAGCTTTTTCATACTTTTCTATATTCGATGTTTCTCGGTTTTCCTCGAGTAGCTGCTGCTTTTACTGTAATTCCTTTTTTAGGTAGGAGACTTTTAACATCCGTTATTATTCGAAACGCATTAGCTCTTGTGATTTCCATTTTTTTAATGCCTCTGCATGAAGAAGTCCCTCCAATAATAAAACAATTATCAACTTTGCATTTTACATTTCTCATTCTAAAAGAAGTTTTTATAGGTGCAATTATTGGATTTTTAATTGCGATTCCTTTTTGGGCAATAGAATCGGTGGGTTTTTTTATTGATAACCAACGTGGTGCTACCTTAGCAAGTTCGTTAAATCCATTGTCGGGTGATCAAACAAGTCCACTCGGTTTAATGTTTAACCAAACCTTGACGGTTTTATTCATGTCATCTGGTGGTTTTTTATTGTTATGTGGCTTGCTGTTTAAAAGTTTTGTTGAATGGCCGTTATTAGATACACGGCTTAGTATTCGCTGGAGTGATGCATTATTTTTTATCAAAAGATTAGATGAAGTGATGCTTTTGACAGTAATTTTATCTGCACCGGTTGTGATTGCTATGTTTTTGTCAGAATTTTGTTTTGCGATTGCAAATCGATTTGCTCAGCAATTAAATGTTTTTATTTTATCAATGCCAGTGAAAAGCGGCGTAGGGTTTTTTATCTTAGTTATCTACGTGTCAACATTATTTTATTATATAGAGTTAGATGCTTTTTCAATCAATAACATATTCTTAAGAATGGATGATATGTTTTTTCAAGACTTGAGGCCATAATTGTGGAAAATTCTTCTGAAAAAACCGAACAACCCACGCAAAAAAAGATTCGAGATGCGCGAGAAAAAGGCCAGGTTTCCAGTAGTAAAGAGTTAGTTTCTGCCGCACAAATGATTGGCATGTATATCATTTTCTTTTTAATAGGCGGCTACTTTGTAAAGCAGATGATGGAAATGATTTTGCTGCCTGCTCAATATTATGGAGTCAGCTTTCATGAAGCATTGGCTGGTACTTTTCATGGTTCAATGAGATACCTTATTGATGCAAGCCTTCCATTTGTAGCAGGTATGGTAGTACTAGGTATTTTAATTACGTATCTCCAAGTAGGACCATTATTTTCGGTTGATCCAGTGCTTCCTTCTATGGAAAAAATTGATCCTATCGCAGGTTTTAAAAGAATTTTTTCTTTGAAAAATTTTATGGAATTTGTTAAATCCTGCATCAAAGTTGTAGCGATAACTATTGCGTGTTTATTGGTTATTCGAGCGAATATTCAAGATATTATTGAAATGCCGGTATGTGGTAAGGAATGTGTATTGCCATTTTTAGCGCATCTTATGTTGCAGCTGGCTTTATACACCAGTGTAGTTTTTATTTTAATTGCGGTGGCTGACATCTTTTTCCAAAAATACGAACATACTAAAAGTTTGCGTATGACAAAAGATGAAGTGAAAAGAGAATACAAAGACACCGAAGGTAATCCTGAAATAAAACATCAACGAAAATCTATACATCGTGAGATTATTCAAGGGGATGAATTGCCCAAAGCTGTAAAGAAGTCTTCTGTAATTGTGTCTAATCCGACTCACCTTGTTGTAGGGTTAATATATGATGGCAAAACCATCAAAGTACCGCGTGTAATACTCAAAGGTGAAAACTTACTCGCAAAACGTATTAAGGAATTAGCACGAGATTTTGGCATTCCAATTGTAGAAAATGTACCTTTAGCGCGAGAATTACATGCCCGAGTTGAATGGGGCGATGCTATTCCGCGTGATATGTTTCCTGCAGTTGCAGAGTTGATGAAATGGGTTAAGCAGTTAGAAGCAGCCGCTACAGAAGCCGATTAGGGGGAGGGGATCTTCCGCAAATGATTTTCCAGGTTGTTGCCTGCTTATTCGCCTGCTCACGTACTCAAATGTACGCTCCGCGGTCTCATTGCACAGGCGCCTACTGGAAATCTCATTTGCGTTCGATCTACAGAATCCGATGAGAAAAACATTTTCAATTATTAATACTAATAATTTAATCTCTCAAGCACAACTGATTATCATTTTAAATAGTTGAAACTCCATTAATTGTAAAAAGATTAATCACATGGATGTTGAAAAAAAAATTATTCAATTAAGAACAGAAATTAAACAGCATGACGTTGCCTATTATAGAGATAGTCAGCCAACTATTAGTGATAAGCAATACGATGAGTTATTTTCTAAATTACAGAAATTGGAACAGCAATATCCTGAATTTATTTCTGCTGATTCTCCTACGCAAAGACTTACCGCTGCCTTTACCAATAAGTTCACTATCGTTGAGCATGAAGTACCTATGTTGTCTTTATCAAATGGTTTTGATGAAGAAGATATTAAGGATTTTGAAACGCGCTTAATTGAGTTATTGAATAAAAAAAACGGCTCAATAATTGAAGAATTAAACTTTGTTGCTGAACCGAAATTAGATGGCGTAGCTATTAGTGTTATTTATGAAAAAGGCCAGTTAGTTCAGGGTGCAACGCGCGGCGATGGTTTTCGTGGTGAGGAAATTACCGCAAATGTACGCACGATTCGAAATATTCCTTTATCACTCGAAGGTGAAAATATTCCGGATCGATTGGAAGTGCGCGGCGAAGTATTAATGTCAAAAAAACAATTTGCGCGCTGCAATCAACAGGCTTTGGAAAATAATGAAAAAACATTTGCAAATCCACGCAACGCCGCTTCGGGAAGCTTACGACAATTAGATCCAAAGATAACTCAGAGCCGTGGCTTAGCTGTGTATTGCTACAGTTTTATTAATGCAGAGGTATTGGAATTTAAAACCCATTGGGAATCTTTGCAGCAATTAAAAATCTGGGGTTTGCCTGTAAATAACGAAGCATGTCAGGTAAAAGGATTTAAAGGTTGTTTGGAATATTTTCTGCAGCTCGGTGAAAGACGTGAAGTATTACCTTACGAAATTGACGGCGTTGTTTATAAATTAAATGATTTTACGCAGCAAAAAACAACTGGTTTTGTTTCACGTTCACCACGTTGGGCGATTGCGCATAAATTTCCAGCAAAAGAAGTAACTACTGAATTATTAGATGTTGAATTTCAAGTAGGTCGTACAGGTGCGATTACACCAGTTGCTAAATTAAAACCAGTAGAAGTTGCAGGAGTTACGGTTCGAAATGCTACTTTGCATAATATGGCCGAAATTGAACGATTAAATTTAAAAATTGGCGATTTTGTTGTGATTCATCGCGCTGGTGATGTTATTCCCAAAGTGGTTACCGTATTAACAGATCTGCGTCCTGAAAATGCTTCTGCAATTGTATTACCTAACGATTGTCCTGTATGTCATGCACACTTAGATCATTCAGAAATTATTGTGCGTTGCACTGCTGGTTTAAATTGCCCGGCGCAATTATTAGAATCCATCAAACATTTTGTTTCTCGCCGCGCCATGAATATTGATGGTTTAGGCGAGAAAATGTTAGAAAAATTAATTGAGAAAAAATGGATAATGTCGCCTGCTGATTTATATCATTTAACACAAGAACAATTATTATCGATTGAACGCACGGGAACAAAATCCGTTTCTAATCTTTTAAACTCCATTGAAAATAGTAAAAAGACACAATTACATCGTTTTATTTATTCGCTTGGTATTCGGGAAGTTGGTGAAACTACGGCGCAGTTATTAGCAGATTATTTTGGTAATTTAGAAAGCCTTCGAATGGCAACGGTCGATTCTCTTTTACACATCGATGATGTTGGCCCTATCGTTGCTGAACATATTCAAAGCTTTTTTGCAGAACCACGCAATCAACAGGAAGTAGATCGATTATTAGAATGTGGCATTCACTGGCCGGCTGTAAAAAATTGGAAAATGCATGATACGGAACATCCATTTTATCAAAAGACGGTGGTATTAACAGGAACCCTTACTTCAATTACGCGTGAAGAAGCAAAACAAAAATTACAAGCCGTTGGTGCAAAGGTGTCGAATGCTTTATCTAAAAAAACCGATTATTTAATTGTTGGTGAAGATCCTGGCTCAAAAGTTAAAAAAGCCCAGAGTTTAAACGTGCAATGTTTAACAGAAGATGAATGGTTAAATAAAATGTAAGCTCGATATAGTGAACGAAGATGAGATTTACTAAGACACTTTTTAAATATTCAATGAGTAAAAGGCAGCGCTCAACACGGGCGAATGATTATTCGCCCCTACAAACAATCACCACTTTCCTAAAAAGACCTTAATCTTTAACGGACACCGTAGGGGCGAATAATCATTCGCCCGCATGTACTTTCCCACAAAACACCTTTCAGAAAACATTGCAGCATGGAAAACTCATGTGCATTCGCTATATATCTTTTTGAATTAACGCATCAAAGCATAAGATGTTAAAAATGTTGCCATGGTTAATAAACTAGTAGACCGAGATAGTCCAGCATTGTTTTTTGTAGGCTCAGAGGTGGGTGCCTGTGTTGCAGAAGAATCTGAATCTTCACAATCAAAAGGCTTGTCATCGCATAATGCATCCGCGCCTTGGGTGTCTCCATCAATCAAGCTTTTGTTGCAGGTTTCAATCGAAGTAAGAGCAATATTTTTTGGAACCGTTACGACGGAACAATCGGTATTGCTAAAATCACAGGTTTTGCCCTCATATTTTATTACGGTTCTGCAATCTTCAAGCAACCGTTGAGGATTTTCTGCATGTGCTATTGATACTAAAGATAAAGCACTTATTGCAGATGCCATCGATAAATTTAATTTCATAATTATTCTCTCAATAAATAATACAACTGAAACTCTTGAAAAGAGTTTCAGTGTACAGAATTAATTATATGAGTGGAAAATTATGAGGGATTAAATGGCGCAACTGTTGGAGCTGATGTTGGCGCGGCCGTAGGAGCATATGTTTCAGGAGTTGCATTAGGTGCAGAGGCAGAAGTCGGTGCGGGTGTTTCAAAAGTTACCTTGGTAGTCGACGCAAAAGTGGGTGCGGGTGTTTTTGCAGGTGTCGGGGCAGGAGTAGGTGGATTATCAAGTGTTTTTTCCGGACAATATATTTCTAGATCAACAGGTGCGCCATCGCATAACATTTCTTCTTTATTGCCTTGAGTTGAGTAAATAGAAGCACCGCATTCATTGTTATAATCTCCTAAAGGCGAACCTGGAAGAAAGCTATGTTGAACATCTTTGCATTGCAAAAGACTTAAATCACAACCGTTTACTACTAATTTACAGTTAGCTTGAAGAACCCGATTAAAAATTGGTGATGGATTATTAGTTGCGCGGAGATTGCCTAATTTTGGAGATTTTTCACTTAGAACAGAAGCTGGAGAGTTTAAAGCAAAAATGATTGCTGCTTTAAAAGAGGTAGATATGTTCATTTATGACTCCTATTATTATTTTTACTAAATGATTTGAATTAAAATCAACGTGATATTAAAAACTATGGATTTTGCAGTCAATGAAAAAATTGTAAGGAACAAGACTTTTTACGATTTTTTTATGGAATATAGATATATAGGTGTTGACCTAATGCCACTGCATCCCTAATATACGCCGCTCACCACGTTCGGTCCCGTCGAAGTCCCCTTCGTCTAGAGGCCTAGGACATCGCCCTTTCACGGCGGTAACAGGGGTTCGAATCCCCTAGGGGACGCCATTTTTAAAATATGTATTTGAATTATTATTTCTTCTTTTACTCAGTCGATTGATCCATATCAACATCTGAAGATGTTTGCAGATGGTCTGAAGGCGAGACGTAATGAAGCGACTCTTCTGCACTTAAACTTTCACTGCCTCGCCACGGTAATAACCGATAAGACGAGGAATCTGAAAAATCTACAAATGGATATTTAATAATTTCAAAATACGGTGAGTAATCAAAGTCTGAAGGTGTACAAAGCTTAGGATTTCTTCGAAAAAACTGTACTCCTCGACTGCTTACACGCTTGACCAGTGGCAGAATTGGAAAATGAATATATCCAAACGCTTCTGCAATCATTGTTGAGCAAACTGTGCGGGTTGTTTTTCCTGAATGATATTCAAATAAAGATGAACGCCATTTTCTTGGCATTAATAACCACGGCATTAGAAACCGAAACAAATCAAAAATTTGCCGCATATCGTAATCAAAGCCTAATCGACTGGCCGCATAACGAATAACTGCTTGTGCGTCTTTGTAATTTAAACCTCTTGGTCGACAAATTCTTAAATGATCTTGACGATAAATAGAAAGTGAATTAGCTATTGTTCCTTGCCCTAACATGCTTTCAATAATTAATTGGGTATCGGGTTCACAGGGTAAATGTTTTGAAATCTGCGCGCGAATATCAGAATCTTCTATGTCATGCAAACGACCAACGTATAGAGCAGCATGTGTCCAAGGACTGGTCGTTACCCATCGAATAACACTGCTAACTCGTGATCTTCCTTCAACAAGAATAACGTCACCGGGTCGTAACTCATGACGCAACCGGTCAAAGTCGCAGTAGGGTACTGATCCTGGTGGACGCTCATAATTCAACCATTGAATGAGCCATCCACCCATGGTCCATCGGGCTTGATGTCCCATAATAAACTCCTAGCTAATCGTTAAAAATCAAAGTTTTAGTTTAAGATATTAGTTGTGCATTCTCAGGTAAAGCATCCTGATCTATACCCACAACGAATGAGTTTTAGGGTACTTTGTGCGCCGCGACTAAAGGTATCGGCTGGACAAATGAAATGGTGAAGCATGAAGATTTTTTTTCAATTGCAAGGCGCTTTGACGCTGCGTAACCAAAGCTTTACGCAGCAAGAACGCTGTGACGCGTTCGAGCAAGCAACACAGCAAGTGGAAAAAAAGATCATGCTGAACACCTAAAACTTAATTGTTATGGGTGTATATATGAGTTGAGTATAATCACCAGGGTGTTTTTGTTAGAACAATCTATCTTAATTAAGTCACTTTTTTCACGTAGTGGTCACTAGGTGCATGACACTTTAAGTTAAAACTCCGATGAAATTTTCTCAACAACATTATTCATTAGTGGGATTTTAATTTTCCCAAAGGAAAACTATTGTGGATTTAGAGAGAGCGACTCAACGCGTAAAAGAATTTCGTCAACGTGAAGAATCTATTTTACAAACTGCATTAGAACTGTTTTTGAAGTTAGGTGAAGAACGCGTAACCGTTGAGATGATCGCGGATGCAGTAGGTATTGGTAAAGGAACAATCTACAAACATTTCACTACTAAGTATGAAATTTATCTGCGTTTGATGATTCGTTATGAAGAAGAACTCGCGGACATGTTGCAACGAATCCGAGTAGAAGACAACAAAGACAAATTAGTTCGTGAATATTTTAAATTTAGAATGTCTGATCCAAGTCGCTATACTCTGTTTGATCGTCTTGAAGCCAAGTGCATTGATGTCAATGCTTTGCCAGATATGTTGGAAAAACTGCATCGTATCCGTGTATCAAATGCTAAGACACTTGAGCTAATTATTGAAGCGCGAATTAAGGAAGGCATACTTGCCGATGTTCCACCGTATTTCCATATATGCGCGGCGTGGGCTTTGGTACATGGAGCTGTTGCGTTATATGAATCGGATTTCTTTAACCATCGAATTCAAGACAAAGAAGGTTTTGTTGAATTTTTAATGGATGTAGCGGTTCGAATGGGTAACCGCAATCGCTATCGTAAGGACGCGTTACATGGTGCACCTGAACATGAAGTGGAGGGAGAAATCTAAATTATTATTTTTAGGTTTTGTATCGTGTGTATTGATTGGTTGTCAAAGCGCACCACCATTAAATCCTCCTCAGTGGCTCAAGCCGGTGCTTGGTTCTGTAGAAGTTGAGAAAAGGCAATCGATTGTTTTACCTACCGACAGCAGAGTTTGTTTTTCAGTTGGAATAAATCCTGTTTATCCTGTTACAGAAAATCGTGCTGAAATTGAAAATTACTTATTTGAATTAGTTGAGCGCCAGTTTGACGGCGCGTATTCAAACGTACAAGTTGTACAAAAAAAAGATCCTTCGTTGTGTTCTAGTGAGAATTCAGATTTTCGAATAGATATTGTTTTAATTCAATGGCAAGCATGGGAAGCAGTTCGTACTCATCATCCAAAAGAATGTGGTGATCCTTTTGCTGAATCTTCAGATCCTACATCAAAATCCACACAAGATCTTACCCTTAGTCAATCGTATAGCCAAATGGATTGTGAGGATCGGTTTGCAGACCCTAGAGATCAGGTAGCGTTACGCGCAACAATAATCGATACGCATCAAAATCTTGCAATTGATCAACGATTAATTTTAGCGCGTACCGGTTGGTTAAGCTTTGCTGTATTTAAACCAGTTGATATTCTACCTAAAGTTGTGGAAAAACTGGCACGTAGTTTTTCAAATGTGGCTTGGTAAAACCAGATTAATAAAAAGTAGCATGTTAGAAAATAATTTATTTATTGGAAACAATAAAAATATTAAAGTTCAAGATGGTTGTAATAGGTATCAGTGTGCATGGAAACTAATGCACCGCTCCACGACAAACCTACACCATAACCCAACAATGAAACCCGAGATGTTTTTGCGCGAAATGTTTCATTTTTTAAAGCGTGTTGTACCAGTGTTAATGGCACAGAAGGTCCACCAGTATTACCAAACTCTTCTAAAGTCAGCGGTACTTTAATTTCTTCAAGCCCTGCTTTTTTCATAATATGTTTCATGATGAAACGATTCGATTGATGAAAAATAAACGCATCAATATTGGCAATTGATTCTTGTGACATCACAGATAAATCATGAATAAGAGGCGGGAGCCGCAAAATAGTAAAATTAAATAAATTCGTCCCGTTCATCGAAACATAATAGTCTCGCAATTGATCCGAAAAACGTTGTCTAAATCCACCCGCTGGAATGATCAAATCGGTATAGCCTTGACCATCAGAATGCAGAGAAAAGTACGCAGGATTTTCAGCGTTTGGATCACGCGCTATAGCAGTTGCAGATCCTGCATCGCCAAACAATAGAACCGTAGCGCGATCATCTGGACTGGTAAATAAACTCGGTGTTTCACCATGTAAAACTAATACTCGATTCATACCACCTTGAATCATTAAATGGCTTAGCCAAAGACCATATGGATAACCAGAACATCCAAGACCAACATCAAACGCTGCACAATTTGTAGAAAGACCAAGTTCTTTATGGATGAGGCAACTAGAAGAGGGAAGATGATAATCAGGAGTTTGGGTGACCATGATAATTGCATCAATAGAGGCTGGGTCCCACTGCAATCCCTTCACTAAATCACGTGCAGCATGTAGGCAAAAATCAACAGAAGTTTGCTGACCATTTGAGACATGACGACTTTGAATGCCTGCCATTGCGGTAATTTTTCGAATTTCAATCATGGAGAATTGCTCACCAAGATCCGTGTTTTCGATTTTAGTCTGAGGTACACAGGAAACTACACCAGCAATTTTGCAATGATTAATCTTTGCTTGTGCCATGTTGAGTCATACTCTCTATCGATCATTAAATGGAAATGTTTAGGATGTGTTGACATTTCGTCAATTCGGCTAAAAATGTCTCAAAAAGCGGCTCACTGTGTTAAAAAGCAATAAAAATTACTCATGGATTGACAAACACATTCCGTTTTTTTTTTGCTTTTTGCCTGGTGTTCCATCCTTTTGAATCTTTTTTATCCCGAATGCCAAAACGTCAACACACCCTAAAATTAATTATTAAATTGGGAGCGCAAATGATATGAGCTTTGAAAATTTCTTTTCAAAAGATAGCCCTGATAAAAAACATATTCCATTAATGCCAGTGGTTACTTTAACTGCTGATGATCAATGGCACGATTTAGTAGCGTTGTTATTAGAGCATAGTATTGATTGCATAGAAATTACTCTTCGAACACCCTTTGGCTTACCTTCAATTGAAAAAATTCGTCAACGTTATCCGCAATGTTGGGTCGGCGCAGGTACTGTGCGCACGCCAGAACAAGCATCAGCTGCTGCTAAAGCAGGCGCACAATTTTTAGTAAGTCCAGGTTGGGAAGAAAATTTGGAAGACGCTGTTCAAAAAACTCAACTACCTTGGATGCCAGGGATTGCGACAGTAACTGAATTAATGAACTGCTTACAACATGGTTGGCATTATTTGAAATTTTTCCCTGCGGAATTTAGTGGCGGAACAAATGCGTTAAAAGCGTTTAGTTCTGTGTGCCCTGAAGCCCATTTTTGTCCGACAGGCGGAATTGGTTTGAATCAAATTGCACATTATTTGTCTATACCAGAGGTTTTTGCGGTTGGGTCTTCTGGATTAGTTCCAGTAGAAGCGCTGAAGCAAAATAATTGGCAGGATATTGTGAAAGCGATTCAACAATGGAAATTGGCTGTCCAAGTTTCGTAATCTTTTTACCTAAGGTGGTTAACACGTGAAGTCCTTCTTATTTCGTAAAACCGCAAAACTAAACTTTTTATTATCTATTTCCTTTTTGTTTTTTGCTTTAACGTTTTCTTATCCATTGTATGCAGCTTCACAACAAGGTTTATTTTGGTGTTTTTCAACCCAACCTAAACGATTTGCTGACGTAGAATCCTGTGATGTTTATGTATTAGGAACTTTGCATCTTGGATTACCGGACGCTGCAAAGTTCACTAAGGATGTTCGACAAGCGTTAGAGCGATCAAATGTATTAGTAATGGAAATTGAGCCAAGTCAATTATTACGGCCTGAAGTTGCGCAAGCGGTTGTTGCAACACAGCCGCCTTTTGTCGCTGATTGGTTATCGGACCAGCAATTATCAACGGTGGATACGTATTTTAATAGTCCAAGTGCAAGTATGACATTTCGTTTATCTAAACCTTGGGCTG
>JAZKFP010000166.1:0-6785 GCA_040386355.1 Pseudomonadota bacterium | reverse complement strand
CTGAAGCTGAAAAGCGTATAACTGAAAAATTAAAAACTTACTTACCTGATCCTCAGGTTACAGTCGTAATCTCTGGAATTGAAGGAAACCGTATTTATATCATTGGTCGTGTGCTCAAACCAGGCCCGGTTTTATTATTGAGTCCTCTCACTGTCATGCAAGCTTTAAGCCAGGCTGGCGGATTAGATAAGTTTGCAGATGCGGACGATATCAAAATATTACGTAATAACAATGGTGTTCAGAGCACAATTCCTGTGGATTATGAGGACCTTATAGATGGAAAAAATTTAGAATCAAATATTCTGTTAAAAAGCGGCGATACTTTACTAGTTCCATAAATTAGCAATGTTATTGGAACGCTCATTCATAACTGATTAAATCAGCTTTCTAAATGACCATATTGAATGTCCATAAGAATATATAAATTGATTTGTAAATTGAATATTAAGTTTTTAGCAGCTGGCATATTGGTGTTTTCAACATCTGCAAATGCACTTGTTATACTTCAGCAAGCATCTTCGTCATTTGATACACAATATGATAGTAATCCTCTATTAAATGAAGATGCAAAATCTGTTTGGCGTCATACAATTACACCTAGATACACTATTTCTGCAGTAGAAGATCAAAATAGATGGTATGCAGATGCTGGCTTAGCGCTGCAGCGTAGCTCAGATGAAAGAGTCACTCAAGATCGTCAAGACCCCAATTTCGACGCAGGATGGGAACATGAAATGGAAAGGGGGCGATTTTCAGTTGTTGGTCGCTATGAAAAACGAAGCTCTCGTTTCAGTGAGTTTAATCAAAATGGTTTTGTCGATAGAGACGGTAGTGCTATTACCAAATCAATAAGTGCTAATTGGACAAAATTGATTACCGAAAGGCTAAGTTACGCTATAGGGTCGCAGTACACTAATTTGACTTATGATTCCTCTCAATTTTCAGATACGGTTACTAAAAGTATCAATTCATCATTGACCTATGAGCTTAATGAAAGAATAAGTCCCTTTATTCAACTGTCATACACGGATTTGAAATCGGATTTGCTAACAAACAATAACGGACTACTTATTAATAATCTTAATGGTTTTTTTCTGAATAATAATTTTGCCAATGGTGGAGACAGCAAGTCCAAAAACATATCTGTTGGTACGACTATTTTGCTAGGCCCTAATTGGACGTTATCCGCTAACATAGGTGTTAATAAAATTGATTCCGAGAATCAAAATACAAACTCTTTGTTAGGTGTTTCGTCAGGATCAGGCAAGATTGGTGGCTTAAGTATTATTAACCAACGCGAAAGGTCTACTTTTAATGCAGGACTATCACGTACAGTCTCTCCAAGTGGCATTGGTGGCTTTGTAGAGTCAGACCAGTTTAACCTTGGCTACAACTACCTGTTAAACGAAAAAAGCTCACTAAATGCGGGCTTCAACCTAAATAAAAATAAATCAAATTTTGATTCACAATCCACACAATTTTTAGCTTCTTATTCTAGAGAACTAACCGAAATGTGGCAAATGCGATTATTATTTCAAAGTAGAATGCAAAAAAATTCCATTCAAAATCAAAGTGTTAATGTTAGTGGAAATGTAGTCGGACTTACCTTTACTTATAGTACTCCAGAGTTTTAAGAAACCTAATACGATATGGCAAATGAATACGAACTAACCCTTGGCGACTATCTATCTATATTGAAACGTAGATGGTTACAAATGCTGGTGGTTTTTACTTTAGTAGTAATGGCGGCAATTGCTGCGGCTATCTTATTGCCACCAACTTATCAATCTACTGGTACCATTTTAATTGAGTCCCAACAAATTCCTGACGATGTTGTTAAGGCAACTGTGACAAGCTATGCTGGTGAACGAATTGAAGTAATCAAACAGCGAGTCATGACTCGAGATAATCTGTATCGGATTATTCAAAAATACAGTTTATACCCAAAAAAAATTGACTCAGAAACGACCTCAACACTGATTGATAAAATGCGTGAAAGTATATCGGTTATTTTGGTCAATGCTGATGTAGAACGTAGTGGCGGTGGACGTGCAACTATTGCTTTTAAAGTAGGTTTTGAATATGAAAGACCTGAAGTTGCGCATAAAGTAGCTAATGAGCTAGTAACTTTGTTTTTGGATGAGAATGTTAAAGCCAGAACTGAGCGTGCAACTGAAACAACAGAGTTTCTTACTCAAGAAGTTGAAAGTTTAAGGAAAGAGTTAGAAGGAGTGGAAAATAAAGTTGCTACTTATAAACAGGAGAATTCGAATTCTTTACCTGAGCACATGGAAATGCACATGAGCTTGTTGCAACGTTCCGAATCAGACATTAAAGAAGTTGACCGTGATTATAAATCCACTCAAGAGGAATTAAGATATTTAGATGTTGAATTGGCTTCAGCAAAAGCTAATGTAAAAATCAACTCAAATGGCGAGGTGATTAGTACTACGTCAGAGTTGGAAAAAGCGAAAGCAGAGTTAGAGCGCTCAATGGGATTATATAAAGATACGCATCCAACAATTCGTGCGTTAAAAAGAAAAATAGAAGCTTTAGAAAAGCCAACTGATGTTAAATCAGATATAAAGCCTGTGAAAACTAATGTTGCAAATGATCTTGTAACAGCAAAAATACAAGCTCAAATTGAAGCGGCTAAAGTAAGGTTAAATTCTTTATCGCAACAACGAAAATCTCTTGAGAATAAAGTTGACCAGCTACAAGGACAGGTAACATTAAGTCCACAAGTTGAAAGAGGCTTGTTCACATTAATGCGTGATTATGAGAATGCTAAAACTAAGTATGAAGAAGTAAAATCTAAACAGATTAACGCAAAAATTGCTGAAAATTTAGAACAAGAAAATAAAGCGGAACGCTTTTCAATGTTGGAGCCGCCCATTTTTCCAGATAAACCCACTAAACCAAATAGAAAGAAAGTTATTGCATTAGGTTTTGGTGCCGGACTTGGTGGTGCGCTTGCGCTTGCCATGATATTGGAGACTTTAGATAAAAGAGTACGTGGTGTGGAAGCGATGACTTCGCTTATTAATATGCGACCTTTAGTCATTATTCCCTATATCTCAACTAATAGTGAAATAAAACGTAGGAAAAATTTTAATAAATATATGTTGATATCAATATTAACGATTATTGGTTTATCACTATTGATTCTACATTTTTTTGTTATGCCGCTTGATCTGGTTATGGTCAAATTGATGGCTAGATTTGCGTAGAGATTGTTATGGAAAAAATTAAAGATGCGCTTGCAAAAGCAAAAGTAGAAAATACCAGCAATAGAATAAGTACTAAACCCACATATGCCGAATTCAGTACGCAAAAAGCAGTTAAAGATTTTCCGAATACGGAGAATGAGCTTGGGCAAATTAATTATTTAAATACGCCAGTTATCAAACTAGATCATGCGCATTTAGAAAAAAACAGAATTGTCGCACACACTAAAAGCGACTTTAATAGCTTTAGTTTTGATTCACTCAGAACTCAAATTCTAAAAAAAATGGAAGAGAATAACTGGCGAACGATTGCTGTTGTTTCACCAACACCACAATCCGGTAAAACATTGGTTTCAATTAATTTGGCTATCAGTATTGCACATCAGCCACAGAAAACAGTCATTTTGGTTGATCTTGATTTACGTAGACCTAAAATGGCTACATACTTAGGTATTCACACAGAAAAATCCTTGAATGACTACTTACAAGATAAATCGCCACTTAAAGAAGTGATGATTAATCCAGGAATTGATCGCTTAGTTGTTATTCCAACGATGAAGCCAGTTTCAAAATCAGCGGAAATGTTGTCATCGAAAAAGGTTACAAACTTAATTAGTGAGCTAAGAGAGCGTTATGAATCAAGGATTGTTATTTTTGATTGTCCGCCAGTCTTGAATTCTGATGATGCGATGGTTTTGTTGCCGCAAGTAGATTGCATATTATTGGTAATTGCTAATGGAATGTCTACACAATCTGAAATTGAAGAAACATTGCATCATTTACCTAAAAATAACTTATTAGGTGTGGTATTAAACAAAGCTGAGGTTGAATCAAAATCTTATTATTATTAATTTAACTTTAAATTATATTAGTTTTGTATTGAAACAAATTTTAGGAAATTAAGTGTGTTCCAGCAAGCAACACTGCCTATTTCGATAGCTGATGTTGTATATTTAGATATTAAAGAAGCTCAACAATATGGCGAAAATTTAAGCGGTGAATATTGCTTTGCAGAACCTTTTCCGCATATCGTTATAGATAATTTTCTGCCATTAGAATTAATTGATAAAATTCTAGAAAACTTCCCCCTAGAAAAGCTTCAGGATGATGTGATATTTGAATTAGGCTATGCTGGATTGCATAAAAGACAAGTAATGCCTGCTAATTGTAATGGATTCAGCCGTGAAGTTTTTAGCTTCTTTAATTCTGCAGCGATTGTACAATTTTTACAATCCCTCACGACTATACCGTCATTAATACCATATCCGCATTTCATGGGCGGTGGATTTCATGAAACTACAACAGGCGGCAAGCTTGGAATTCATGCTGATTTTAGAGTTCATGAACAGTTACATTTAAATAGGCGATTAAACATGATCATTTATTTGAATAAAGACGGATAAACGAATATGGTGGAAACTTAGAATTGTGGGACAAATCGATGCAAAATAAAGTGCATACAATAGCCCCAATTTACAATCGATGCGTCATCTTTAATATTGATGCAGATAGTTTTCATAGGCATCCTGATCCGCTCGCAATGCCGGAAAATGTGAAGCGTAGGTTAGTGACACTTTATTACTATACAGCTTCTAAACATATTTATGACGATTCGGTTTCTCACTAAACAATGTATAAAGCAAGAGCAAACGAAGACGCTACCACTAGAAAAGAGATTAGTCGCTCAACATTAAACAATTACTTAAAAGACTTAACACCACCAGTTTTTTAGATTGTTTAGAGTAGGGCGAGCCTAAGTTAGGCTTGTAAATAATCTCGAGTCTATAACTGATTATTATTTAAATATAAATATGAAAATCCTAGCTAATAATCCAACTAAAAATGCTGACTTCGACGCTATTTATTCAATAATAGGTATTGTTATAATTGGTCGCAATGAAGGGAGGAGGCTTGTAAGTTGCTTAGATTCCCTATCTGACCATATGCCGCAGGTAGTTTATGTTGACTCTGCTTCAACTGACAATTCATTGGTTGAAGCAAAAAGTAGTGGAGCCCATGTGGTTTCACTAGATATGATGCAACCATTTACTGCAGCAAGAGCTAGAAATACTGGATTTAACACCATTATTTCCCTATATCCAAATATAAAATTTGTGCAATTTGTCGATGGCGATTGCATTGTAAATGACAACTGGACACAAACGGCTACTGATTTTCTAGATAATAATGCTCATGTTGCAGTTGTTTGTGGCAGAAGAAGAGAAATTTTCCCTCAACGCTCAATTTATAATCAGATGTGTGATCAAGAGTGGAATACGTCCATAGGTGAAACAAAAGCTTGTGGTGGTGATGCGTTGATACGTGTAGACGTAATGAAGTTAGTAGGCGGATATAGAAACAATCTGATTGCAGGCGAAGAGCCAGAGTTATGTATCAGAATAAGGCAGGCAGGTTACAGTGTTTGGCGTATAGATGCTGAAATGACGTTGCATGATGCCTCAATGACAAAGTTTAGCCAATGGTGGAAACGTGCGACACGGGCGGGTTATGCTTATGCTGAGGGAGCAAGTATCCACGGTGATTACCCGGAGCGACACTGGGTAAAAGAAAGTAAAAGAACTTGGTTTTGGGGTTTGATACTGCCTATTATCATATTAATGTTGGCTTTTATTAATTTAAAAATCTGCTTATTAGTTTTATTGGCATATCCCTTGCAATTGATCAGGTTAGCCTTAAAAAGTAATCATGCCAAAAATTGGCAGCATTCTTTATTCTCAATTTTAGGTAAATTTGCAGAGATGACTGGTCAATTAAAATTTTTTAAACAAAAATTTCTAAATGAAAAAATTACTTTAATTGAATACAAATAGTCACATTTCTGATTTAAATCCAGATTGGAGCAGAGAGTATAAAACGCTATTTTCTTGGAATCCTTCAAAATCCTTACTTGCAAGTATCCGCACCTACCAAAAATACAGACATAACGCTTTATTTTTTTTGATAATAAAATTTGCGATTCTTAGGCATCGTTTTTGGAGTGTAATTACCGGTGCAGATATACCCATCAATAGTAAAATTGGTGGCGGTTTATTGATTCCTCACCCGAATGGTATTGTTATTCATCCTGACGCAATTATTGGTCCTAATTGTATGATTTTGCAACAGGTGACGATTGGCGCAGGAAGTGGATCTGCATTGCCGATTATAGAAGGCCATGTGGACATTGGTGCTGGAGCAAAAGTTTTAGGTGATGTCCGAATAGGGGCGCATGCAAAAATCGGTGCAAATGCTGTGGTTTTAATCAACGTACCAACTGGTAAAACGGCTATTGGCGTGCCTGCTAGAATTAAAGCTGAGTAAAGATAATGCAATTAAGAGTATGTTCTTCGAATAATTTTACAGAAGTGTTCATTGTTTCCTCTGTTCATTACTTTTCTGAAACTAAGCAATCTCAAAAAAGCATAGTTCAATTTATAGCAATCGCCTTTACAAGCATCATTAAAACAAAATTAGCGTTAATTAAGAATCAATACTCACAATTGAAAAGGCTATTGCTAAGTTTTTCAAAATCTAGCTAAAACGAATCCCTGTCATGCG
>JAZKFP010000165.1:0-14066 GCA_040386355.1 Pseudomonadota bacterium | reverse complement strand
CATACATATGAACGCCGAAATAACGCAGATGATGGAAAAACAATCCTTCAAAATCTGGGTGTCCATAAAAGCGCGTTAAAATTACCGAGCCGACATACACCATATAAATTGGAATACGACGTTCTTGAAACGCTAAATTAATACGTTCGCAAAATACCGATGCTGCACGGTTTACGCGCGCCTGTAATTCAGGACCTTCTTGTTTTAAGTACGTTAATACCGCACGAACTGCGGCAATCGATAATGGATGACGTACAAAAGTACCAGCAAAATAGGTAACGCCAACTTCTGGAAATGACGTATCACCGAATTGCCAAAAACCGCCATCGAGTGCATCAAGGAAACGACGTTTACCAGCAACTGCACCAACCGGAAAACCACCACCAATAACTTTACCGTAGGCGCAAATATCTGCGTCGACGTTAAACCAATGTTGCGCGCCGCGTGGATGCAAACGAAAACCGGTAATAATTTCATCGAAAATAAACGGGATATCTAATTCACGAGCAAGCTCACGGACTTGTTGTACGAAAGCAATCGGCTGTAATTCCGGCGTGCGCGATTGCACCGGTTCAATAATAATTCCGGCAAGTTCTTCACCTAATGCGCGAATAATTTCTAATGATTTTGGATTGTTGTATTCCAACACCACAATATGTTGTTGTGCACTCGCAGGAATTCCAGGCGCAACCGTAATATTTGCCGTAATGTCGCCGTAACGACGGGTTTTACCGAGTACTTCGTCAAAAATACCGTGATACGCACCACCGAATTTTGCAATTAAGGTATTACCGGTAACGGTACGCGCAATTCGCATGGTTGCTAATACCGCTTCAGAACCGGTATTACAAAAACTCGCGCGATCCATTTGCGTCATTTCGCACAGCAAACGCGCGGCTTCGCCAACTTCTTCGTTAGCAGGACCGTAATCGTTGTTGGTATTTAATTGTTCAGCAATTGCTTTACCTAAAAACACAGGGTTTTGACCGAAATACGCCGCTCCAAATCCACCGACAACATCAACGTATTGATTGCCATCAACGTCCCATAAATCCGCACCTTGCGATTTTATAGACGCAACCGAATACACAATTTCTTTCCAACGTGCTTTAAATCCAGCAACCGTTCGTGGGTCAGCGTAATAAATACGATTTTTTTGTGCGATGCGTTTTGATTCTGACGTACGCGCAATATATCGCGCCATAAAATCATCTAAATACGCATTTTGTTCTGGACTTAGATCAGAGGTTAATTCACGTTGCAACGCTTTAAACGGTCCCATGCGTTGCTTGGTAGAAACATCTTCCGATGGTTCTTGTTGTAATTTTTTTGCTAACTCCAACGCAACCGGATTAGGCCACCAATCTTCTGGAATTTCTGGCGAATTATTCGACGATGAGTTACCGCTACCCATGGCTGGTAAATAACGACCCGTCATTTGTGCAAGCACTTGTACGGCGTGCCATTGCGTATCCACTAATGCTTGCCAAGGATCTGCAGACGGGTTGAAATTTGGCATTACCATAGCGGTGCCACCGCTAGGGATTGAATTAGTAGGAGTAGATGACGTTTGCCAATCGGACGCAAAAGATTCCGCTGGTAATTCCTGATCAATCCACGCCGATAAATCTTTCACCGTTGCAAGCTCTTCTTGCAGCTGACGGAAACGTACTTTTACAGTGAATTTCTTTTTTAGTTTTAAACTAAGTTGCGTTAAAAATAACGAGTCGTATCCAAGGTCGGAAAACAATTTTTCATTATCTGCGACATCCCATGTACTACCAGAAAAATCGGCTAATAATGCACCTAGGGTTTCTTCTACCCATTCCAAACGCGATGCGTATTTTGAATCCTGTTGTGGTACGGACGCTTGAAGAACGTCAACTGGCTTAGTTAATGTTGGTAATCCTAATGTTTGAACCGGCGCCAATGTTGGAGCAGATATTGCTGAAGCGGATAATGTTGGCGCAAACGAAGTAATAACTTCACATACACTGCGATTTGATTTTGGTGGTGTGAAATAAAATCGTGTAGGTTCAAACGCGTACAGCGGTAATGCAACTCGACGGTGATGCGTTAATTGATGCGCATTATTTTTTGCATGCGAATTTTTGGAATGATCATGACTGTTTTTAACAGAATCATGTGTTGAATCTTGCGCATCAAAAATTGCTTGCCGGTCAACTGGAACTCCCCAACACCAGAGTTGGCCAACACCACGCAATAATGTTAATACCGAATTTTCTTGTTCTTTCGCATGCGGTAATAAATGCGTTACATGATCCGCTAAATGCGGCAGATTTAATTTCACTAACGACGTTAATAATTTACCGGGACCGACTTCAATAAATAACGGATTTTTTAACGCGCCAGCCTGTTGTAAATTACTATCGAATTGAACGGTATAACGTAATTGCCGAACCCAATAGTCTGGATCTTGCGCTTCTTCAGGTTTTAAAAATTCACCCGTCACATTCGATAGCACCGGAAATTTCGGTGGGTTTAATTTTTGTTTTTTCAAGTACGTCAGAAAATCTGGTAATACCGGTTCCAGCAAACGTGAATGGGCTGCGACTGCAATCGGTACCCATTGCGCGTCAATACCTTCTTGATCTAATTGCTGCCGGAAAAATTCTAGATCTTGGCGAATTCCTGCAACCGTACATTGTTGTGGTCCGTTCACCGTTGCTAAATCTAAATTTCCTAGTTTTGGTTTCAATTCTTCCGCAGAAATAGGCACGCTCAACATCGCGGCGTCTGCGGTAATACGTTCAAATAATTGACCACGTAAAACCACTAAACCTAACGCGCTGCGAAGATCAAATACACCGGCAACGGTAGCGGCAACGTTTTCGCCCATGCTGTGTCCTAGTAATGCAGCGGGTTGAATGCCCCACTCCATTAATTGCTCAGCCAGTGCGTATTCCAATAAAAATAATGAGGGTAATTGAATCGACGGTTTAGCAAATGCATTGGCCGCTGCGGAACCTGGCATTGCAAACCAATGCGCTTGTAAATCGATTCCGTACTGGTTTTTTAACCATGCGCATTCTTGTTCAACTCGGTGGCGAATTGTAGGTAATTGTTGAATGACCTCTAATCCCATCCGCACATATTGCGCGCCACCACCAGCAAATAAAAATACGGGACTAGTCACCGCTTGTGCTTGGCCACGAACAATTAATTTAGATTCGTTAAGTACATGAAGAATATCAGCCCACGATTTTCCAACGCAGGCGACACGATGTTCAAACACAGCACGTCCACGATTTAACGTATCGATCGCATCTAAAAATCGTGGTTTACCTTCTTCGGATAACCAATTTTTCCAATGATCTTGCGTACGTTGCAAGCTTGTTGCCGATTGTGCCGACAAGGTAAGTAATTGCGGCTTGGATTCTTCCACTGGATACAACGATGAACGTCGATCCATCCATTCTTCTAAAACCAAATGCGCGTTGGTACCACCGATACCAAAACCGCTCACCGCGGCGCGGCGTGGATGACCTTCAACATTCCAATGTTTGGTTTCGGTATTGACGTAAAAACGACCGTGATCAAAATTGATATTTGGATTTGGTTTTTTGAAATGCAACGTTGGAACAAGCGTTCGATGGTACAAACACAAGGTCGCTTTAATTAATGCAGTGACACCAGCTGCACTATCTAAATGACCAAAATTCGATTTCACGGAACCTAAGGCGCACGGTTCAACTTTAATATCGTTGCGCGCGCGCGAAACCATGGCTTTGGTTAATGCAGCAACTTCAATCGGATCACCGAGAGGCGTCGCAGTACCGTGCGTTTCAACATAACTTAATGTGCTTGGATCGATGCCCGCCATTTCCCACGCCATACGCACTGCTTGCGCTTGACCGGAAACGCTTGGAGCAGCAAAGCTAACTTTATCCGAACCGTCGTTGTTCATTCCAAAACCGCGAATCACGCCGTAAATCGTATCGCCGTCTGCTTCCGCATCTTCCAATCGTTTTAAAACAACAACGCCGACACCGTTACTAAAAACGGTACCTTGTGCTTCGGAATCAAAAGGTCGGCAATGACCATCGGGAGAACCAATCCCGCCTTCTTGGTACATATAACCTTCAGCTTGCGGGTAAGAAACCGATACGCCACCAGCGAGCGCAACATCACAACCGTAGGTCAATAAACTTTGTGCTGCATGCACCACTGCAACCAACGAAGTTGAGCACGCGGTTTGTACGTTCACGCTTGGGCCGCGTAGATTTAATTTGTAAGAAACACGCGTCGTTAAATAATCATTTTCATTTCCAAGCATGGCAGTTAGCACTTGCTCGGGTGAAAGCGCATCGGGTGTTGCATGTAAATTTGAAAGCAAATAGGTGTTGTTAGTCATGCCGGTACTCATACCGCCCCAAACACCAACGACATGTTTCATCGTATTGGGGGCGTAACCGGAATGCTCTAAACCATGCCAACAAGTTTCAAGAAATAAACGTTGTTGCGGATCCATTAACAATGCTTCGTGTGGACCAATTCCAAAAAATGCGGCATCAAATGCTTCAGGTTCATCAATTAATCCACGAACTGGAACATATCCCGATTGTTTAAAAACTTCTGGATCAACTCCGGCTGTTTCCAATTCTTTGTCGGAAAAACGGGTAATTGCTTCTTTACCCTCTTTCAACAACGCCCACAATGCATCAACAGAAGGTGCTCCAGGAAAACGACCTGCCATACCAATTATGGCAACCGCTGGTGCTCCGTCATTATCAATAGATTCGGTTTCTGGCTCTTGCGGCATAGCCGGCTCTGGCCGCAATTTTTCCATTTTTTTATCGTTTGCACCCATTTTTGCAGGCTCGACGGGTTTCTTTTTCCTTGAACTCATAATTTACTACCTGTTGCCTTTACGGAACCGAGAGAATGCATTGCGTTGTTTATTGCCTTGATTTTCGGAAAGGAAATGTTCAGGTGGAGAATCCGTTCCAGTTAAAACCTCAGCGGTTAAAATCGTTGTGTTAGCTTGAAGTGAAGCAGCAAAAGCACGAATTGTTGGATGCTGAAAAATGTGCACCACTGCGATGTTTTGTTTAAGCGACTCACTTAAGGCTAATGCCAAATCAACGGCTAGCAAGGAATGTCCGCCAACATCAAAAAAGGGATCGGTCACACCTACTGCATCCAACTGCAATAACTGCTGCCAAACATTGACAATGTTTTGTTCCATTCCACACGATGCCGGTATTAAGGGATGCGCTAATGCTGGACGCTGACGTGTTGGTAGTGGCAACAATCGACGTTGATATTTGCCCGTTGCTGTCATTAATAATTGATTCACTGCCATCCAACGTGCCGGTCTTTGGTATTCGGGTAAATGCTGTTCAATGTGATGCACTACTTTGGCATGTTGTGTAGTTGCAATCCATTGACGTTCTGGATGGCTGGTTTCGCCTTCTCCACTGTGTTCAATAAACCATTCGCCAAACGCACGCCACACATGTGCAGGAGACTCATATTCAGGGCTAATTACTAACCATGTACGTGGTTCGGATTCAGCGGGAATATAATCTATTCGCCAACCTGAACATGAAATCGTTGCCAAAGATTGAACCGAGCTTAACCGATTGCGACGCCAATCAATCATTTCAGAGGCCACTGTCGAATGCGGCGCACGTTCAGTCATGCAGAGTGTCAGTGCATTAAAATCGGTTAATAAACGTTTTTCTTCAACCGGAAAAATATGAATGTTTGATTGCGCTAAATCGTACGCTTGAGAATTGTTTATAAAATTCTGACTGTCTTGCACCGAATGCAAAATCACGGGCAAGTCATCTACGACATGCGCGTTAGATTGTCGAATTAATACCGCATCAAATCGATGTCGAACTAATTCATTCAAATATTTGCCGCGCTTCCGACGCACTTCAACATGCGACCAACTTAAATCCTGTTTAACAGCATGAAATAAATACGCAGGACTGCAGGAAAATACGCTGTCGGTCATCCACTGACGTAATGCGGTTTGTGCAAGTTGTGCAGCGTCTTGATTAATATCCGCACTGATACACGTAAGACCGGCAAAAAAAGCTAATCGCAATGTTGATTGCGTAATATCACCAAATAAACAGCGTCCGTTTGGCGTTAAGCAACGCGCGGCTTCTTGGAGCACTCGATTAAAATAGTGCGCATCCGGAAAATGCTGCGTTACCGAATTTAAAACAACCGTATCAATCGACGCGCTTGGCAAGGATTGTAAAATTTCTAGTGCTGCGCCTGTTCGAACCTTAAGCGCTCCAAATGTCAGATCAGGATTTTGTTGACGTGTCTGCTGCTCAAAGATTGTCATTTCTTGCAAAGCAGAATCTGCGACATCGGTTGCCAGATAATGCGAAGCCAGTGGCAATAACTGCAAACCAATTAAACCGTTTCCCGCCCCCAATTCAACAACACGTCCAAGTGACGTCGTTTTCTGCAATTGAAAATTTTCCAAGGTTCCAATTAACCAAGCAATCATGTCATTTTCAGGAATTGCTCGATGCGTTTCACTTGAAATCCATCCGCGAAAATGGCCACGAATTGTCTGTTCTGATGGATTGGCTAAGAACCAGGGAATCCAGCATGGCTCTGATTGTTCCGCGGATTCACGTTGACCTTGATAGGTTGATGTCCAAACCGATTGCCAACCTTGTGCAAGTGCTTGCCAATACTGTTCACGCTCAGATTCGACAAATTTAGGAATCCAATGCGCAATTAATTCGGTGGGTTGGCCGTGCGCGGTGACTACAGCAGCTGCAACAAGTGGTGAATTTAAAATCACACTTTCGATTTCTGCAGTTTCTACTCGATGACCACGAATTTTAATCTGCTGATCTTTACGACCTGCAAAGCGCAATTCACTATTTTCGTTTTTCACCCAATCGCCAGTGCGATACCAACGTTGTACACCTTGACCCAAATCCACTGATGGAAAACGCTCACCGGTTAACAGGGAATTTTGCCAATAGTCATCGGCCAAACATTCGCCAGCAACCCAGAGTTCGCCTTCTTGTTGCGTCATGGCTGATGTATGAGCTTTTTGCCAAAACTCGGTATCGGTAAAATTATTCGCTTCCGGCGGCGCGTCTATTAAGGTCCAAATTACGTGAGGCAATGCTGTACCAATCGATGGTACGGCTTCCCATTGCTCTGGATTTTCATTCAAAGTAAGCGCAGTAATTACATGGGTTTCCGAAGGACCATAATGATTATGCAAACGAGCACTGGTAGTTTTAAACCACTGACGTAATGCATCACTTACTATTAATGCCTCGCCGGCAGTGATAACGTCAATTAGATATGAACGAATCGTTGGTTTAAAAACCCGCGCTAATTGATTTAACGCAGCAAAGGGTAAATACAATCGCTCTACACGATGCTCTTCCATAAACGTCAACATCTGATCAGGCTGACGACGCAATTCTTCCGGCATTGAAATTAAAGTTCCGCCTGTCCACCAAGTAGCAAACACTTCTTGAAAATGGACATCAAAACTAAACAGAGTAAAACCTAATGTCCGAGCAGGTTTTTTCAGACGTGGTTGTTCACCGTGCCAATCTAACAAACGATGCAAAACTTGAGCGCCTACCGCAACTCCTTTTGGAGTTCCAGTCGAACCACTGGTATGAATGATATAAGTTGGAATACTTGAGTCTTTATTCAACGCAGATGTTTGGTTTAAAGGTTTCCAAAATACCAATTTAGCTTTTTCAACAGCGTGTTGTTGCCAACTAAATAACGGATGATCAGCATTTTGCGAACACTGAATCATCCATTCATTTAAATGATCCGCAATCCAAATACCTTGTGGTTTTAATTGCTGCAACATCGCTGATAAACGTGCAGCTGGAATGGTTGGATCAATCGGTGCGTAAGGAATGCCGGACAGTACTGCCGTTAAAAGTACTAAAGGACCACTTTCATGACCCAATGGTAAAAACACTGCAAGCGGTGCTACGAAATTTTTAAAGTCAGATGAATTGTGAGAGTTAGAATTGGCATCAAATTGAACACCAAGCGCTGCCCACTCTTTTTGCCACTGTTCGGATTCTTTGATTAATTCATTGAACAACCAGAGTTTGCTTTTAGATTGCCATGCTTGTGCATGTGCAAAAGCATTCATCCGCTGCTTAAGCATTGAAGCAAAGATATGCCGCGGATGGGTTAATTCGTTTTGATCCACAAGATGCTCTCATGAGTTAAAAATACGTGATATACCCAATGCACATGAGTTTTCCCGGTTGTTGCATGCTTATTCGCCTGCTCACCTACTTTGTGTAGGCTCCGCGGGCTTATTTCACATGCGCCTACGGGAAAACCAATCTGCATTAGGTATATTTGTCAAAATATTTTAAAAAACTGAATGACAAATATTTTTTATGAATTCTAAGCAAAAGGCCATGCACTCTTTTTAAATTTGGCATTTAAAAAGAAGGGAGCTCTTTAAGCCTAGATAAAAATTTTAATTTAACCGATAGATTCGACCATTAGCCGTGTCAGAAATAAGCTGCATAGACCATCTGTCATCTTGATATGTTTGATTCACATGTAATGCAACCAATGGTTTAAATTTATTGGGTTCGATATACCAACTTGCACCTTGTTTAGCATAATATTCAAGTGATTCTAATGTTTGATCATCGCTTGGAATCACCCAGCCTCGCAAACGTGTCCAATAAAATAAGCGCGGATCTTCATAGTTGTGTTCTGTGTTCCATGCCACATCACGACTTGGCTCTAAGCTTCGTACGAGCAATAAAGGTTTTTTTGGATCCCACTCCGCACTGATCCAATTTTTTAAATTTTGATTTCGAATAACTTCAAAACTCTCTTGCCCTAAAGGTGTGAAATTTTCACCAAAAGATGCAGAACTTTGGCGTTCTAAAACGTGAAAAATAAAAGCACGAGCATAAATCAACGTCATGCTAAATAAAATCAGTGATATGCATAAAAAGGATCGAAACTGAGAATTTTTTACATTAAAAAATTGTATTGTTGAATAATGCCAAGTACGTGTATTCATAACCAAACGAATACTTAACGCAACGGACCAAGCGGCTGGTAAAATCCACCACACGTGATAATGCGGGCCGTAATCGCCGTGCGAATAACGAATTGATAATACAACTGCTGCAAACGACGCGCATATCAATGCAAAAATAGCTTGGACACCAAACCGAAAGTTTTCATCAGATAATTTTTGAATTACGGATGGAATTTTTGTGCGAACCGGATTATATCGACTGTTTAAAAATAATATTCCAAACACAACCAACAATGCAGGTACAGACCAGAGTCCAACTCCCCACTCTAAAATATTTTTAAATAAAGAAATCCAGATTTCAGGTTCTTGAATTTTTTCAAGCGTTGGTAACTTTGAGTCACCACCACTTAATACTCCGAAAGTATTTCCAAACTCTAAATAAAGTGAACGCGCATGCAACATCCAAACGGAGGTCGCACTAAGAATAACTCCCCAACTTAACCAAATGCGCATATCTTTTAATAAGGTGGGATAAAAACAAAAAATTAAAATGGCTTGAGCAATGCCAAGATTTAATGCAAGCGGTTTTGTCCATACTGCAAGCACTGAAGCAATGGTAGAAACAAATAAAACTTTTCCAGATCGGGTGCGTAAAAATTTACAGAAGTTAAAAAATCCAACCGTATATAGCGCCATGCTTAAAATATCAGGCTGTACCGAGGTTGCTAAATACACCACCACTCTACTACTTAAAATAAAAAAAATGGCGAAAGCGGTAGGAATTAATCCATACCTTCGGCCAAATCCAACTGCAATGGTTATTACAAAAAATACAGCGCAAGCCAATGACAGATATTGAGTTGTTTGAATCTTCGGACCAAAGAAATGCATCCATTGAGATGCGAGCCAAGCGTACAAAGGAAATTCTGTTTCAACAAAACCGGTAATGCCGCCCCAATTAACTTGTGGGCGCCATATCGGTTCATCACCATAATAATAATTTAACGCAATACTTTGGGTATCTGCTTGTCGCCAACCCATCCACCCTTGAACAATATCTGTAGGCATTGCAAAAATAATGAGAACAGCAACCCATATCACAAGAGCGGCTATTAAAATTAAACTGCCGCGTCGTGAAAGACTAGCGGTTAAAAAAGGAGATTGTTGCATTTTAAACACTCTAACTACTCAGTGATCTTGCTTAAAATATTTTTTCCACCTGCAACATCTTCCTTGAAATTGCGTTTACTAGACAAACTTAATTTTGTTTTGTGAGAACTCGCACCTAAAATTAAACAGCATTCCAGATTTGTTGCATAAATAAACGCATTTTTATTGGATCTTTTATTCCTGGACTACTTTCAATTCCGCCACTCACATCTACTGCATCTGGATAATAATTTAATGCTTGTGCAACATTATCTGGGTTGAGACCACCTGCAAGAATGGAATAATGAGAGCGATTAGAAGGAGAAGGAAACCAATCCCAGTTAAATGAATGTCCTGTACCGCCATATTGCTTTACGTCGTAAGCATCGTACAGCAAACCTTTTGCACTCGAATACGATAGTTTTGCAGCGGCACTTTGATGATTTTGCATTCGCAAAGCTTTTAAATAAGGTATATTAAATTTTTGACAAAAAGCTTCGTCTTCATCGCCATGAAATTGTAGAAGATGGGGATTCACATGGTGTAAAACTTGTTCAACTTCCCGTTCGGTCGGATTCACAAACAACGCAACTACGGTCATGAATGGTGAAACACTTTTCATTAACGAGTGCGCTTGATTTGTATCAATGTAGCGTGCGCTTTTTGGATAAAATACTAAACCAATTGCGTTAACAGCTAGCTCACTGGCGTATTCAATATCTACAACGCGTGTCATACCACAAAATTTTACTGCTGGAACTTTAATCCGTGGTTCCGACATACTTTACGTTTTCCCAGTCCAAAGTCTGTTTTTTTAAAGAATAGATTTTTTTACTACAAGAGATCGAGAAGGCATTCTACCCAAATGTTAGCAAGCTCAGCTATCAAATCAAAATGACATTAAGCGCTGCTAAAAACTTTCAGCATAGGCACATCATGAAGCGGGCGAATAATGATTCGCCTCTACAACATTCGTTAAAAATAAAGGGTTAACAAACTTTTAGATTTAACATCCCTACTCCAAAACACCTAGATAAAACCAGTTCAGGAGGATAAGCGGAGGGGCGAATAATTATTCTCTCGCAACAATTTTCAAATATATATTTAACAACATGCTCCTAATGAAAAGTTAAAAAATGATTTGATCAAAGGGTAGTCTTGGAGGGAGGTTTTCCTTAGGTAAAAGCGCTTCTGGATAATCAATTTTGCTTAAATACAAACCTGATGGATCAGCAGTTTTTCCTGCTAATCGTCGATCTTTTGCTTCAAAAACTTGCTTAAACCATTTTTCATCTGCTTCGCCCGCGCCTACACGCATTAACGTACCAACAATATTGCGTACCATATGTAATAGAAATCCATTTGCGCAAATTCGTATTCGAATCCATGTAGATTTTTTATCAATATTGGCGTATTCAATTCTGCGCACTGCACTTTTAGCTTGGCAACCCGCTCCTTGAAACGATGAAAAATCATGCGTGCCGATTAAATAATTCAAACATCGCTCCATTGCTTCACAATTTAACGGTAATCGATGCCAGGTTATAAAAGGTTGCCACAATGCTGTTTGACGTGGTGCGTTGTAAATCAGATAACTGTACTCACGGCGAATCACAGAAAATCGCGCATGAAATTCATCTGGTACTTGCGCGGCCCATTGCAACCGAACTGAATTAGGAAGTAATGCATTGCCACCTAAAACCCATGCACGCTGATTGCGTTCAGATGAAGTATCAAAATGAATGACTTGCTCAAACGCATGCACACCCGTATCGGTTCTGCCTGCAGCAACTACTTTTACTGGATGATTTGCGATAGTGCTTAAGGCGTGCTCAACGGATTGCTGCACAGTTAAAGGGGTATGTTTTTGAAATTGCCAGCCATGAAAGGAGTAGCCGTTGTACTCCAAACCAATTGCCCAACGCATCTGATACCTTCCGCAGAATGGTTTTTCAGGTTGTTGCTTACTCATGCGCCTGCTCACATACTTTTGAGTATGCTGCGCGGGCTAATTTCGCAAGCGCCTACTGAAAAACCATTCTGCGTTTGGTATGTCATTGCACATAGTAATTTTTCTGTAAAATGCAGCGATAAAACATTTTACGTAGTGCTAAACCTGAAAGAAAAGTTAAAGGAATTTTAAAAAGTGTATGATTGAGTGAAAGTGATTTAAATTAAAAAACCCTTAATAAATAAATTCACTAAGGGTTTTGTGGCGCGATTTCTTTAATTAACCGATAGCGGTTAATAATTTTTTGGCTTCGGATTGTTGGTCTAGATTTCCTTCCTGCAGGATTTCATCCAGAATATCTTTTGCGCCTTCATGATCACCCATATCGATGTATGCACGTGCTAGATCTAATTTAGTGTCGGCTTCGTCCATACCTTCCAGCAATGAGTCGTCGCTTTCAAATAAGCTATCTAAATCATTTGAAACAGCGCGCGTTTGTGGTGCTGATACTGGTGCTTCTTTTTTAGGTGAATTCATTGGTGTTGAAAAATCATCTTCTTCCAAATCTAAAGAAAAAGATTTTGCAGGTGTTTGTTTTACCGGCTCAGCTTTTATTTCAGCTTTAGCGGGTTTAACCATAGATTTTGTAGACGATGGTTTTTCTGGCATTGACGGTTTAAATTCATCATCCAACATGGAATCAAGTTGTAGATCCAAATCAAAATCTGGAGTTTCAACGGTAGTCGCTTCTTCATCACGTGAGGAAATTGAATCACGATCAAAACGTGCGGAAGATTCAAATTGAGATAATGTATTACTAACCTTCTTCTGATCCATACTTTTGCGATCAGTACTCAGATCTGCTAACAAATCAGAGTCAATAATTTGGGTGGCTTCTTCATCAAATTCTGGCGTGTTATTTGAAGTTGAACTCGATGTTCCAAAGGGCGCATCCAGACCCAGCTGAGCTCGTAATTGATCTAAACGTCGACGATCTTCATGATCTAGCACTGCGCGCGCTTGGCCTTCAACCGCTTGAAAACCTTTGCTATCTTTTGACTCAACTAGAACTTCTAAGCGCTTCATATGCAACTCAGAATCGTTAGGCAATTTTTTCAGAGCATCATTTAAAACGTCAAGAGCTTGTGGGAAACGACCATACGCCATAAAAATATCGGCTTCACTTAACACAGAATCCACATCAACAATGCTGTCTGAAGATGAACTGTTAATATTTTTCAGGGCTTCAGGATCTGTAGAAGCAAAAAGATCGTCCGTTCCTACATCTTGGTAATTTAAATCCTGCTCAAAATATTCGTCATCTGCTAATTGCTCAGCATTGCGCTTACGTCTTTTTAAAATCGCCGCCAATAAAATTAATGCTGCGAATGCTCCCAATCCAATAATGACGTATGGCTGAGTGAGTAAAGACATTAACGATGAATCATCAGCCGATGCTGGCTCTTCTTGGGCAGCTGCCATATCGAGCGGTGTAGTTGTAGCTGCTGGATCGGTAATTTCAGAATTTGTCGGATCTGCAGTATTTTGATTATCAACAACAGCTGCTGGATCCGTAGGTATGCCTTCCCCTGCTGCTGCAGTTTCTTCTGTAACCGTACCGCCAAGCTCTTCAACACGCATTTGAATCATCGCAAGTTGTTCGTCTTTAACTTGCAATAATTCACCACTCGTAACCAACTGTTCACTTAGCTCGGATACTTGTGCTTGCAGATCCTGATTTTCTGCACGAATTCCTTCGAGCTCTTCAATTTTAAAAGCTTCTGTCGCTGCATTATTTGTACTGTTTTCAACGGATGTATCGGTATTACTTAAATTTGATTTTTCAGTTGCTTGTGTCGTAGTTGGATTTGACGCAGGTTCTTGCGCTGGAGCTAACAAAGTAAGTTTTGCATCCGAAGTTGGTTCTTTGACATCTTCAGGTTGTAAATTACGGTCTGTTCCGTC
>JAZKFP010000164.1:0-12593 GCA_040386355.1 Pseudomonadota bacterium | reverse complement strand
GAAAACGTTGATCCCATGTATGAAATGCAAGCTCCAAAGAATGCAAAAGAAATAAGTGAAAAATTTGATTTTCGTATTCCACCTGGTGAATGCTGGCTTCAATAGTGGAAACATGGTTTTTATCGTTTATAAACGATAAGTGACGGTGCGTAAGCTCTTCACGTTTTTCTATATTGTGGGTAGAGAATTGCTGATTTGATCGGAATTTTTCTTGAAAAAAATCGTAAATTGATCGGCCGTTTAACTCATCGTTTTTCAATAAATGTTGAGCTGACACATTATGATGAATAATGGTCCAATCGTTGTTAGTAATAATAACAGCTTCCGCGGAGCGAGCGAGTGCCTTGATCCAGATATTATCTAGAATCATCTTTTCTAAAGAGGATTTCTCGATTGCAGAGTGAAACTCGGTTTTACTGTTTTTCATGGTGAGCTCAAGTTTTGTTGCATATACATCACCATGATCACAGTCGTAATCGAATACGTGATATTTCATATCATCCTTGATCAAAATGTTGATGTTAAAAAATTAATATTACTAGAATTAACTCTGCTTGCGATCCATCACAAGATTTTCATAGAAAACACCGAAAACTTTCCTAATCATCAGCGAAAAAATCAATTAATGCAGCATTGAAATCGATTTATTCTGTAGTGATATTGTTAACTGATTATGATTCTTTACAGTACTGTAACAATTCAAATGATTGAAATGCATTTTCTAAATAAGCACTTTCAAAAGAGTGTACTTCCAAATTAAGTTGAGTTTTAATTTTTTGAATTCGCCAAATTCTGGCTGGTGGAATGTTGAACCATACTTTTTCAATAGGCGTAGCAGTTAACCCAAAAAACGTTAATTCTTCAAGGGGAATTGGGCATTGAGCACCATAAGTGTATTGAAAAAATGCACCGCCTTCCTCTAAAACGCAGACCAATTGGTATAAAATCATACGTCGTATTTTATTTGGCATTGCTAACAATGGGAGGCTTGAAATAACACGTTTTACTTTTTTAATATTTTGTTGCGATAGCAGTTGTTTTAATTCGCAGGCATCTGCAGTGTAAATTAAAAGATGGGGAAATTTTTTTTGCATGTGTAACGCCATTGTCGGATCTTTTTCAATAATAAAAAGATGCGCGATAGGCGTGTTGTTTTTTAATAAAGCTTGCGTTACTGCTCCAGTTCCTGGTCCTAATTCTATGACTATATCGGTTTCTGGATAAAATATTAATTGGGATGCATCACTATTTAGATAATTTAATAATGTAGGATGAGAAGGTATTGGTGCAGTGGTATGTTTAACTAAAGCCGATGCTAATTTTTTTGAGCTTGGAACAATTGACGCAATTTCTCGAGGATTTGATAACCATCGAATAAAAAAATGAAAATAATCTGATAGTGATTGAGTCACTGAATTTTCTCCACAAGCCTATTACTCGTGCTTTGAAGATAAATATTAGTTTGCTTTTTATTATAGGAATTGATCATTTTTAGTATGATAATTATATTTTGATATATTATTAAAATGTAATTTAAAATTGAATAAAGAGTAAGGGCAATGATGCATTGCCCTTACTCTATTTTGACAAGAGGAATTACGGCAGTAAATGTTTAACGCCGTCACGTTCTTCTTTAAGCTCTTGTTCGGTTGCTAACATTTTCTTGCGACTGAACTCATTAATATCCAAGCCTTGATGAATTTTCCACTCACCATTGGCACAGGTTACTGGAAATGAATAGATCAAACCTTTTTCTATTCCATAACTACCATCACTGTAAACTGCCATGCTTACCCATTTATCTTGCGTGCCCATGACCCAATCTCTGACGTGATCAATTGCTGCGCTAGCTGCAGACGCTGCGCTGGATGCACCGCGTGCTTCAATAATTGCTGCACCACGTTTTTGAACAGTTGGAATAAAATCTGATTCATACCAGCTTTGATCAACACATTCTAACGCGGCTTTGTTTTTAACTTTGGCGTGAAATAAATCAGGGTACTGTGTAGAGGAATGATTTCCCCAAATAAATACATGACTTAAATCATTAACATGTGTTTCAGTTTTTTTAGCAAGTTGACTCAAAGCTCGATTGTGATCTAAACGAGTCATTGCCGTAAATTGTTTCGCAGGAATATTAGGTGCATTACGTTGTGCAATAAGTGCATTTGTATTCGCAGGATTTCCAACCACTAAAACTTTAACAGTAGGTTTAGCATGGTCATTTAGCGCTTTGCCTTGTACAGAAAAAATAGCAGCGTTCGCTTCTAATAAATCTTTTCGTTCCATGCCAGGTCCACGAGGCCGAGCGCCCACAAGGATTGCAAAATCAACGTCTTTAAAACCTTTATTTGGATCATCGGTAAGTATCAAACCATGCAGCAAAGGAAATGCACAGTCTTCAAGTTCCATTGCAACGCCACCCAAAGCTTTCATCGCTTGTGGAACTTCTAAAGCATGAATAATCACGGGTTGATCTGGACCCAGCATAGCGCCTGACGCAATACGGAATAAAAGAGAATAACTGATTTGACCTGCGGCGCCTGTTACCGCAACACGTACGGGAGCTTTCATAATCATTTTCCTTTTTAAAATGCAATGTTACAACTGAATATTTTATATTCGAGTTCATGGTGAAGAAAAATAAAATTTATTCAACGTCATGTTAAGTGGGCGCAATCATGACACAAACTAGAAGCTAGGGTAAATGTTCTTACAAAGCTTTCTATCGAATCTACTGGTTAAAAGTTAAGCTGTTTGTTTTTTAGTCAAACTGATGCAAAGAGTCGGTTCTTCCATCCATAGCGTCGATTGATCAGTGGTAATCCCCAACGTTATCCACAGGAAGTGTGGACAAGTTCTGCTGCAACAATCAATTCACAGGTGTAAGAATGTTGTGGATGTTGTAAAACTTGAACAGTTGTACCGCGTTCTACGATTTCACCTTCATGCATTACCCATATTTCATGACTCATGGCGCGAATGACCGAAAGATCATGACTAATGAAAAGATAGGCAAATTGATAATCGCGTTGTAGCTGAATTAGTAGAGCTAGTAAATCAGCCTGTATACTTCGATCTAACGCGGAGGTGGGTTCATCCAACACTAAAAGTTTAGGATCAAGCACGAGTGCGCGCGCAATTGCGATTCGTTGACGTTGTCCACCAGAAAATTCGTGTGGATAACGATGTCGAATATTCGGATCAAGTTGTACTTTTTGTAAAACATTAATAACTTTTTCTTCGATCCATTCGGTAATTTGAGCGGATTTTTTCGATGTACCTAAATCTATTTTTTTATTCGGTAATTCATGTTGATCATTAAGTTCTTGCTGATTCATGAGTTCGCGATGGTGAACCCACAATCCCTCAGAAATAATTTCAGCGATCGATAAACGAGGATTCAAACTCATCATTGGATCTTGAAAAACCACTTGTAAATTTTTGCGCAATGGTTTTAAGGCTTTTGGATGAATGGCATTAATATTTTGGCCAAGGAAATGTAATTCGCCACGACTTGAAATGAGTTTTAATAAGGCCATAGCCAAAGTCGTTTTACCGCTACCACTTTCACCGACTAAACCAATAGTGCGGCCAGCGTATATTTCAAAATTAGTAGGATGTAACAAAACTCGTTCTTGCCGACGCCATTGCCACGGTAACGATTTTTCTTTAACAAAAACCGCCAATTGTTGCGCTTTTAATAATAACGGAGTTGGACCTTGCGGTTCAGGATTTGAGCCTTTAGGTTCTGCATCAATTAAGCGTTGTGTATACGCTTCTTTTGGATGTTTTAAAACTTCAGAGCAGGTACCTTTTTCAATGACTTTGCCGTGATGCATTACACTAACGTAATCCGCAATTTTATGTACAGTACCAAAATCATGCGTAATTAATAAAATCGACATTCCATTTTCATCACGCAAACGTTTTAATAAATTTAAAATATGTCCTTGAACGCTAACATCTAGAGCTGTAGTTGGCTCATCTGCAATTAACAACTCTGGTGCGTTGGCAATCGCCATTGCAATCATAACGCGTTGTCGTTGTCCACCAGAAAGTTGATGAGGATAACTTTCACTTTGTTGTGTGGATAATTCGACCCACTCTAATAATTCAGCGACGCGTTTGCGTAACACTACGCCTTTGAGTGGTTGATGCAAAAAAAGGGATTCTGCAATTTGTCGCCCAACCGGATGCAGTGGATTTAACGCGCTCATTGGTTCTTGAAAAATCATACCGACTTTGCCACCGCGAGTTGAACGAAATTGTTCGCGCGGTATATGCAAAAGATTTTGATTATTTAAATAGACATTACCTTGAATCTTGGTGATTCGTGGGTCATTTAATTGTAAAATACTATGCGCTGTCACAGATTTTCCAGAACCACTTTCACCGATGAGAGCGTGAATCTGATTGGGTAAAACTTCAAACGAAACGTCATCAACAACGGTTTTCCATTCTTTATTTTGTCGAAACGCAACACTCAAATTTTGAATTTTTAAAATACTTTTTGTTATCATACATTTGACCACCGTGGATCAAACGCATCACGCGTTGCTTCGCCAATAAAGGTTAGCAAACATAGTAAAACACTCAGCGTAATAAACGCAGATAGACCTAACCAGGGCGCGTGTAAATTGGATTTACCTTGCGCTAATAATTCTCCTAACGAAGGCGAACCAATCGGTAAGCCAAATCCCAAGAAATCCAATGAAGTTAACGTCACGATTGATCCACTCAAAACAAACGGCAAATAAGTAAAGGTTGTGACCATTGCGTTGGGTAAAATATGGCGCACAATTATTCGCATATCGGCAACACCCAAGGCATGCGCTGCACGTACGTATTCAAAATTACGACAACGCAGAAATTCAGCACGCACCACATCCACTAATTGCATCCATGAAAATAGCAGCATAATACCGAGTAACCACCACAACGTGGGTTCTACAAAGCTCGATAAAATAATCATAATGAACAGTGTCGGCATCGATGACCAGATTTCAATAAAGCGCTGACCCAATAAATCGAACTTTCCGCCGTAATATCCTTGGCAAGCACCCACAGTGATTCCAATAATAGAACTGAAGAATGTTAGTAATAAACCAAAAATTACCGAAATTCGAAAACCATATAAAATACGCGCAAATACATCGCGTCCTTGATCGTCGGTGCCTAATAAATTTTCGGAAGTAGGGGGTGAAGGAGCGGGTGAAGGTAAATCATAATTAATTGTTCGGTAATCGTAACGAACAAACGGCCAAAGCATATAACCTTCACCGCTTTTAATATGATCGATAAAATACGGGTCTCTGTAATCTGCCTCGGTATCAAAGTCTCCGCCAAATTCGGTTTCAGAATATTCATTCCATAATGGAAAATACCACTGATCTTTATACGTCACGAGTAAAGGTTTGTTGTTAGCGATCCATTCAGCACCACAGGCTGCAATAAATAAAATACAAAAAATCCACATCGACCAATAGCCACGACGATTTTTTCGAAAGGCACGAAGTTGACGTTTTTGTACAGGCGTAAGTTTAATCATCGATTTCTGGTCTCAAAATCAATTCGTGGATCAATCCACACGTAAGTTAAATCGCTGATGAGTTTGATGAGTAAACCAATAATAGTAAAAATATACAGCGTACCAAACACGACAGGATAATCTCGATTAAGCGTGGATTCAAAACTTAATAATCCAATACCATTTAGAGAGAAAATATATTCAATTAATAAACCACTCGTAAAAAATACACTAATTAATGCACTTGGTAATCCAGACACAATAACAAGCATGGCGTTTCTAAAGACATGACCATACAGCACTTGCCGACTATTACAGCCTTTAGCACGTGCCGTAGTAACATAATTTTTGTGAATTTCTTCAAGAAAGGAATTTTTTGTTAATAAAGTTAATGTGGCAAAATTACCAATGACCATTGCAAGTGTCGGTAATGCTAAATGCCAAAAGTAATCGGTAATTTTACCTAATAGTGATAAGTCGTCAAAATTATCAGAGGTTAAACCGCGTAATGGAAACCATTGCCAATAGGTACCGCCAGCAAATAAAACCACTAATAAAATAGCGAATAAAAAACTGGGAATTGCATAACCGATAACGACAACAAAACTCGTAGATACATCAAACGTTGATCCATGATGTAATGCTTTTCGAATCCCAAGTGGAATTGAAATAAGATATGTAAGTAAAGTGCTCCATAATCCTAAACTAATTGAAACCGGTAAGCGTTCTGCAAGTAATTCTAATACTGTTCGATCAATATAATAACTTTCTCCAAAATCAAAGGTTAAATAATTTTTAACCATTATTCCAAAGCGTTCATACCAAGGTTTATCAAAGCCAAATTGTTTTTCAATTCGTTCAATAATTTCAAGCGGTAAACCCTGAGCACCGCGATACTGGGAATTTTGAAAATTACCAACGTTTTGCTGATCACCTAAGGTAGTTCCGCCTAATTGTTGTGTCGCACCAACATCCCAACCGCGTAACTGCGCAATCGCTTGTTCAACCGGTCCACCTGGTGCCCATTGCACAATTAAAAAATTGATAAACATTATTCCAAATAACGTTGGAATAATAAGCAGCAGGCGTTTTAAAACGTATTGCAGCATAGTTTTTAATTCTTACTGAAAGTGTATTGATTCAATCAATAGCTGTAACGAATGAGAGTTAGGGTAAATGAAATAGTGAAGCATGAATTTTTTTTCAATCGCAAGGCGCCTTGACGCTGCGTAGCCAAAGCTTTACGCGAGGAAAGGCAACACCGCGAGTGAAAAAAAATTCATGAATAACACCTAAGACTTATTCGCTATGGGTATAAAGTAGATGAATTATTTACTTGCTGCTGCATTATCCCACCACGCCATAAAATCTAAGCCGTATTTGGGCATGACCTTTGGACGTTGAATACGTTTTTGGTACGCTAATCGGTGATAACTCACATGATAATTGGGAACAATATAATACCCAGCACGTAATACACGATCCAATGCGCGAGCGCGTTGTATGAGCTGTGGTCGATCAGGTGATTGCACTAGCTTTTCCACAATTGAATCAACAACAGGATTTTGCAAACCCATAAAGTTTCGCGAATCATTTTGTGTGGCCGATTCAGAAGACCAATACGAACGTTGTTCATTGCCTGGCGATAAGGTTTGACCATAAGTTGTCACCACCATATCAAAATCAAACTGACGCAATCGTTCAATATATTGTGTGGTATCTACTTTCCGCGGCTTCATTGTAATACCAAGCAATTTTAGATTTTTTGAATACGGTAAAATAATTCGCTCAAAAGCACTTTCATACAGTAGAAATTCAAATTCGATTGCTTTGCCTTTAGGCGAATACAGTTGATTATTTTTTACTTGATAACCGGCAATACGAAGATCTTTTTGTAAATCGCGTAATAATCCTCGAATTCGACCAGAGCCATCATGTTTTGGTAACGTTTTAATCGGTTGAAATACTTCTGCTGGTAATTGTTTTCGAAAGGGTTCCAACAACGCAAGTTCTTCTATTGAAGGAGCGCCGGTTGCTGTAAGTTCAGTATTTTGAAAATAACTTTGAGTACGTTGATATTGCCCGTAAAAAAGATTTTTATTCGACCATTCAAAATCAAAAGCAAGAACGATAGCGCGACGAAGTAGTGGATCTTCAAATATTGGACGACGTAAATTTAATACAAAACCCTGCATGCCAACTGGAATGTCATGGGCTATTTCTTCTCGAACAATATCACCGCGTGTAAATGCAGGACCGGTATAAGAAGTTGCCCAGAACTTTGAATTATTTTCGTTACGTAAATCGTATTCACCGGCTTTAAATGCCTGCATAGCAACCGTTGAATCAAGGTAATAATCGTAGCGAATTTCATTAAAATTATGTCGTCCCCGATTTACAGGTAAATCTTTACCCCAATAATCTTGCCGTTTTTCGAAAATTACTCGCTTGCCTGCTAGAAACTTTTTAACGCGATACGCGCCACTGCCAATTGGAATTGTTAGATCGGCTTTATTAAAATCATACAATTTTCCAACATGACTTGGCAAAATGGGTAGCTCTCCCAAAATTAAAGGTAATTCGCGTGCTTCCGGATTAACAGTGAAACGCACATGTTGTTTATCAAGTGCTTTAACACTCGAAACATCTTTGTAATACAGTGAATAAAGTGGCTTACCTTTTGTTGTTAAAAAATTAAATGAGAAAACCACATCTTCTGAATCAATCGGATGACCATCTGAGAACCGCGCTTGAGAATTTATTTTAAACGTAACTTCATTATGATTTTCATTTACGTATACACCCTCAGCAATTAAACCATAGACAGAAAACGGTTCATCTCGACTGGGCGTCATTAATGTTTCGTAAACTTCTTCCATGCCGTCGGTAGGCGTGCCTTTAGGAATATACGGATTAAATGTATCGAATTGACCTAAAGAGTTTAGAGTAATTGAACCACCTTTGAGGGCTTTGGGATTTGTGTATTCAAAATGGGTAAATTTTGCAGGATATTTTGGCTCTCCATGCAGAGCAATGCCGTGTACAAATTTATTTTCTTCTTCAGCAACACTTAAGCTGGAAATAGAAAAAATTCCACAAATAAGCAGTATCCAATAATAAAATGACTTGTAGGATTTTTTGTATTTCGTAGTAAGCATGTTCAATTCCTATGGTATTAATGTTTATCTTTCAGCGCACGCAATGCAATAAAAGTTTCTAAACCTGGCGTGCAGATTGTTTTTGTAAGTTGTGAAACACGATTCGCAATTTGAATTTCATTGCATCTTAAAAAAGGATTAGTAGCCAATTCTAAGGCAATCGTCGTCGGAAGAGATTGTAAATTTTGTGCGCGCCATCCTTGTACTTGTTGCAAGCGTTGTAACGTAAGTTCGTGGTTTGGATCAATAGTTAAAGCAAAATTTAAATTATTCAACGTATATTCATGCGCGCAATATAATGAACTTTCTGCAGGATAAGACGCTAACAGTTGTAAAGAGTTATATAAAGTTTCATTACTTCCATCAAATATTCGTCCACAACCCGCGGCAAACAGTGTGTCGCCACAAAATATACGTGTTGTATCTACTTTATGTTGAGATGACGCAGAGTCTAATACTTCTTGTGTATGACGAACAATGTAAGATATATGATCATAAGTGTGTCCGGGTGTCATTTCGACTTGAATTTTCAAAGGCCAGTGCGGTATCGAAATCGATTGTTGCATTGACATGGTATATTTTGGATTTGAATATTTTGAATATTTTTGAATAATTCGGTCTGGAGCATAAAGAGGAATTTGATTATCTTGTAGTAATTCAGCAAGACCTGTGGTGTGGTCCCAGTGATGATGGGTAATTAAGATTGCATCAATAGCTTTAATGTCATGCTGTCTTAACCATTGCTTGACGGGTTTTGCATCGCCTGGATCCACGACAATCACATGTGGTTTATAAGGATGAACCATAATCCACACGTAATTGTCTTGATATATAGGTATTGCATGAACATTCATACGATAGAAAAATTCCTAATATTGATCATTCTTACAAATGAAAAGCTGCAAAAGCATGAAATTTTAAATCACTATACTGTATTTGAGTGAATTAGTTATTGAAGGATTTTTCCAGTAAGCCAGTTTCTTAAGGCAATATACCCACTGCCTTTAATCGCGGCGCGCGATGCGCCGTAATTTTCAAACATTACGGGTATTAATAGCTATGACTTTTACCAATAAGCCAAGCCATAACGCTAGTTATGAGGAATTATCATCATGGTTAAATTCTGATAGTGGTGAGCGTTGGTCCAACGCTGAGCAATATTTATTCAAAACTTGTGCTCCTCATTTGTTTGGTTCTTACGGTGTTTGCATTGGTTCTGATATTCCATCAAAGTTATTAGCAGATACAAAAGTTCGTCACTGGTTCCGTTTGAATTCACAAATAAGTTCTTCACAAATTGACGAGTCACAAACAAATACTCCTGAAATTAGTAGGGGAAACATCTATGCATTGCCGACTTGTTTGCCAATTGCTTCAGAAAGCTGCCAGACCGTTGTGTTGTCGCACGTATTTGATGTGGAGCACAACAAACATTTAGCATTACGTGAAGCAGTTCGTGTATTACAGCCTGGTGGTACGTTACTCGTCATAGGATTTAATCCTTTTTCATTATGGAAGTTAGCGCAATGGTCAGCTCAACTTTCATTTGCAAAATCACGTTGGCCTTGGTGTGCTCAACCATTGCGGTGGTCACGGCTAAAAGATTGGTTAACGGTGCTTGATTTAGAGTGTGAGATAGAAACTTCTACCATGATGTGGCCTTGGTCAAAGCCAGAAATATTTGCGTCACGCAGTTCAATGGAATCGAGAAACAGTTTGAATAAAATAGTTGAGAACACGTTTCGTTGGGGTGGAATTTATTTTCTAGTATGTAAAAAACGTCGAATGTTTATGAGACCGATTAAAATAAATTGGCGTCAATCGGTGTCACCATTATCTATTGTGCCCAATTTATCTCCACAACAAATCAATTTTAAACGTGAACAAAAACCACCTACCTCAATCGATTAGTAAGCAGTGATAGTACTCTATGGAATCTAAAACAATTGTGATTTACACCGACGGAGCCTGTAAAAAAAATCCAGGTCCAGGTGGATGGGGTGCGGTATTACGTTGGGGATCACACGAAAAGCACTTGTTTGGTGGAGAATTATTAAGCACTAATAATCGCATGGAGCTTATGGCAGCAATACGAGCGCTGCAATCTTTAAAGCGTCATTGCACGGTACATATTTTTACGGATTCAAAATACGTTCATACCGGAATTAACGAATGGGTGCCTAATTGGAAAAGAAATAATTGGCGTACGGCATCTGGCGGTGCTGTTAAAAATAAAGAGCTGTGGATTGAACTCGATCAAGCAATACAAGGTCATGATATACAGTGGTTTTGGGTTAAAGGTCATTCCGGAGACGAAGGAAATGATTTGGCAGATTTATTGGCGAACAAAGGTGTTGAGTCAGTATTGTACCCATAATGATTGACCTTTTCTTTAAAAAAAAGGTCAATCATTATGGGTACATCATCACCTATTCGAGAGGATAAAACATGAGACAAATTGTACTTGATACAGAGACTACAGGATTAGATCCAAAGCTTGGACATCGCATTATTGAAATTGGTTGTATTGAATTAATTAATCGACAAATCACAAATAATACTTTTCATTGCTATCTGAATCCTGAAAAAACTATTGATGCGGGAGCAATTGCTGTTCATGGTTTAACCAATGATTTTTTATCGGATAAAAAGAAGTTTCGCGATATCGCAAACGATTTTATTCAGTTTATTGATGGGGCTGAATTAATTATCCATAACGCAGCTTTCGATGTAGGATTTTTAGATGCGGAATTATCATATCTTATTCAGGAAGGAATGAGTTTCAAATCAATTGCTGAATACTGCTCTGTACTTGATACATTGTTAGTTGCCCGTAAAAAAAATCCACGTCAGCGTAATTCTTTAGATGCGCTATGTCGCCGTTATGGTATTGATAATTCGCATCGTGAATTACATGGTGCATTATTGGATGCTAAGATTCTTGCTGATGTTTATATTGCAATGACAGGGGGACAGGTTAGTTTTGAATTTAAAATGAAATCAAATACTTCTCAATTTAATTCTTCATCAATTTCGTCAGAAAGACAAAATAAAATTAATCACAGTAATTCTACAATTGTTATCCAAGCAATTGGATTGGAAATTGAGGAACATGAGAAGCTTCTGCAAAGAATGCAAAAACTCTCAGGCACTCAACCCATATGGAGAAATTGAAAGTTTATTTAAAAGCTATTCATGTGATTGGGGCATATTAAAAGAATATAACCGCATCTGTCGATTTAATTGATCGTATCGAAGTTCATCAACTTCAGATTTAAAGCTCTCAATTTCGAGACCGTATATAATTTTTTTTCTATTGTTTACTGGCATTGCATGACGAATACTTGCAATAGCACTTATGGATTCGAAATTCTTTGCTTGAAGCTGTATCGATATTTTTTCATTCGTGCTGAAAGGTGGATAAATAGGGGGCAATGAAGGTGTGGATATTAACAATCCAGATACTGAAATGTCTTCTATATTAGCGATCCTATCTAATTTTCGGCTTGCTTCATTAATCAATACTTTAAATTGACTAAAGTGAGCAACTAACGCGCGATGATGACGCCTTTGTTGCAATCTTTGCCAATCTAAAATATTCACTAAAATAGAATTCTTATTGAGTTTTACAACCACAACATCAATTAAAGCAAAAACGCCTTTTTGTTGGCTTTTCAAACGTAATTTTGTTCCAACCTCTACAAAACGATACGGAGGTTCTGGATAAAGTTCATCTAATTCTATGCGCAACCCTACAGCTTCATTTTCTTCAGGAAAAGAATTATTTAGTGAATTATGATGTTGTGTTGAAGAGTTTTTAGGTTGCAGCTGAAAAATCTTTACGATAAACGTTTGATAGTTTCGTTTTGCCGGTAAGTTATGCACTTGAACTTCAAGAGCACTTC
>JAZKFP010000163.1:0-6583 GCA_040386355.1 Pseudomonadota bacterium | reverse complement strand
CTGTAGGTGCAGGCTTGCGTATGAGATTTTAAATCACCAATATTTTTTAGTAATAGAAAAAGGACTTAACAGTTAAGTTAAATCCTTTTTAAATACTGCAATTATAATCCTGATTATAATTTGCTTTAAATTGCTTTCATTAGAGCAAATTCTAATTAAATTGAATGACGTCTAAAGCTTGCAAACCCAAATAATGCTGAGCCAAACAACCACGCTGCAGCAGGAACTGGAACTGGGCTAACTTCATTTATACCAACGACATAATCATCAAAGTCTGCGTCGTCAGAGCCTCCATCGTTAAAGCCCACTAAAAATGCAAATGGATTACCAGCAGCATCTACAATAGAATCCACATTTTCTAGAAAAACAATATTCTCTTGTGGATTAGTAGTGTTCGAAGCTGTTAAACCACCATTGCCCGTGAAACCAAAATCAATCACACCAGCGTTAGCATTTAATGTAAAACTGTCATTGACCACGGCAGTATTTGTACTTGAACCCGTTGCAACTGAATTATTTAACAGTAAAGAATTAGTATTGCCAGCTTCTTTGCCTAAAAATGTAAATTTAAGAGTTGTATTTTGTGTGGTTGAAAGTTGACCGAAAATGCCAGTATTTGTATTGACAACGTTGTTTGTGCCGTTAAACATAGTTGAACCATATGAGTTCAACTGCAAACTACCAACTGTCACAGCCTGCGCTGATGTTGCGATAAATGTAAAACCAAGTGCTAACAAAACTTTTTTCATTATTGCTCCCAAAATATTAAAATAAACTCGTAAATTGATGGAACAGATAATAAATTTTTTATTTAAAATAAAATATAAGAACAATGCTGAGGATGTTGTAGGAAAAATCTTACAAGCAAATATTACATCACGGTAAATATTTGAAGTTTTGCTAATTGTGATATGAAGTTTTGCTAATTGTGATATTTAGAAAAAACTAGGTAGCTGGAAAGATCGTTCGATATTTGATCAATATGCTAAGTTTGTAATAAAACAACTTGCAGATAAGCTAGTGATTGGATATGGGCTCACTACACAATGTGATTGAATTGGCACAATTTGGGCACAATCATCAAGAAAAAAGGACTTAACCGTTAAGTTAAATCCTTTTAAATACTGGTGGCCGGAGCGGGAATCGAACCTGCGACACGTAGATTTCCAATTTTAAATAACCATAAAAATCAATATATTGGCTTGCCAACAATAGTCACAAAGAAAATTTAAATCTGCAGTTAAAAATTATTAACTTTTTTGTAAGTAGTTAAGCTAACTCAATATTAAGATTCATGGTGATTATTATTTGAGGATTTAAATTAATATGTTACAAATATTTAATTCACTAATAAAGCAAACCAAGCTGTGAAACTAATAAAATTAAGTCAAAATAACTCTTCACTCGCTCTTAGTAGTCTCACACTACTAATATCAACAACTATCATTGTGGGATGGTTGTTTGAAAGTTCCGTTTTAATAAAACTGCAGAGCTTCGGAACTCCAATGGTTCTCAACACAGCAATCTGCTGTTGGTTAGCAAGCTTGGGATTGATATCAACTCATTTAGTCTCACAACAAAACGTAATCAAACTACACAGAATAGTTGGTGTAGTCATTTCAACCATTTCAGCTTTGGTGTTTATCGAAACATTGTTTAATGTAGATTTAAATATTGACTTGGCAGGTCTCCATCAAATCATGCAGCCATTAAACGACACTCCAGGTCGTATGGCACCAAACACAGCTCTAGCTACTTATATCTTGGGTTTTGGCTTTATATTCAATAGCTTAAATAATAAAAAAAATAGAGCAGTTAAAGTTGTAAATGGATTAGCTACTTTAGTTATTTTAGTCAGTTTAGTTGGCTTGTCAGGTTATGCCTTTTCATTAAATTACTTGTACGGCTGGGGCGAGGTCAGTATGGCTTTGCTCACTGCAATAACTTTGTTATTTCTGGGATTTGGACTGGCTAACATCAATACATCAAAAGAAATTATTAATCTCACTGATATAAACGGAATAAAGAAAATTCACCTAACGATTTTTTTAGTGACTTCAGTGGCCTGCTTAGTGGCAGGTTTGTTAGGATTTTCTATTTTAGCGAATCGTACTGAAACCATTATTCAAGAAAATCTTAAGCAAGTTGCAAGCGATCGTCTAGAAACATTTTCGGCGATCTTGGTAGCTAAATCAAACCGCGCAATAGTTGCATCTGAAAACATTGGTTATGTGGAGTCTATTAAAGAACTTAATCAAAATATTCATAATGAATTAGCGCATCAAAAACTTTCAGAAATAGTACAAGGGCTTAAAGACAACGGATTTATTGCTGTTGCATTTGAAACATTAAACGGCAATCTTCTAAATGGTTATGGTGATATAAATATAGCAGACAAATTTGGAGTGAATTTTGACGGTGCTTATTCTGGTAAATTGATATGGGATAGTGGTTATAAGCTCTTTAGTAAAAATCCGATTAAGGATGAAAACAATCAAATCATCGGCTTCATGTTTTCAATTATAGATCTACCAACATTCGATAAAATTCGTGAAAAGACTGTTATTACTAACCATAACGTAGAAATGCTTATTTGCGAAAAATCATTAACATTTTTGAATTGTTTTCCTCCATCTAATCAACTTAAATTTATAAAAGTACCAATTTCAAACAACCAAATTCATCATATCAGTGATGTATTAAATTCTAGGCAGACTGTTTTGTTGTCAAACTTTGATACATTGGGTCAAGATAAGTTAACAGTGATTGGGCCGATGGGTGACACTCAGCTTGTCATGTTAATTCAGGTCAATAATAGTGAGATTTATGAACCAATCAAACAACAGTTAAAAAAAGTCTCATTTGTAATAATTGGAATAGTATTAGTTGGTCTATTTGTAATTAGAAAACGTATCTTACCGCTAGTTGATACTCTCAATGAAGCAAGAAACAATGCCGAGAAAATGAAGGCAAATTTTGTTGCTGCAACAGAAGCCGGTCTAGACTGCTTTTATATTTTTAGTGCTTGTAGAAATAAGAATAATGAAGTTATTGATTTTAGATGTGAATTTGTAAATAAACTGGGCAGTGAACTAATATCAACAACACCAGAGGAATTTACAGAAAAGTTGGTGTGTGAGGCTCTTCCGCTTTTAAGAGGCCCACTATATTTTGACCTATATCTTAAAGTGATGGCTAGTGAAGAACTTCATTATGATGAAATTGTAATTAATGATGACCAAGTAATTACCAATTGGATTGCAAGGCAGATAGTTAAAATTGGTGATGGGGTAGCTATTACTGCACGGGACATTTCAGATAGAAAGCGTACAGAATTTGCACTAAAAGAAGCAGCACGTTTACAGTCGGCTATCGTAGATAGTGCTTCATACGCAATTATAGCGACTGATGAAAAAGGTATTATTATTTCAGTGAACAAAGCAGCACAAAGTATGCTTTGGTATAAAGAGGGCGAGTTAGTAGGAAAACATACGCCGGAAATTATTCATGATAAGGACGAAATTGTACTACGTGCGAAAGAGCTATCAACTGAGCTTAAGCGTGATGTATTACCTGGATTTGAGGTGTTTGTATTAAAGATAAATGCTAATTTACTTGAAGAGAGAGAGTGGACCTATATCAGAAAAAATGGCTCTAGGTTACCAGTTAAGCTTAGCGTGACTCAACTGCGTGATGAATATGGTGATATATGTGGTTATCTTGGTGTGGCTTTTGATATTTCTGAACAAAAACGTTCCGAAGAATATATACGCCATATTGCATTACACGATGTCTTAACAGGATTGCCTAATAGAGCGTTGTTTGATGACCGAGCATCATTAGCACTTATACAAGCTGCGCGCAATAATGAAAAAGTTGGGATTGTGCTTCTTGACCTAGACCACTTCAAACATATTAATGACTCTTTAGGGCATCACATTGGCGATAAGCTGCTACAGGAGGTAACAAATCGAATCAAAAGTTGTCTGAGACAATCAGATACAATAGCTCGTATGGGTGGTGATGAGTTTGCATTTGTTCTGCCAAACATTTCTCACCTAGATGCAATTACTGTCGTATTTGATAGAGTCATGGCTAGTTTCAAGCCGCCTATTGAGGCAGCAAACCATCAACTTCATGCATCCGCAAGTATAGGGATCAGCCTATATCCTGACAACGGTCAGGATATAGGCACACTGTTGCGAAATGCTGACACTGCGATGTACATTGCTAAAGAGAAAGGTCGAAATAATTATCAAATTTTCAATCAAGAAATGGAGTTTAAGGCCACAAAAAGGTTGCAACTAGAAAAAGAACTTAGAAAAGCAATTGAAAACAAAGAATTCGAATTATTTTATCAGCCACAGATAGACTTTGAAACTAAGGATACTATTGGTGTTGAAGCTTTACTTAGATGGCAACGTAAAGATGGCAGCTACATTTCGCCATTAGAGTTTATACCTGTAGCAGAAGAGTCTGGTTTGATTATTCCTATTGGAGAATGGGTTATAACTGAATCCTGTATCCAAGCTGGAATATTTAAAGAAATTCTAGGCAAGCCATTACGCATGTCAATTAATATATCTCCTCGTCAGTTTAGACAAAAAAATTTAGTGGATTATATTTTGAATGCGCTTGAATCAGCAGGAATTAGCCCAAGTGAGTTTGAAGTTGAAATAACGGAAAGCGTATTGATGGAAAGCACTGAAACATCTATTGCAGCTTTACGAAGATTAAATGATATGGGTGTGAGTATTGCCTTAGACGATTTCGGAACGGGCTACTCAAGTTTAAGTTATCTAGGCAAATTTCCAGTTAATCGCATTAAAATTGACCGATCATTTATTAAAAATATTACTACTAACGAAGAGGATGCAAAACTAGCAAAAGTAATTGTGAACATGGCAAACTCACTGGGGATTCCCGCAATTGCCGAAGGCATAGAAACTGCCGCTCAATTTGAATTTGTTAGAACTACAGGTTGTAATGAGGCGCAAGGCTATTTCATTGCAAAACCAATGCCAGCTAATGATTTAATTAAATTCTACTTAAATAACAGCATTAAAACTTAAGTAAGCTGCGGATACTTTAGTGTTAATGTTTTAATGAGTTAGGTTACGACTAGTTAATTCATTTGAAAATGAAAAAGCCCACAAGTCTGTGGGCTTTTTAAATACTGGTGGCCGGAGCGGGAATCGAACCTGCGACACGCGGATTTTCAATCGGCCTAAGCCAATAATGTACAACAAGATGTAGCAAACTAAAGCAATATAATTAATGTATTACAATTAAATCATTATTGTGACTTACTGTCTTTTGTTGTCCCATTTTAACTATAAGTGTCCCGCCAGTGTCCCACGGGGCAAACTGTTTATACTGTTTATTTATAATCTTTTTTGGTTCTGTTTATGAAGTTAAGTGAGCATGTCGGTATTTATCAGCAAGGGTTCTATAGTTTTACCACCCCCTACCCATACAGGCATCATTTAACGCGTCATAGCTGGTTATTATCTGCCCTTGATAACCTTTTGCTTTAGGCTCGCACTTCTACTCGTACCAATAGGCTGTTTAGGTGCGTACTTCACTGCGTACCACTAGCATTGTGAATAATTAATGCAATTGCATCTAGTCATAACCCTATGATTTTAATAGGGAATATAGGACATACTTATCTTGATTGTATTTGCTGGTAACTGATTGATATTAATGATTATTTAATAGCTGACTGGTCTGCGTTTTTTGCCAATTATCCATAATATTTTGATACTGCATCAATTACAACTCATTAAGCTGGTCACGCTGCTTTTTTAATATAGCGTTAAGCTCGCTATTAATTGATTTAATTTTATTCATCAATCCACCTGTGAAAGCATTACGCGCTGATATGGCTTTACCTTCGGCTGTCTTTGCGCCCGTGCTATGTTTCCACGGTTGCCATGTTCTTATTAATTCTGCTTGCCGTGCCTTTCGTTCCGCTGTCCATCCATTCATTTTTTTTATTCTCCAATAGTTCGTTTGATTGAATTGTTTTTTCTTTTACGTGCGAGGGGTCAGGTAAGCCATTATTATTAATCTGTTGGTTGCCATTGGTAATATTGGCTTGCTTAACGAATGTGGCTTGTTTGGGATATTTAAGTTCGGTCAATGCCTGAATGGTTGATCTGCTTTGTGATTGTGCTTTTAAAGCCATTGTTAGAAAAGCGCTGTAATGGTTTAAATTAGTTTGACTAGACGCTTTATATGCTAGGCTGGTAAATATCGCTTGCAAGGCCTGCGCTTGCGTTACTAGCATAGCCTCCATTGCTTTCATGTCACCATTTTGCACGGTTTTTTTTTTCTCGGATAGCTTACTTGTTAATTCGAGTAAATCAATGTCACCCATCACGCTTTTAGTGTATGCCTGCGTCACCACCGCGCCCTCGGGGCGCGGCTCGCCGTGCGGCGGCAGGTGCACCTCGGCGGGGGTGCAGTGGTCGTCGTGGGCGTGCGCCTCCAGCTCGCTCTGGAAGCGGAAGCGCAGGGCGCAGACGGGGCACTGGACGACCGACACGGGCCACCTCCTCGAACGGCGCGTCCAGTGTGC
>JAZKFP010000162.1:0-1603 GCA_040386355.1 Pseudomonadota bacterium | reverse complement strand
TGACGGCCATCAAAATCTTCTAACCACACACCTTTACCACGACGAATCGGAATCATCGGTAAAAATTCATGATCTTTCATTTGAGTACATGGATGCCAATGAACTTTTAAATCGCGTTCAATCCATTGGCTTTGAAGTGAAGAGTGAACAATTAAATCAGATTTAGACGCTGACATATTTTTAAACTAGGTTCAGCGTCATTTAATGTATAAAAATGAATTCCAGGGGCGCCATCTTTTATAACAGCTTCAACGAGATGCGCAACCACATCGGCACCAAAAGAAATAATAGATGCTTCATCATTACGATAAGCTTCCAAACGTTTAACAATCCAACGTGGAATTTCTGCGCCACACATATCCGAAAAACGTGCTAATTTTTCGTAGTTGGTAATGGGCATAATTCCAGGGATAACCGGAATCGTAATTCCAGCTGACTGACATCGATCCATAAAAAATCGATATGCATCTGCATTATAAAAATATTGCGTAATCGCACTGTTTGCACCAGCGGCAACTTTTGCTTTGAAATAATCAAAGTCTTGATCAAAATGTTTCGCTTGTGGATGCATTTCAGGATAAGCAGCAACTTCGATCCAAAAATAATCTTGTTCAGATTCACGAATAAATCGCACTAAATCTATGGCATGGTTTAATTCACCGCTGCTTAATCCGCTACCAGAAGGTAAATCACCACGTAATGCAACAAGGCGTTTAATTCCAGCTTTACGATATTGTTTTAATAATTCTCCAATGCGCGCTTTGTTTTCTCCAACGCAGGATAAATGCGGTGCGGTATCAACACCACTGTCTTGAATACTTTGCATTACAACATCAAAAGTTCGATCACGCGTGGATCCACCAGCACCATACGTGACTGAAAAAAACTCCGGCTTGGCGGCTAATAATTTTTTTCTTTCAACTGCTAATTTAGCAACGCCTGCATCAGTTTTCGGCGGAAAAAATTCGAAACTTAGGTCAACTTTTTTCATTTGTAATCACTTCAATGTATGTTCATACCAAACGCAGATAGGATTTTCTAAAACACTTTTCAAATATTCACTCAGTAACAGGCAGTGTTTGAGACGGGCGAATGATTATTCGCCCCTACAAACAATTATCGCTTCAATACTTACGTTACCATAGGGGCGAATAATCATTCGCCCGCATGTACTTTCCCACAAAACACCTTTCATACAATATTTCATTATGGAAGACCAATGTGCGTTCGGTATATACCTGCCGCAAAATGGTTTTCCCGGTTGTTGCACGCTCACTCGCCTGCTCACCTATTTATTTATAGGCTCCGCGGGCTTATTTCGCGTGCGCCTACGGGAAAACCATTCTGCGTTTGGTATATCACTTGTGTTTTTTTAAACCGGCTATCGTGTAAAAAATAAAATAGTAGGCACTTTTAAAAATATTTAACTTTTCAACATTGCGATAAATATTCCATTGCCATTTTGCTGCTTTAACTTTATTGGATGACAAAGAATTTGCACTGATTCTATATTTTGCCAAACATTCTTGAACATTTACTGCAGTGTGTCCTTCTTTCAAAATAGAAAGCCATAACACATAATCTTCATGACCTTGCTGCACAA
>JAZKFP010000161.1:0-23473 GCA_040386355.1 Pseudomonadota bacterium | reverse complement strand
AATGACGCCGGAAGATGACAATACTTTCATTGCTGTGAAACAGTACATGCCGCTTTTTATTTTCTCCCAGCCTCGCTACACTGCGCTCAATTTCTGATCTGAACATGGCTTAGGTTTTAATAAGATATGACGTTTGTTGACGCTGATGTACAGCCCGTTTCGATAATCCAATCTCCAACACAAACAAAAACGCTTCGTATCACTGAAATATTTCGCTCTATCCAAGGTGAAAGTTCTTACATCGGCAGACCAACTGTATTTGTGCGTTTAACTGGATGCCCATTGCGTTGTGAGTATTGCGATTCGGCGTACGCATTTCACGGTGGTCAATCTCGCAATTTGGATGATCTTCTAAAAGAAGTTTTAAATTTTAAAACTCAACACATTACCGTAACCGGTGGTGAACCCTTAGCGCAACCGAATGTTTTACCCTTGATGAAAGCGCTTAGTGATGCGGGTTTAACGGTGACATTGGAAACCAGTGGAGCTTTAGATATTGCACCGGTTGATCCGCGAGTGATTCGAATTGTTGATGTAAAAACACCGGACTCTGGTGAAGAAAAACGCAATTTGCCAAACAATTTAGACGCATTGAAATTTGAAGATGAAATTAAATTCGTAATTTGCTCAGAACAAGATTTTCAATGGGCAATTAATTTCTGCCATTCGCATCAATTAACCAATCGTGTTTCTTCAATCTGGATGTCACCGAGCTACGAACAAGTGAATTTAAAAGATCTGGCGGAATGGGTGTTAGCAGCACCTATCGAAGTGCGATTGCAAATGCAATTGCATAAATTAATTTGGGGTGATGTGCCTGGGGTTTGAGGTGCTGAACGTTTAAGTGAATCTTTGAAAGTCATTATTTGTCATATAAATTCTTTTCTATACCAAATTAAAATTCGATCAGTAACAGGCAGCGTTCAACACGGGCGAAAGATTTTTCGCCCCTACGAAAATTATCACTTTCCTAAAAATACCTAAATCTGTAACGGATAACGTAGGGGCGAATAAACCTTCGCCCGCATGTATTTTCCCACAAAACACCATTTATAAGACAGTGCAGCACGGAAATTTCATATACGTTAGGTACAGTTTGCTTGAAAAAACTTTAAAAAAAGAAAAGCGGGCAATTAATTTATCAAGTATTTCCTAAGAGTGTCCTAGCTTGGCAACCACTCTTTATCAAAAATTTGCTCAATTGAATAAGGACAAAATTCTTAAAATGTTTCTAACCCCGTTTGCTTTTTTGCAAGAATAATTGCGATTTCATAACTATTAATCAACGCTTCTTCTAAACGTGATTTAAGGCTTAAATTAGCAGCAAGATGCTGAACTAATTCCTCGCGTTGTTCTTCAATAGTTAATAGCCAACTTCTACTTTGAAAATTTAGTTGAAATTGCCACTTTAGAAGATGGGTTAGAAGTTGCTTTAATCGATTAACTAATTCTCGATATTCATTTCTTGCTAACGTTTCAATTTCTTCAGCAATATTTTTTAGGTCAATGTCATCAAATTTTCTAGCTCGAAGCAGAGTTGCTTGCTCATGTGCCAAGGCATAAAAATCACTTTCATATTTGGAGCTTTTCATGAAATCTTCTCTGATTATTTGCGTTCGACTTTAAATTTTTTTGTGGTTAGCAAGTGCTTTATCTTACCATTGCACTTTTTATCGGTAAGCATTTTAAAGAGAGTATCGAATGTCCGCTCCCAAAGCAGTAATCCTTCTATCCGGTGGCTTGGATTCCGCTACCTGTTTAGTTATGGCGCAAGCGCAAGGCTTTGATTGTTATGCCTTAAGTTTGCGTTATCAGCAACGCCATAATATCGAGCTCGAATACGCACGGCGTTTTGCAAAAAAATATAGCGCGGTTCATCGAGAAGTATTAGTGGATTTATCTGCCCTGGGTGGATCGGCATTAACCGATGAGCACATAAATGTTCCTGAAGAACGCGGTGAAGGAATTCCCATTACCTATGTTCCAGCTCGCAACACCATGTTATTAACGCTTGCCGCAGCTTGGGCCGAAGTGCTGGATGCGCAAGCCATTTTTATTGGTGTAAATGCAGTCGATTATTCAGGATATCCCGATTGCCGCGCTGAATTTATTCAGCAGTATCAAGTATTATTAAAAGTAGGGACTAAAGCTGGAGTAGAAGGCCACGCGCCGATTATTTATGCGCCGTTACTGCATCTGACGAAAGCCGACATTATCAAAACCGGCATCGATTTAGGTTTGAATTACGCGGATACCTTGTCGTGTTACCAGCCGGATGAACAGGGTAAAGCCTGTGGACGATGCGATAGTTGTTATTTTCGTAAACAGGGATTTGAGCAGGCAGGAGTGAGTGATCCAACTGTTTATCAATAATTCAGGATTACGACAGCTTTCTATACAAACTAAATTTTAATAAACACTAGTGTTGAAGTGATTTCTTCAGGTAGCATGAGTAAAACTTTTACATAGCATTACGAGTCGACAAAGAAATCGAACGTTAAATTATAAAATATCGTAGTTGTGAGAAGGCATATGGTTTTATCAGTAACTAGCATGAATGTTTTACTGAGCCACCCCGTAGAGTTAGGCTCTGATTTTGCCGCTGTTAAGCATGACCTTTTCTCTATCGAATCGATCCATCAAAGTGTTAGTTGTATTATTAATATTGGTTGTTGGGTTCAACTCAGCTCTGTTTCAAAAACACATTTAAAAATTGCACAACTTTTTTACCTAAATATTCAGTCACTTTCCCCCAATTTAATCTTCATAACCGCTCGTCTAAATGTAAACGTCAATACACAAATTTCAAATGATGAAGAGTCCAATTATGTTGAGTGATTTAATCACAGAATAAATATAAAAAGCGTGAAAAAGCTATTAGTAGAGTACTCCGAAAATTTTACACCTGTATCTTTTCTGTTCGGCAATTTAATTTTGAAATGAAATAAAAAATTAAAAAATACATTTTTTAAAATATTTAGAGGAAATAAATATGCAGTCTATTAACAATGGTCAAAAGCCTCCTCAATTAGGAGTAGGGTTTACTAACAAAAATCCTAGCTCAAATCAATCTAGCCCAAGAATAAGTAAAGTTAATTCTACAGATTTTGATGGAAGTTGTTTGTTTGAAGCATTTACAAGTATGGTTGCTCAGGCCGGAAAGTCAGTGAATAATTTTATTAATTCAAAAATTCAGCCGCTGTGGTTTAATTCTCCCTGCATTAAAGAAGTATCAGATCGCGAAACAAATGTTTTTTCCAGTGTTGAGAGCGAGTTTTTTGATCTTATAGAAGGCGCATCTGAGGCAATGCTAGGCAGAACAGTTGAACAACAAATGGAATTTGGAAAAGCACTAGCTGATTATAAAATCTTAAAAATAGAAATTTCAAGTCAATTAAAAGAAGGAAATATACTACCAATAAAGTTATTGCAAAAATATAAGACAACTCATTTAAATCTTATGCAGTCTTTTAAAGAATTAGATTACCATCTTTCTCAAGCTGAGATTATCGGCTCTACAGCAACTAACACTGTATCAGGAATTTTAAAAGCTACGGTTAATAAACAAGTTGCTGCACAAGTATCTTCAATTCAAAATATAAGCCAATCTTCTTTAACTGCAACTATTCACCCTGAAGTATTATCAGTACAAGATGATTATGATGATATGCCAGCAGACTTTCCGTGTTTAGTAAAGATCAATTTAAACGACGATGCACCGCCACAACTTGATCTTTTGACTCATCAGGTAGTTTCTAATCCCCCCCCATCTAAAGTAAAAGAAGAAATCTTAACTCGTTTTGGATCTTCCCCACCACGTCCAGCTAAATATCGTAAAACAGTAGATGAATTATTTTTTAATGACTCAAGAAAATCTATAGATAATAAAGCTCCTTTAATAGTTGATGCTCCTCAAGTAGTTAATCAAAGAGGGGTACCTGAAAAAAGTAAACCACACCTATACGCTTTGAGACAAGGTAGGGATGCTCTTGAAGAAAATGATACAGAAAGTGATGTTTCTGATAGTCAACAATGTGCTAAAAAAATAATTGAAGATATATTATCTAAAGTTTCACCTGCTACTAACTTAACTGAAAGTATATCTAAAATTCCATCGCCAGAAACTGATCCTAAGCACTCCCAAGAAACTTCTGAAGTTCTTCAAGCTGAAGCAAAAAAGTTATTTAAATTAAGTAGTACATCATCGAATTCAACAGCGATGGCCAATTATATTCAACCTTTAGATATTCATTCACTTATAACAATGCGTTCGTCTAATGACGAAATCACGCAAAACAAAAAATTAGATTCTTTTTCGAAAGTATCGATGAATGGTTTTTTAGATCAAGAATTATTAATTGAGAATTCTTTAACACAGCAATTAACTGCTGAGCATTCGTTAATATCTTCAATGATAAATGGGCAAGATATACTTGCTAATAAAGGGCAAATAGTACTTTACAAAAAATCAGAACCTACAACAAAACCATCAATTAAAGAATTAAAACTAAAACATATTGAATTAGATCAGTCAGTTATCAATTCAACTGACGTTACAAGCAAAAAAAGTGATGCTGCAAAAGCTCTTGAAGCAGGTTTGATAATTGCTGGAGTGGCATATGGAATATACACCACAGGGAAAATAATCAGCTCTAGTGTAAAAGCCGCAAGTGCTTTTGCGAATTCAGTTAGTAGTTATGGCAGTCGACTGTTTAATATTTTTTCCGCAACAGAAAGTGCCAACTCAAGTAATCCTGCAGAGACTGAAAGCGCAACCTTTGCTGCAACTATTGATACTGACAATCAAGCTTCATCGGAATTATCTAATGAAGTGCAAGTAGTGTATGCAAATTCAACCGTTATTTCTGATCAAAATTTTGATGATTCTTCAAGTTCAAAACATGCTTCAGAATTCAGTCCTAAAATGGTAGATCAAGTTTTACAAGATTGGTCAGAAGGAAAATTAGATTTACCATCAACAGCATTAGTAGTTTCTAAAAATCCTGTGAAAAAAATACACACTAAACATTATGAAAGTTTAGAAGCTGATGTGATTCAAGGGCTGAAAAATCGGCAAGCCAAAAATAAAATTTTTATGCCTTCAGCCAGTATGGTTTTAGGTTCGGCGCGTCTGTCAATGCATGTTTTAAATGCGAATGCTCTTCGTTTATCACCGAATAATAAATCTTTGATGATTCTTCCACATTCTATATGTACTAAACAGGACGGGATTGATATGAGAGTCAATATGCTCGCAGGGACTCAAACTGCAGTAATAGCTGGAATGCTATTAAAAATTGCTGCTAATTTTTTTAGAAAAGCTCAAGTCAACGCAGCATCGAACACGTAAAATGTAAAGCCTTATTTTCAGAATTAAAAACATGAAAACAAGGTATTAAATTTCTCAACCCGTAGAAGATTCGGCGTGTACTTAAATATTGGTAAGAACTCAACCGCAATGGTCCGCATTAAAAGGTAATGCATTTATGCGAGCGGCCTAAGCAGCTTGAACACAAATCTGTTAAGTTAATGATGCTTTCGAATATTCTGAAAATGTTTGCGAATAAAGATATGAACGTGAAGTAAATAACTTTTAATTTAAATTCTTTAAAATAGAGAAAGGCCATAATTTTTATGGCCTTTTTTATGGAGCCTGTAAATAGGATTGTGTAAGTGCTCGCCAAGACTTAATGATTGCGTAATTAACGAATTATCAATGGACCTGTTTGTGAATAAACTCGCACGCTCGTTAGTCGAACATTCAACGTATCAAACTTTACTGTCTAAACTACAAAACATTTGAACAGAAAAATCCGCAGCGATTTGCACGTTTAACCACAGTTAAAAACACTGTAAAAGATGGTTTAGAAAAATTTAATTTAAAAGCCCGTTCTGAGTTCGACAATCGGATTGGACATCAAGCGATTCACAATGTGGCACAAGTCTTAAAGCAGACGGGAAAAAATCAGCTTTGCGTAACGCGTTGCAAAATCAACACACCTTTAATACGGTTGCAATTATGTGCGATCTGCTAGCACTTATCATCCAAAACCTTGACCCTTCAACCTGGGGTTCTGGATTAAATATCACTGGCACAACCGTATAACACGGCCAAATGTTTAAAGAAAAATTAATTAAAATTGAACGGCTGGATTTACGTGCCGAATTATTTGGTGATTTAAAAAATGAAGGGATTGATCTAACTGTGCTGTTAAATCGTATTGTGCAAAATGTTAATGATCTGCAAAACCACCAGTCCGATACACAGACTAAAACATTAGTGTTTCAAGAAAATATCAGTCAAGTGGATTTAGTGCTGGCACGCATTGAAAATTTAACGATTAAAAATGGACGTAAAATTGCTCAGTTGAAAGAAAATTCAGCGACGCAACAGCAAGAAGTACAACTATTTAAAGAAACGGTTGATCAGTTGCAAGCGGAATTACAGCAGATTAGAAAGGCAAGCACCAATGCAGCAGGTTAAAGTGAATACACAATGCTGCGAAATCATATAATTTTAATTGTGTTGTTTTGAAGAATAATTAATAAAGGCTTGTAAAAATAATAATTATTTTATTTCAATTGAATCTGTTCCATAAATTTTATGGTTTTTTTTGTGATTTATTTTTTTAAGTGAAGCCTAATAAATTCGTTTTTATTATTGTTTTGGTTTTGATGTAATAAATATGCTGGTACAATACTCTGCATCTATTAATCGTGCAAAATCATCTTGATTTAAAGCATTATGACTGTCATCCAAACTATTATATAAGATAAATGAGTCATTGTTCTTTATAATGCTGTAGTAATGTCCTAAAAACAGATTTAAGGTTTGATCTTTTAATTGAACAATATAACCATGATTTTCAATTAAACTTTGCTTTTCATCCTTTACTTTGTCGTCAGCTTTTGGAACATGAAAAAGACAGTAATCGAAATTATTATCCTTGGGACAATTGTTTTTACCAGGTTCTAATTCAAAAATAGAATTTAAAAAGGGAATATTGTTTAAAAAGTTTCTAAATACGATGGCTAATGGTTCTGCCGTTGAATATTCACTTTTATTGCCACACTTTAAAAGATCATAAACTTTTAAAAATTCGTTTTTTTCATGATCTAATTGATCTGTTTGATCAATATATTCTTTTAAAAGTTTTACTGCCAACTTCACCATTTTATCGTCTATTGAGCTTTTTGATTTGATACCTACACTCTTAACTTCTTGATAAAGATCTTTTAAATCTTCAGGCAAAGCATCAATTTGTTCAAAAGATGTTTTGTGAGTATCAATACAGTGTAATAAAGCTTGAGTTGAAGACGCTAGATAGCAGTGATTAGCAACTTGAGGAATAGAAATTAAACCGTTTTCTTGTTTTACAATAAAAGTATCGGATTGTGAATCTGGTTTTATAGATTTTTCAATTTCATTGAAGAGCGTATCAATTTTTTTATTAGGAAAATCATTTAGAAGTTCTTCAATAGCTTCACGCGAAAAGTTTATATGATTATCGAGCACTTGATTAATCATTTCATTTTTTAAAATAAAATCTTCAACTTTATTTAAACAACGTTCAATAATTTCTTGCTTCTCTGATGAGTTAGGAATTTTTTCTTCATTAGGAAGGAAGTTTTTTGAAACACCAGCTGACTCTAACTCTTCTAAATCTTTTTTGGAAAAAAATAAATTCCCTTGATTTGAAGACATGATCGTATTAAGCAAAGATGTTCTAGCATCTGCTCTGGGGTCTTTAAATTGACTTAAAGTGAGTGCGCTCGAAGGTGAGGTACAGGGAGTTGCCAGTAAGAGAGAGTTTCGCACTTTCGCAACGGCATGATTGATCTCAACCCAATTTGCCCTAGAAGTATTACTAACCGCAAGTGTCACAACTTTCCCCAAAATACAGCCAATCATTATTATTTGAAATTGGCTTTAAGGTACGTTGAATCAAGGTTTTAAGTCAATTGCTGAGATCAAATAAGACCTGACTTGTTTAAATCGATTTACAAAACTCTGTGGTGGTGTCGATAATTTTTGGCCAGAGCAAGTAAGGAACGTCGTGTCCCATGTCTGGGATAAGTTCAAGTTTCGCATCAGGAATCATCTTTGCGGTATGCATTCCGCATTCAACTGGTATCAGCGGGTCACGAGTACCGTGAATGACTAAAGTTGGCGTAGTGACTTTAGTAAGCAATTGGCTGCGGTCTCCTGAAGCAATTACGGCACCTAAATGACGTCGACCACCAAATGGATTGTGCGCGCGGCTAAAATTTCGAGCCGCTAATGCCTTCACCATTTCTTCGTCAGGAACGTAAACAGGTCCAGCCAGCATGCGCGCCATTTTAAAAGTTTGTTCCAAAAATGGTTGCAGCGTTAATGGGCTGGATCGTAACAGTCGAACGCGCACATCTAATCGCGCGCGTGGAAGTTTTAAATTTCCTGTAGTCGACATCACCGAAATTAAGGATTTCACGCGATGTGGATGTTCAATTGCTAAGTGCTGACCAATCATGCCGCCCATTGAAGCACCAAAAATATGAGCGTCCTTAATTTTTAGATGGTCCATTACTGCAAGAATATCGTGTCCCATTTCTGACAAGGTATAGGCTGCACCTAAGGGTCGATTAAATAAATGCGATGACGCGATATGAAAACGCGAAGGACGATAGGCGTCAAAATGACTTGAAAGACCAACATCACGATGGTCCGTTCGAATAATCCAAAATCCTGCTTCAGCAAATGCTTTGCAAAATTGATCATTCCAAGAAGTCAGCTGTTTCCCCAATCCCATGATCAAGATCATCGGTGGATTTGCTGGATTACCGACCGTGTCGAATGCAATCGACATAGGCTGATTATTTTCTGACGTGTAGGTTGCGAATTGCGGAACAGGCATTTCAAGCGTTAGGTGCGGCATATAACTATATTTAGGGTTGGCATTCACAGGCGATTACTATCCGTAGTTAACAGGTTTTAGTGTATTAACCTTAGATGATTTTAGGCTGGGGAGGAATAAGAAAAAGATTTGATGTTGACTAAAAAACACACGTAAATTTTTTTTGATAAAAAAACTGGCTCGTTAGTGTCAATAATCTACAGAATTATTTTTTGTGGGAATTTTTTGGATTTTATTCAATGAAGGCTTCGGAAATAACTTTCTGAAGAATATTTATTTTAATGGTGGGTCGTGCGGGATTCGAACCTGCGACCAATTGGTTAAAAGCCAACTGCTCTACCGACTGAGCTAACGACCCTCAAGCGAGGCGCTCATCATACCTAAATGCGCTCAAAAGACAACCCAATAAGCTCAGGTAATTAGAACTTTGTTAGGTTTTTTTTGAATGATGAGTATTTAGAAAATTTCGACAAAACATAGCGAAAGAAAAAATAGCTTATTGTATTGATGATTATTCAATATCATACGAACTAGAAAGCTACGTCTTTTCTCGCATCTTACAAAAAAAGGCGAAAAATATTTCGCCCTTTTTACTTTTGTTTTTGAGTTACTGAAGTAAAAACTATTTTAAACCGCTGCGGTTTCAGAAGATTTTGAACGTAGGCGCCGACTAACGTTTCGTCCAGCCAACACTAAAAGTGCTGAAGATAACAATCCAAAAGTTGCCGGTTCGGAAACTTCAGTATCACCTTCTGCAGTTGCACCGGAAGCTTGATTAGCAGAATCTGGCTTTGGTTTCATTCCTTGCAATGGATGATCCAGTGGTAATCCATTTGCATCTACTTCAACTTCAGATGGCTCATCCGGTGTAGAAGTTTGTTGAGCAAACTGAATAATCTGACCGTTCATTTGTGTGCCTGTAGATTGTCTGTCAAACGACACTTGATTGGCGCCTTCTGCAGAGTTAAACAACACAGACATAAAAAGACCACTAGCGTCTTCACCCATAAATGAAAATTCGGTTATTTGACCTTGCTCATCAAATCCCCATTCAAAATCAATTGGTGAAACTGCAAAATTTTGTCCATCCATACTTAAATTAACGTAACTTCCAGTTGCTGCACCGTATAAATCGCCACATTTACCTAATGTGCCACTGCCAAAACCACAATATTCCATATCAGAAAATGAATTTACATAATTTTTTTCATCGATATATTGACTGTTTACCAAGAAATCAAATCGATAAGGACTTGAACCAACTGCAAGCGCTGATGATGTATCATTTATATTTATATCTGCGGAGTACTGAATCATCGCCGCATGAGTGACTGGTGCAATTAAACAAGCAACAAGGGTAGTAGTAATAGATAGGGTGGTGCGCATGGCAAACCTCGAAGGTGTCAATATTAGTGTTGGATGACTGATTTCTAAGTCAGTAGTCCACCTCGCATTGTGCACAAGGTGTAATCGTCCTACAAGATAGACTCAAATGTGTTTTTAGATTATTTCGAACGATTTTTAGACACAAAACTGAAAATAAGTTCTTGTAATAGAAAAAAATTAATTAAAGATCAAAAAATTATTTTTTCCGTGGCGTAAATCATTTCAAACATTAAGCAATTACTTGATTGCTTTTAAACATGGACAATTGCTTTCATGATAAAAATTTTCAAATCATTCGCTCATTCAGAAACGGGCAGTGGAATCTTTTTGCTTTTCGCAGCAGCAATAGCACTCATTTGTGCAAATAGTCCGATTGCTTCTTTTTATCAAACTTTCATTGATATACCACTGCAAATAAGCATTGGAAATTTTGCGATTGCCAAACCGCTTTTGCTGTGGGTGAATGATGGCTTGATGGCAATTTTTTTCTTTGTTGTTGGGTTAGAGCTTAAAAGAGAATTATACGTTGGTGAACTTTCAAACAAAAAAAACATTGCCTTACCAGCGCTGGGTGCAGTGGGCGGAATGATTGTTCCTGCGGCTATTTATCTTGCGTTTAATCGAAATGATTCCATCGCCATTCAAGGTTGGGCTATTCCTGCAGCAACTGACATTGCATTTGCGTTAGGTTTATTATCGTTATTGGGAAAACGTGTTCCGCATAGCTTAAAAATATTTGTCGTATCGCTCGCTATATTTGATGACATCGGCGCGATTATTATTATCGCTATTTTTTACACCGCGAAACTTTCATTGACCGCATTAGCAGTAGCTGCACTCTGCTTAGTCGTATTAACCATTCAAAATCGATACAAAGTTACTTCATTAGCGCCTTATGTCGTAGTTGGACTCATTATGTGGGTTGCGTTATTAAAATCGGGTGTGCACGCAACATTAGCCGGTGTACTACTGGCGATGTTTATTCCATTGAAAGATCCCAAAGACCCGGACCATTCGCCCCTCATCAATCTGGAAAAAGATTTACACGGCACCGTCGCTTTTTTCGTACTGCCAGTATTTGCTTTTGCTAATTCTGGAGTCACTTTATTTGGCGAAGGTGCAGGCGAGTTTATTCATCCTGTGCCATTAGGAATTTTGTTCGGATTATTTTTTGGAAAACAAATTGGTATTATGCTGTTTTGCGCTTTAGGTATTGTAATGCGAATTGCACAATTACCAGCCGATATAAAATGGCGTTATTTGTACGGCGCTGCAATTTTATGCGGCATTGGTTTTACCATGAGTTTATTTATTGCAGGTTTAGCGTTTGAAAACCAGCCGGATCGTTTGTTTGATGAGCGAATTGGAATTTTGGCAGGATCGTTGTTGTCGGGAATTATTGGTTTAGGTTGGTTGAATTATGTATTGCCGCGAGTTAAATCAAATGGCACAACAACTGTCAGCAAGTGATAAATTTTTGAGAGTTTAAAACGAAAATATCATTACTGATTAACGTGACTTATTCGGTCTCGACTCACAGCGCGGTTTAGTACAAGCCGCGTACAAGCATAAACTATGATGCTCCAGTTGAAACCCTAGCATTTCTGCAACTTTTTCTTGTTCACGTTCAATAATTGCATTTCGAAATTCAGTAACTTTGCCGCAGTCGATACACACAATATGATCGTGATGATCTTTGCCAGCTAATTCAAATACCGAATGTCCGCCGTCGAAATTATGTTTCTCAACTAAACCTGAAGTTTCAAACTGCGCTAATACTCGATACACCGTTGCTAAAGGAATTTCTTCGCCTTCTTCTAGGAATTGCCGATATAAATCTTCAGCACTCATGTGATGTGGATCTGCACGACGTAATGTTTGCAACATTTTTATTCGAGGAGTTGTAACCTTTAAGCCTGCATTGCGCAATTCTTCGTTTTCGTTACCAGTATTGTCCTGGGAATTTTTCATTATTTCATCCTAATTGCATCGCAATTGTGTGCGAAGAAGTCGAATTTAATCGCTTCAATTTGTGAGGCTTCAATATATGGGGTAATGGGAGTCTATGGTAACCTGTCATGGTTTTTACAAACAATTTTTATTTTGGTATAGAATCCCAACTTGATTCTGCTGTGCGATGAAACTTCGTATGGCCTCTAATTTTTTACTCGCTGGTTTTTAAAAGTGAAACTCATGCAATTTATAAAAAATCGATGTAAGAATTTCTGCGCGATTCTGTGTACAGGAATTATGTGTGCAGTAATTTTAACGTCCGGTTGTACACGTTTTGGATTTCCTGGTGTTTTTAAAGTAGATGTCGCGCAAGGAAATATCGTTACTAAAGATATGGTTGAAACTTTACGTTTGGGTATGACACAAGATCAAGTGCGTTATGTGATGGGAACACCATTATTAACCGATACGTTTAAACCAAATCGCTGGGATTACTTTTACAGTTTTAAAGATCAAGGAAATACACCCAAGGGTTATCGAGTTCAGTTGCAGTTTGAAAACGATCTATTAGTTCAAGTGGATTCAACAGCTGAAGATATTAAGCAATGGCATTTAAACCAAGAAGATGAAAAAAATCCTCAAGGTCGTTTGTCTACCGCAGACCAAGTTAAGCGCGATATGGGTGTAAATACCGATGTGGATGAGATTGATACAAACCGTCCACCGATTATGCCACCAGGCCAGGTCATTCCCTAATAAATTATTCCTTAAAAAAAATTAATTCATAAAATTTGGTAAGAGATAAACCGTATGTTTGAATCATTAAGTAATCGAATTTCCGATGCTATCCGAACCTTAAGTGGTAAAGGTGTTATCACCGATGAAAATATTGAAACCGTTGTTAAAGCGGTACGAAGCGCATTATTAGAAGCAGATGTTGCATTACCGGTAGTAAATGATTTCATTGAGAAAGTAAAAGAGCAAGCACTAGGTCAAAAATTAACAAAAAGTTTAAGTCCGGATAAAGCATTTATTTCAATTGTTGCAAAAACCTTAACCGACATTATGGGCGGAGCAGGGGAAGAAATTGGTTTAAATACCCAGCCTCCGGCCGTTATTCTTATGGCAGGTTTGCAAGGTGCGGGTAAAACAACTTCTGCTGCCAAGTTAGCATTGTGGTTAAAATTACGAAAGAAAAAGAAAAAAGTTTTAATGGTGAGTGTCGACGTTTATCGTCCTGCTGCATTAAAGCAATTGGAAACATTAGCAAAACAAGTGGACGTTGATATTTTTCTGCATGATGGAAAAGAAACGCCGAGCGTTATTGCAAAAAAAGCGTTAGCCGAAGCGAATCGACGCTATTACGATATTTTAATTGTGGATACCGCGGGTCGTTTGCACGTTGATGAAGAAATGATGCAAGAAATTAAAACTTTGCATGCTGAATTAAAACCGGTTGAAACCCTATTTGTTGTCGATGCAATGACGGGTCAAGATGCGGTGAATACTGCACACGCATTTCATCAAGCATTACCATTAACGGGCGTCATTTTAACCAAAGCCGACGGCGATGCTCGCGGTGGCGCTGCACTTTCTGTCAAAGCAATTACCGGCGCGCCCATTAAATTTTTAGGCGTTGGTGAAAAAGCCGATGCGCTAGAACCTTTTCATCCTGATCGTATGGCTTCCCGAATCTTAGGAATGGGTGATATTCAAACCTTAATGGAAGATATTCAACACGGTGTTGATATTAACAAAGCCAAAAAAATTGAAAAGAAAGTTGCAGCTGGTCAATTATTTAATTTCGAAGATATGCTGGAACAATTTTCACAAGTCAAAAAAATGGGTGGCTTAACAAAATTAATTGATAAATTACCAGGAATGTCCGGAGTTTCTCAAGCATTGCAAGCGGCGGAAGGCAGTAAAACTATGTCACGAACCGAGGCCGTAATTTTATCGATGACTCCTCAAGAGCGTCGCGATCCTGACGTTATCAATACATCAAGAAAACAGCGTATTGCTAAAGGTTCTGGAGTTGATATGAATGAAATAAATCGTTTAATGAAACAATTACGTCATACCCAAAAATTACTGCGCAAAATGTCGAATAAAAAAGGCGGCGCAGCGGGCATGATGAAACAGATGCAGGGGATGATGCAGGGTGGTGGTGGAATGCCAAAGTTTTAGAACGTTTAAACCTTCCGCAAAACGGTTTTCCAGGTTGTTGCTTACTCATTCGCCTGCTCACATACTTTTGAGTATGCTGCGCGGGCTTATTTCGCAAGCGCCTACTGGAAAACCATTTTGCGTTGGTTGAGAGTGTAGGGGCGAAACCTTTCAATCTCTTAAATTCATTTTGTGTCAGTTAGGTGGGTAAGTACAAAACATTTTCATTTTTAAAATAGAGAAGCGAGATGCGTAGGGGCGAATAATTATTCGCCCGCTTGAAGCTCTTTGTGTATCAAAATTAGGTCAAACGGAATTAAAAGAGTAGAAGAATTTCTAAGAGAGATCCAAGACTTTTCAAATATTTTAGTAAACCAACGCGGGCGAATAATTATTCGCCCCTACGAAGGTAGCAATGGTCAGATCTCATATCTAATTAAAGTTTAGGAAAATATTTTGCCCCCGCAGTTTTGAAGAAGAGCAAACTTAATCTTTAATTTCAGATCAAAATTTTTTTTGAAATGATTTGGAAGCTGGCAAATTTTTAATTATTCATCATCCGGTGGCTGACGAAAAATTCGATCCAATTCACTATGCAGTTGCTCGGTAATTTCTTCACGCTCGCGTTCAAATTGATTCAATTGCGCTGCATAAAACTCAAAAGTATTTGAGCCTTTTTCTTTAGCGCGGTAGCGTGCAATGTCTGCTTGTTTAATTAATGTATTTGGATCGAGTTCACCATCCGTAGTGGTTGAAATACCAATACTCATTGTAATAGTAACGCTTCGATCTGGCAGATCGATCGGCTGCAAAAAATGATCGATGATTTGGCGCGCAATTAAACCGGCGTCTTGCGCTTCATTTAAATTTTCAAGAACAATTGCAAATTCATCGCCCCCTAAACGTGCAATCGTATCTTGTCGGCGTACCGATTTTGAAAGCTTTTTAGCAAACGCATTTAAAATACGATCGCCAATGTCATAACCTAATGTTCCATTTATATCGTGGAAATGATCCAAATCAATAAATAAAATCGCGATACTTTTTCCACTGCGTTGTGAACGAATGACCGCTTGCGAAATACGATCGCGAAATAAGTGTCGGTTTGCAACGCCCGTTAACGCGTCGTAATGCGCTAAGCGACTAATTTGTTCTTCATTTTGTTGTTGCGCAATCATGTAACGTAAAACGCGTTGCAGACTATGTTTTTTCCATTCGATATGATCCACTAGATAATCAATCATACCTTGACGGATAAAGTCGTTTACCTGATTAATTTGACTCTCTTCAATCATTAATACGACTGGAACACCGGGTGTTTCACGTGCAAGCCATTCAAAATTTTCTTGTACTTGATGTTCAGAAAGCGGTGTTTGAATAAACACACAATGAATAACATGGTCTGCCACTAAATGCTGTGCCGCTTCTATGGTAGGCACTTGAAGCAACTCAATTGCATAGCTTAAGGTTTTCAGTTCCCAAATTAATGGCTCAATGTATTCCAATTGATTGTGAATTAATAAAATTCGAATGGGTTTGGGGAGGTCTACGCGTTGAACCAACATAAGATACCTATTGATCTATGTTAAATCTTAATGCAGAGGTTGTCGGATATTCCTTACAACCACTGCATGAATATTTTTAAATTTCGTCAACAACGCTTCGGCATAAGAAAGCAGACGGTATACAAATATAATCTATTTCTGGATAACACCCATTTTATGGATTTTATAGACCATAGAAGATGGCTGCTATTATACCAATGGTCAAATTTAAAACGAACACATATAAAAATAACTGCTTTTCAAAGCCAAAACTCAGCGAGAATACTGAAGTTTTCTCGGATTTTCTTAGGTGATCTGTAAGCCAAACGCATAACCGCTCATTTTGAATCGTACAAAAACGCTCGTCGGTTAAAGGTAAGAAAGCTGCATCTAGCGAAGTCTCGATAATATCTGATCGAAGTGCAATCGATTTTTGTGAATTTTTTTCAAGTCGCATTAACCAACTTAACGATCCATAGCTAATCAAATCCTTCGCAGAGTTTTGCAGGAGATTACGCAAGCGTATTCTCGAATTCGGATTCATCAACAACCATTTAGAAAAAGATGAAAAATTCATCATTGTTGTCATAAGCTTGCCTAACGACACTGCGAGCTGCGCTGGACTATTGCTGCGTACAAAAATATCCCGCAAAAATGTTTTTCTTGCCCATTGTCGATGCCATAACAAGCCAAGGGCTGAAGATAATGCTGGGATAATTATTAATGCAAAAATATTGGCGTGGGATGAGATCACTGAAAATACGATAAATACTACAATAAGAATTAGAAATACTACGAATGTTCGTTGTTTCCAATCTTTTAAAATATGTTGATCTAACCAATCCAACATATCGATGACGATTTGTGGATTTCGTTGCAAACTGTTTTGGGTGATCTCATTCATATCAATGAAACCATTTACATCAGTTGATATGCGTTCCAGCGCGTCATCAATAACACGATCCAACGAATTTTGCGCGCGTAAAAAAGCAGATTTTTTTAAAACCATGGGCATAGCACTCCATGCCGATGGCCAAAATTTTAAGATCAACGTATCTAAATGCTCGGGCAGATACGCAGATAAATTATCTCGTATTTGATTTTTAATGTGGTCGGGCCGCCATATTGAGTATAGCTCTGCAGGCGGTAAAACCTGTGCTACCCATGGTGAAAAAGTGCATTGTAATGTACGCATTAATCGTCGATGTAATGCTGGAAAAAAACCACCCGGTAAACGAATTAATTGTTGATCCAGAGAATGCCGTACCCACCAGTAAGTCAGCCAAAAGCTAAATTGATAAATCATTAGGCAAATGCCAATGACTATTAAGCTAGAAATCCAATTAAAAGAAATCATTTGCACACAATATATCCATACATCGTTGCTTATATAACCGTAGCAAATAAAAATTGGGTTTCATCATGATCTTTTTTTCTGCTCGCTGTGTTGCTTGCGCGAGCTCGTCACAGCGCTCTTGCTACGTAAGCGTTGGCTACGCTGCCTTAAAGCGCCATACGATCGAAAAAAAATATTCATGCTTCAAACCACTACGCTTATCCGGCCGCTGCCTTTAGTTGCGGCGCGCAAAGCGCCCTATCCTTTTTTAAGAACAAAGGTCATTCGCTACGGTTATATTACGCCGCCAAACACTAGAAATAATTGACCAATTCCTGCCAACATTCCTAATGCACCTCCAAGTATTATTAGAATCCACTCATCTTCTTGAAACGCAGGTCTAAGTAAGTTTTGAAATTCTTCAGAACTTAAATTTTCCATGCGTCCTTGAAACAAACGTGCGACAACTTCAGCACGTTCGTTATTAAATGAGACATCATTAAAAAGTTCTTCTGATAAAGAAATGGCTTTACTTTCAATGCTGAGTTTTAACTTTGCAAAACCTGCCGGACCTAACGCAAGTTGCGTCATCCACTTAAGTGAATTTCCTTCAATCACAGGATTTAAATGTTTTTTAATAAGCAAGAAGGTGCGATCTTTGCGAGAACCGCTCATCATGGCATGGATTAAATGTCGCAGTGTTAGTACTTCACGCGTTACTAATCTACAGAACACTATTGCCACTTCTTTTTGACGTTTTAAAAACAGTCCATGTATCGTAAAACCAAAAAATTTTATAGGATTAAGGGGTCTGAAAATAAAATTAAGGGCGATCCAATTGGTAGCCAGACCTACAAAAAGTCCAGCCGCAGGTAAGGTCCAATTCAGTGGATAATAAATCCAGAGAACCATTTGAATTAATCCAAATATAAATCCAAACCAAATCCCTGAATTAATCACAAATTTAAATTCTGTATTACCGACTTCAAAAAAAATGCGATTCATCAATGCTTTATCAGCGGACATTTGCGAAATAATCATGCCTTTAATATCGACTAATTCTTCGATATGTTCACCAATGTCATGAACTAAACCATGCACAATATCTGGTAATTGATGACGAGCAGTAGCGTAAATTTTTTCTTTAAAATTTTTTGGCAAACTATTCCATAATTTTGGATTTCGCTCAGCCATCATTTCATCGGTGTAGGTATCAATGCGTTCACGAACATATTGTTCTATATGAATCGCAATCAGTTCGGGTTCCATTTCCTTGAAAAACTCACTGAGTGTTCCAAGTTTAGAAATGGTTTGATCAACTACGATGCTCGACATTTTTTCCACTTTAGAAGGAATAATGCCTTGCCATCCCAACCACGGCGGAATGCCCATAAATTCTAAGGGGTAAAAGGTCATCTTGATTGCAACCCAATTTGTACCCCAGCCTACAAATGCAGCTGTAAACGGAATACTAATTAGGGCCCACTTTTGTGAACCTGTGAGTGCCTCAACTAAGAAATCAAACATAGGTAACCCATTATCAGGCTAAGTTTTTTTCAACAAATTGTTTTATTCGATCTAAAGCCTTGCGCAATTGTGTTTCTGAAGTTGCAAAAGATAAACGCATGTGTCCGTCCAATCCGAAAGCTGAACCTGGAACCAGTGCTACTTGTGCTTCTGTCAGCAAGCGCTCTGCTAAAACTAAATCTGTAGCAATATCTAACTGCTTCATTAATCCTGCAACGTTTGGAAATAAATAAAATGTTCCGTCCGCAGGTATACAAGAAATACCCGAAATTTTATTGAGTTCTGCTACCAACATATCGTGGCGTTCATGGAAAGCATTACACATCATCGATACAAAACTTTGATCACCATTGAGTGCGGCGCACGCAGCGGCTTGTGCAATAGAACATGGGTTAGAAGTACTTTGGCTTTGAATGGTTTTCATCGCTTTAATAACTTCGACCGGGCCCGCAGCATATCCGATTCTCCAACCAGTCATGGAATAGGCTTTGGAAACGCCATTCAGCACAAAAGTACGATCGTATAAATCAGGGCAAGTGTTTAAAATATTTTTAAAAGGCAAAGCAGATTTATTCCAGATCATATGTTCATACATATCATCGGTTGCGATAAACACATGTGGATGTTGACGCAACACATCCCCTAAACCTGCCAATTCAGTCTCAGTATAAGCAACACCCGTTGGATTGGACGGACTGTTAATCACTACCAAGCGTGTCTTCGGCGTAATAGCGCTTGCTAATTGTTGCGGTGTAATTTTAAAAGATTGCGTTTGATCTGCAGTAATAATTACTGGCGTTGCTTCAGCGATTTTTACAATATCCGGATAAGAAACCCAGTACGGCGCTGGAATAACGACTTCATCTTTAGGATTTAGTAAAGCCAGGCACAAATTAAAAAAGCTTTGTTTGCCACCGCAAGACACTAGTACTTGCGCAGGGGTATATGTCAGTCCATTATCACGTTTAAATTTATCAATGACGGCTTGTTTTAATTCATCGGTACCATCAACCGCAGTGTATTTGGTTTGACCTGAATGAATCGCCTCAATTGCAGCTGCTTTAATATGATCAGGTGTGTCAAAATCCGGTTCACCGGCGCCTAATCCAATAACATCAAAACCCTGTGCACACAATTGCGCTGCTTTATTTGTCACAGCAAGTGTTGGTGAAGGTTTAATTGCTTGAACTCGAGAAGATACTGAAGCCATCGAGAAATACCCTAATCAGAATTATGGTGAACTGCGCATCTTACGGTAATCCTGATTCGGCAAGCAAACCAATCAACCAATAAATTCACTTAAGTTTTTAAAAAATTCTTTTTCACATCAAAGCGGCAAGGCAATGAGTAGGCAATATTGTGGTAGAAGGTTAAAACCTGCTACGCTTCGACCGCTTTTTCAGCCGTTAAATTTTGGAAATCTCTAAAACTTATTTATAACGCAAGCCTTCGAGGATAATTCAAACCTCAAAGGTGTAAGCGAACGCAGAAGGGTTTTCCCGCGCTTGCGAATAAGTCCACGGAGCGTACTCAACAGTATGCTAAACCTTTTTGATTAAAAAGGTTTAGGGCGAATGAGTAAGCAATAACCGGGAAAATTCATCTGCGTTGGGTATGTTGCTTTAAGTTTTAGTGATTGTTGTACTATGTTTCATTATTCAGGTGTATCTATGGCAATGGTGTTGACAGAAGAATTTTGGCAATCAAAATACCCAGACTCTTTGCGAAAGGACATTGATCTTGAAGCGTATGACACGCTACTCAATGTATTTGAAACAGCATGTCGCAAGTTTCGTAATCGACCCGCATTTTCCAATATGGGACATGTTTTAACTTACGGTGATTTAGACCGTTTAAGCGCAAATTTTGCAAGTTACCTTCAGAATCATACGGCGTTAAAACGCGGTGATTGTGTTGCAATTCAATTACCGAATATTTTGCAATATCCAGTCGTGTTATTCGGAATTATTCGCGCTGGAATGATTGTCGTAAATACCAATCCCTTGTATACCGCACGTGAAATGACACACCAATTTAATGATGCAGGTTGTAAAGCAATTATTGCGTTAGCCAACTTTGGTCATCTTGTAGCAGAAGTGGTTCCAAATACTTCGATTGAAACAGTAATTATTACTGAATTGGGCGACGCACTTCCGCCTTTACGCCGTCAACTCGTTAATACCGTCGTTAAATACGTTAAGAAATTAGTTCCAAAATTTAAAATCAAAAATGCAGTTTCATATTTGTCTGCCATGGAATCAGGACGACGTTCAACTTTTCGTGCTGATTTTCGGCCAGATCGTGAAGATGTTGCGGTATTGCAATATACCGGAGGCACGACAGGCGTTGCTAAAGGCGCGATGTTAACGCATGCAAATTTAGTGTCGAATATGCTGCAAATGAATATGGTGCTTACAGATTTTGAACCCGGCAAAGAAACTATTATTGCGCCGTTACCGCTGTATCATATTTTCTGTTTTACCGTAAGTTGCATGGCAATTATTGAATTGGGCGGTCATTCGGTTTTAATTACTAATCCACGCGATATTCCCGCTTTTGTTAAAGAATTAAAGCGAACCAAATTTACTGCGTTTGCTGGATTAAATACATTATTCGTTGCCTTAATGAATGATCCACAATTTAAAACAGTCGATTTTTCTAAATTAAAAATGACAATTTCTGGCGGCATGGCTTTACAAAAAGTTGTCGCTGAAAATTGGAAAAAAGCCACCGGATGCCAAATTTGCGAAGGTTACGGAATGACGGAAACCTCACCGGTTATCAGTGTTAATCCACCGCAAGCAATTCAAATTGGAACGATTGGTTTACCGGTATACAAAACTAAAATTCGTATTTTAAATGACGCTAATGAAGATGTTGCATTAGGGGAAGTGGGTGAGTTGTGTGTGCAAGGCCCGCAAGTGATGAAAGGATATTGGAATAAACCAGAAGCAACCGCTGAAACTATTATTGATGGATGGCTGCATACGGGTGATATTGCATTGGTTCAAGACGATGGCTATATCAAAATTGTAGATCGTAAAAAAGATATGATTATTGTTTCAGGATTTAATGTTTATCCTAATGAAATTGAAGATGTTATGGTTTCTCATCCTGACATTTTAGAAGTTGCCGCGATAGGTGTGCCAGATGATAAAAGTGGCGAGGCCGTAAAAATTTTTGTTGTCACTTCAAATGCTAATTTAACGGAAGCTGAAGTGAAAAAATTTGCTCGAGATAAATTGACTGGATATAAAATTCCGAAGTTTGTTGAATTTAGAACTGAATTACCAAAAAGTAATGTAGGTAAAATTTTAAAACGTGAATTACGTCCTAAGGAAGATGCGTAAATTAAATTAGCGTTTAATTGCTCATCAAGCTAGTTAGGGTGCTGAAAAGCTACCCTAACTATTCTTAAAATAAATTTTGTCATACACTAATTTTGTGCAATAAGCTGTGACTTATTTCACTTAACACATCACTTCCTCTTCAACTTTTTCCGTATAAAATATAATTTTGTACAAGTTAAAATTTTTTATAATTAAGGTTGACTCTGTCTATAAATTGCGCTCAAATCAATTTCTAGATTATTTATTAAATTAAAGCATTATTGAAATTTATTAATTTCATCACCTATGACATTTAGAAATGTGGTATTAGGAGTCATATGTTTTGAAACAATCATTTTTAATACACGTAAAACAACTTTTAAATTTTAAAGAGCTAAGTTATCAATTGTTGGTTCTTATTACCGGAATATGCTTTGTTCTTGTTTATAATTATGGTGCTTTAGAATTCTTAAATGTTGAAAGTTACGTTGCAGGTAAAAGCCAAACACCTTATCAATATCGCACATTAATGGCTTGGCTTGCTCAACCCATCGTATTTTTGTTGAATACTTTACATATTGATTCAATTTTATCCGTACGACCGCCTCCTTTTAACAATGTGACACGCGTTGCATTGATGTCTCTTAATTTAATCAGCATTATAGTTTTAATTAATTTAGTTCGATTTCACTTGGGTCAAATTCTTAAAGATCCTATTTTTGCACGGCTTGGCTCGATATTGATTCTTTATGTTTTGCCATTCAATTTAATAAATTACCCTCGCTCAAACTATTGGGTTCCTTATGACTTAAGTGGAATTGCTTTCTTCTATGGCCTGTTTTTATTGGGCTTATATAATCAATGGCGTTTATTTTTCGTAATATTTCCCTTAGCTGTATTAAATAGAGAAACGGTAATTTTTGTTTGCGGGATTTTATTTCTAATTCACTTTAAAAGTTATCCGTTAAAAAAATCTATGCTTATTTTAACTGTGCAAGTAGCGATTTTCGTTTTATTAAAAACTTGGCTATTTTATTTGTTTGAAGATAATCCTACTGATAAAGGTGCAAAGCTGTATATGAATCAAATTGAGCCAAACTTGGACTATTTAAAAAATCCAATGTGGTGGCCAGCCCTATTTGCTTCGTTTGGTTTTTTGTGGTTACCTGTTGTTAAATATTTTAAATTGATTCAAGTGTCTTCTATCACAACAGCGATTGCTTGTTTCCCATTATATTTAATAATTATGTTGTTAGTCGGGCAGATCGTTGAAGTAAGAATATTTTCAGAATATGTGCCGTTTTTCTTAGTGGCAGCACTAATTATTTTTCATCGATT
>JAZKFP010000160.1:0-16626 GCA_040386355.1 Pseudomonadota bacterium | reverse complement strand
GATTTTTAGTTATGGCGAAAATGATTGGTATTGATTTAGGCACCACAAATTCATGTGTGGCAGTAATGGAAGGTGACCAGGTTAAAGTGATTGAAAATTCTGAAGGTGCACGAACCACGCCTTCAATTATTGCGTATACCGATGACGCGGAAGTGTTAGTAGGTCAGGCCGCAAAAAGACAATCGGTAACGAATCCGACCAACACATTATTTGCTGTAAAGCGTTTAATTGGCCGAAAATTTAAAGACGGTGTTGTTCAAAAAGATATTCAAATGGTTCCTTACACCATCGTTGCTGCAGACAATGGCGACGCTTGGGTAGAAGCCAAAGGCAAGAAACTAGCACCGCAACAAATTTCCGCTGAAGTTTTGAAGAAAATGAAAAAAACTGCGGAAGATTATTTAGGTGAGGCCGTGACTGAGGCGGTAATTACTGTACCTGCGTATTTCAACGACTCACAACGTCAAGCAACGAAAGATGCGGGTCGAATTGCAGGTCTTGAAGTTAAACGTATTATTAACGAACCTACTGCAGCAGCATTAGCGTACGGCCTTGATAAAAAACGTGGCGGTGATTCTATTATTGCTGTGTACGACTTAGGTGGTGGTACCTTTGACGTTTCCATTATTGAAATTGCTGAAGTGGACGGCGAACATCAATTTGAAGTGTTATCTACTAATGGTGACACCTTTTTAGGTGGTGAAGATTTCGATTTAAAATTAATTGATTTCTTACTTGAAGAATTTAAGAAAGATTCTGGAATGGATTTACGCAAAGATCCATTAGCACTTCAGCGTTTAAAAGAAGGCGCTGAAAAAGCAAAAATCGAATTATCTTCGAGTCAACAAACCGACATTAATTTACCCTATATCACCGCTGACGCTTCAGGTCCTAAGCATTTAAATATTCGCGTCACTCGCGCAAAATTAGAATCCTTAGTAAGTGAACTGGTTGAACGTACGATGGAGCCTTGTCGTATTGCGTTAAAAGACGCTGGCAAAACCGCAGCGGAAATTTCCGATGTGATTTTGGTGGGTGGTCAAACACGTATGCCAATGGTTCAACTTAAAGTTAAAGAATTTTTTGGTAAAGAACCACGTAAAGACGTTAATCCTGATGAAGCGGTTGCGGTCGGTGCAGCAATTCAAGCGGCAGTTTTATCTGGTGAAGTGAAAGATATTTTATTGTTAGACGTGACGCCATTAACGCTTGGTATTGAAACCATGGGTGGAGTAATGACGCCGTTAATTGAAAAAAATACCACAATTCCAACACGCGCTTCGCAAGTGTTCTCTACCGCGGAAGACAATCAAACCGCAGTGACTGTGCATGTATTACAGGGTGAGCGTAAGCAAGCCAATTTAAATAAATCATTAGGTCGGTTTGATCTTGCAGAAATTCCACCTGCTTCACGTGGTATGCCGCAAATTGAAGTAACATTTGATATTGATGCAAATGGTATTTTAAATGTGTCTGCAAAAGACAAAGCGTCGGGCAAACAACAATCGATTGTTATTAAAGCATCGACTGGATTGTCGGAAGAAGAAATTGAAAAAATGAAAAAGGACGCAGAAGCAAATGCGGATGCGGATCGTAAATTTGAAGAGTTAGTGCTTACTCGCAATACTGCTGACAGCATGGTACACGGCACGCGTAAATCATTAAAAGATTTGGGCGACAAAGTACCAAAAGATGACCAAGATAAAATTAATACAGCATTGAGTGCATTAGAAGCCGTTATGAAAACGGGTTCAAAAGAAGAAATCGAAGAAAAAACTAAAGCGTTATCTGAAGTTGCTAGCAAGCTTACCGATTTAATGGTGGCGCAAGCAGGACAAGGCGGCGCTGACAGTAATCCACAAGCTTCAACTGATTCTAAAAAATCAGAAGAAGAAGGTGTAATTGATGCTGAATTTGAAGAAGTGGACGATAAGAAATAATGTAATTTAAAGTATTATTGAGTTATTTTGTTCCTCCATTCTTTTAACAGAATGGAGGAACACTTGTCTTAGAAACATGCTTCTTACTGAATATCGAATTTTGCAAATATTTGTTCAACAAAATCCAAAATGTATTTCTATGGTTCGTGACAGCGACAGCTTGAACGCTTTTTGAATTAGGTAGCTTCATGTCAAAAAAAGATTTTTATGAAATCCTCGGTGTCGCTAAAGACGCCAACGAACAAGAAATTAAAAAGTCATTTCGCAGACTTGCGATGAAATACCATCCAGATCGAAATACCGATAATAATCCTGAGTCAGAATCCAAATTTAAAGAAGCTAAAGAAGCCTACGATATTTTATCGGATCCTGAAAAACGCAGTTTGTACGATCGTTTTGGACACGCTGGTATTGATCCAAATCGTGGCAGCGGCGGTTTTGGCGGCGGCGATGCTTCATCCTTCGGCGATATTTTTGGTGATGTATTTAGCGATATTTTTGGTGGTCAATCGCGTTCAGGTGGCGGTGGTAGTCGCGGTTCTGATTTACGATATACCTTGGAATTAGATTTAGAAGATGCGGTACGCGGTACTAGCGTAGATATTCGTGTCCCCAGTTTAGTAAGCTGCGAAACCTGCGACGGTTCTGGCTCAAAACCAGGTTCATCACCTGTGACATGCTCAACCTGTCATGGCGCAGGACAAGTGCGGATGCAACAAGGATTTTTCTCTGTACAACAAACCTGTCCACATTGTCGTGGCGCAGGTCAAATGATTAAAGATCCGTGTTCAACCTGTAGTGGTCAAGGACGTCAGCAAAAATCACGTACCTTATCGGTGAAAATTCCACCTGGCGTTGATACTGGTGATCGGATTCGCTTAACGGGGGAAGGTGAAGCGGGCGCACGCGGTGGTATGGCTGGTGATTTATACGTACAAGTTGCGTTAAAACCACATCCTATTTTTAATCGAGAAGGCAGTGATTTGTACTGCGATGTTCCGATTAGTTTTAAAGACGCGACCTTAGGTGGCGAGCTTGAAGTACCAACACTTGACGGCCGTGTCCGTTTAAAAATTCCGCAAGAAACACAAACTGGTAAAACATTTCGGTTACGCGGTAAGGGTGTACGTGCCGCACGTGGCGGCGGACCTGGTGATTTAATGTGTCGGGTAGTAGTAGAAACCCCAGTGAATTTATCGAAACGTCAAAAAGAAATTCTTCAACAATTTCATGATGCATTGGAATCGGATGACAGCGGACATTCGCCAAAAAAAACAACCTGGTTTGACGGTGTGAAAAAGTTTTTTGACGATATGAAGTTGTAAAAATTATTGTATTTATTTTATATAGCGAACGCAGATGAGTTTTCCCACATAATATTTTTAATGAAAGGTATTGTGTGGAAAAGCACAGGCGGGCGAATGATTATTCGCCCCTACGGTATCCGTTAAAGTTTTAAGTATTTTTTGGAAAGTGGTCATTATGTGTAGGGGCGAAAAATCTTTCGCCCGTGTTGAGCGGTGCCTCTTGCATAGTAAAAGAAAGAAAGAGTTAAAACTATCTACATCCTCTACTAATCCTGCTAGCATTTGCAAATTAGCAAATCCAACCTTATTTTTTTGATAAAAATTTTATTGGCCACCGTGATTTTTTAAAAACATCACACACGATTATTTATCTTAAATAGAATGTACATATAAAATATTAATCTTAGGTATTATCCATGAGAGTTTTAGTATTCGGCGCGTCGGGTCGGATGGGTCGAGAAATTATTCGTTTACTGAGCGAAAATGAACAAGGCTGTAGGTTGGCTATTGCTGTTGATCGCGGTGAGAGTTCTGCAATTGGACAAGACGCTGCAATTTTAGTGGGTTGTTCTGCTTTAAATGTTTTCGTGCAAGCCGATGGTGATGCGCTACGTGATTTGAATCCAGATTCATTTGATGTCGCAATTGATTTCACGTTACCGGAAGTCAGTGTGATTCATGCCGAATGGTGTCAACGTTGGAAAAAACCTTTCATTCTAGGAACAACTGGATTTTTACCTGAACAAGAAAAAATCATTCACGATACGGCGAAAACTATTCCGATACTTTGGGCGCCAAATATGAGCATTGGTGTTAACGTATGCTTTGCATTGCTTCGAAAAGCCGCCGAAATGTTAGGTCCTGAATACGATATTGAAATTATTGAAGCTCATCATCGTCATAAAGTTGATGCGCCATCAGGTACCGCTTTACGTATGGGAGAAGTAGTTGCGAAAGCGCGTAATACTACGTTAAAAGAATCAGCAGTGTATGCTCGTCAAGGTCGAACGGGTGCACGTGATGCGAGCACCATTGGATTTTCTACTATTAGAGGTGGCGATATAGTTGGGGATCACACTGTATTATTTGCAGCAGAAGGCGAACGTATAGAAATCACTCATAAAGCATCGAATCGTGGTAACTTCGCTCGTGGTGCTGTTCGAGCAGCAGCTTGGATTGCTAATAAACCCGCCGGCTTGTATGACATGATGGATGTTATTTCCCGTAATAATGACGCAGTGTAAGTTACGGTATTTTAGAATTTAAATACGAAGATACTCAACTTAAATCAGGCACAATTCCATGACAGAAAATATCGACCGTGATTACGCGTATACATCTGAACCTAAGCACGAAGTTCGAAATCGCTTTCGATTATTCGGCGCGATCGTTCTTATTTTATTATTGCTGCAACTAATAGTTGGTTGGTGGTGGAGTCGTGAGCCCGCATTATTTCCAGTACGAGATGTTACTAATAAAGAGCGTAATGTTGTCGGCGATGTAACCCTCGGTACGATGATTCGCGTTGCTGAAACACTATTAGATAAATCCGGTGGTTATATTGCAAACGACGTTACACCTCCCGGAGTTTTTCTCGACAATATGCCGTCTTGGGAATTTGGTGTGCTCGTACAAATTCGTGATTTAAGTGAAGTTTTACGCGATGATCTTTCGCGTTCTCAATCGCAATCGTCTGAAGATAAAGATTTGAAAGTTGCTGACCCATTATTAAAATTTGAACATAAAAGCTGGATTTTGCCTTCAACAGAAGGTGAATACCGTACAGCAATTAAACATTTAAAAAATTATCGCAAACGTTTGTTTGATTCAACAACAGCAAAAGATGCTCAGAAAGCAGAATTTTATGCACGAGCCGATAATTTAAATGATTGGCTAAACAAAGTTTCAAAGCGTTTGGGTAGTTTATCGCAACGATTGAGTTCAAGTGTTGGGCGTCGGGCAATTCATACTAATTTAGCGGGCAATATTGCAACAACCGATAATCTAGATGATCAGCAGTTCGAACAAACGCCTTGGTTAAAAATTGATAATGAATTGTATGAAGCGCGTGGAACAACCTGGGCGTTATATCATTTATTAAAAGCTGCACAAATTGATTTTGCAGAAGTTCTTGAAGATAAAGGCGCTACCGCAAGTTTGGATCAAATCATTCGTGAATTAGAAGCAACCCAACAAACACTATGGAGTCCGGTTGTACTAAATGGCGGCGGCATGGGCGTGTTGGCAAATCATTCATTAGTTATGGCAAATTATATTTCACGTGCGAATGCAGCGATTATGGATTTACGTGGTTTGCTAGCTCGTGGATAATAATTTTTTTAAATTCTGTTGCTTCTTAGCGATAGATGATTCTAGGCAGGTGTGTCAGCGCCTGCCCACATAATTCATAAAACCATAAATTAAATAAAGAGAATTCATAAATGCGTCTTGCTTGGATGCAATTCAACGCTTTGGTTGGGGATATTGACGGAAACGCGCAACGCATTCGTCAAGGTTTAGAACATGCACAACAAAAAAATGTTGATATTTTAATTTGTCCTGAGCTTGCTTTAATTGGTTATCCTCCCGAAGATTTATTATTACGCTCCAGTGTAAAACCTCGAGTACATTCAGCACTTAGTATTTTAATTGAACAACAAAAAAAATCCGATGCGAATACGGTTTTAGTAATTGGCGCACCAGGCTCTATCGAGCATCAAACCACGAATGGCGCGGTTGTAATATTTCCAAATGGCGAAACCCGTTGGTATGCAAAACAATTTTTACCAAATTATTCAGTATTTGATGAGCAGCGTTATTTTGTTACTGGTCAATCCTCTTTAACGATTACTGCTGCGTTACACGAATTTGGAATTTTAATTTGTGAAGACTTATGGCATCCGCAACCTGCGCGTCGTGCCGTTGCTGAAGGCGCTGAATGCATTATTTGTTTAAACGCATCGCCCTATCATATGAATAAACATGCACGTCGATTAACAACCGCTCACGCACGTGCAGAAGAAAATAAGATTCCAATTGTTTATGTTAATTTAATTGGTGGTCAAGACGAATTAGTATTTGATGGCCAATCTTTTGTGATGAATGCAAAAGGCCAAGTTGCTTTTCAAGAGCAACTCTGTACGGAACGCTGGACCATTTTAGAATGGCAACGCGCAAATGATGAATGGAATGTCATTGAATCGGTCGATTTAGAACCCATTATTCCTAATGAAAAAAATACTTCAAATTTTTTCCCGCGGCTTAATGCAAAGCCTGTTAATACTTCACCAGAATTAATAAAAATAAATAACGTAAAAAAAGACTCGCCACATATTTGGTTGGAAGTTTTAAAATTAGGATTGCGAGATTATTTACAAAAAAATGATTTTCCAGGAATTATTTTAGGATTGTCGGGTGGAATTGATTCTGCATTAACCTTAGCAATTGCTGTAGAAGCATTGGGTAAAAAAGCAGTACATGCAGTGATGATGCCGTCGCAATTTACTTCAGAACACAGCATTAAACTTGCCGCACAACAAGCTGAGTGGTTGGATGTTAAATACCATACGATTCCAATAGATGCTTTAGTAAAAAGTTTCGAGCACGAATTAACTTTAAAATATTCTGACCCATTTAAATCTATAACAAGTGAAAATATTCAAGCCCGCTGTCGCGGCGTATTATTAATGGCACTGTCGAACCAAAATGGATTTATCGTTTTAAATACCAGCAATAAAAGTGAAACCGCGGTGGGTTATTCCACATTATATGGCGACATGATTGGCGGATTTAATCTATTAAAAGATTTAACTAAAACGCAGGTATATCAACTTGCGCGTTGGATGAATCAACAAAATCGAGTTATTCCCGAAGAAGTTATTACCCGCGCACCTTCCGCAGAATTGCGCGCTAATCAAACCGATCAAGATACATTGCCTTCTTATGATGTACTGGATCAATTATTAACACTGTATGTTGAACAAGACAAAAGTGCGCAAGAATTAATTGATCAAGGATTTGCAGAAAAGTTAGTGTACTCCGTCATTCAACGTGTTGATCAAAATGAATATAAACGTCGCCAAGCACCACCGGGTGTGCGTATGACGGAAAAAGCATTTGGAAGAGATCGACGGTATCCGATGAGTAATGGGTGGAAACCAGGGATTTAATTTTCTATTTGTAAAGCACCAAAATGTACAACCTATCCTTCCTTCCCTCTTGCATAAAAAAAGCCTTCTGTTACTATTGCAACTATAATTGTAGTAATTGCATCGGGTAGCTATTATGGATACTTCTTTATCTGGTTCCGCGTTAGATAGAGGAAAAATTACCAAAATGATCATGAAACTTTTTGATCATTGGCAGCTTAATACCATCGAACAACTCAGTTTATTAGGTTTATCTACTGAAAATCGCGCGGCTTTATCAAAATACCGCGCTGGTAATCCTCTGGTGAATGATCGGGATAAATTAGAACGCGCTGGTATTCTTTTAGGCATCCATAAAGCTTTGCGTTTACTTTTTCCTCATCATCGAGAACTTAGTTATCGTTGGATGAAACAACCCAATCGTGCTTTTGAAGGATTTACTCCGGTAGAAATTATTGAACAAAAGGGTATGTTAGGAATGTATTTGGTTCGATCATATTTAGATCGTCAGCGTGGACATTAATACGTGAATTCGCTGGATGGCTTATCTTTAATTGAAATAAATCAAAATCTTTTTAGAAATATCGTATCGTTACGAAATTCAGAAAACCTATTTGATGATTTAAGCGACGAACCTGACGATTGGGCTGAAGCAACTCGTTTAGAAATAGAAATCAAACCCATTTTTTTTGAATCTTCCCAACCAATCATTGATCGACCGTTTGAAGAAAGCCAATTCCTTTCAAATATCGATTACCCATTTACACATTGGATGCAAACTCGATTTAGTCGTGGATTTTATGGTGTATGGTATGGAAGTCGTGAGTTTGAAACGACTATTTATGAAACGGTTTACCATTGGAATAATGGACTACTTGCTGATGCAGGTTGGCAGAATTATGAGGGTATTTCAATAGAGCGCCGTGTGCACTTGATACCTTGCAACGCAGCTTTAATTAATTTATTGCCTAAAGAAAAAAAATGGAAATTTTTAAAATCAAACGATTATACAGAATGCCAACAACTGGGATCACGTATTCATAAAGAAGGACATCCAGGATTGTGGACACCGTCAGCTCGATATAAAGGCATTAATGCAGCAATATTTATTCCAAAAATATTAAGCAATTCAAGAATGCATTGTTATCTAACCTACAAAAAAATTAAAAATGAAATTCATGTATTTCGTGATCCAAAAAAACTATTCATGAGAATTTCAAATCAGTAATTGTAAAAAATTTATCGAACAGTAGTTTGAAAATCTTAATACTTAACACGTTGTCTCGCTAAAAAAAATTTTTCAGAGAAAGTGGTGTATTCCATGATACATCAGATTACTAATCTTTTATATTGCGCTCTGTTTGGATTATGTAGGGGCGAAACATTTTTCGTCCACAGCAAGACTTTAAGCGCATTCAAAATACAGTGTCGATAGCGTATTTTTAAAATAGAAATTAGTTTTTTTAAATCTTGAACCATTGTAATGAAAGATTGAATGAAAACTGGAAGATGCAGGTAGATAACTCGGGCGAAAGATGTTTCGCCCCTACAGATTAAGAATTAAGAGCTCAATATCAAAAGATTAATGCGATTTTTATGTGATACAATAAACCTGTGCAGAATTTCCTAAGTACGATTTATATAATTTTAATGCCCAACTTTTTTTCTCGCCAGAAAAACTCCAACCATCATTAATACAATTCCGAATATTCGTACTCCACCAATACTTGCTTTTGCAGCCCCAAATAAACCGAAGTGATCAATCGCTGCAGCACTCATAATTTGTCCGAGTAATACAAAAAATACCGCATTACCAACGCCAAATTTTGGCGCAATAAAAGTCACTGCCACTAAATAAAAACCCATAAAAACGCCACCGACATAAAATTGCAGTGGAATATTTCCCCAATCGGCATCGCGCGGCATCATTCCAGAAATTAACGTTGCAATTACAGCAAACAATAAAGCTGCTGTTAATCCAATTACAGAAGCGGCTGGCGCACTTCCGATGCGCAATCCAAGTCCGGCGTTTAATGCTGCAAGGATCGGAATACCAACGCCAGATAACAGCATAATTCCGGCGTAGGTTGGCCAATTGGATGAATTCATAAACGATCCTAAAGATTATATTTAACTGCTAATAATAAACGCCAGCGCTCGTCAAACCCGTAGGTATTTTCGGGTAATTCCGATAAGGCATCCGCTTGCACGCGCCACGTGAATTGATTTATTTCTTGTTCGTACCATATTTTTACTGCTTCCATTTCATTGGCGTTTTGAAAGGGTGCATTTTCACGCGCTGAACCATCGCGATTAATTTGATAAAACCCCAGTTGACCACCGAGTGATTGCGTGGAATTTAAATACCACTGACCGATTAACACGGCGGTGCGGCTGTCACTATCAAAGCTACTACCCATCGAGCGGCCATAGTATCGATAACCGGTTGTATCAATACTGTGTTCGTACGCCACATCAAATTCAGAATCACTAAAAGGATCAACCGCCGTATCACTGACTTCAAAAATTATTCGCCAGCCTTCACCGTCGCTATTAATTTCTGCGAATGAAGTTCCTGCTAATAAAATTGGTTTGGAAGGCAAGCCACCGGCTTCATCTTCACCAATCCATTCGGTATAAAAACCAAGCTGACGATTCTCCGCAATTTCCCAGGCCATTTTTATATCGAAGCCGCCCAGTTGATTACCCGGCTGTTCAGTGCCTGGTCCAACTTGGTTATCATCACCAATCAGCACATCCCAAAAAACATCCAAACCTTTATCGCGACCTTCGCCGCCCCACATTGCAGTTCGACTTAAACCCAATTCCAACCAAGATTTAGGTTTAGCTGTGAAACGAAATCCCCAGAAAAATGGATTTACAATAGTACGTTCCGATTCCAATTGATTTAAAAATGAAACCACTTGCACAGGCCCTAGCCAATTTAAAAAGACCGATTGAAACGCAGTAGGTTGGTAATAATTAATAAATAATCCAGGAGTAGGGCGAGCGTGTGTCGATAAAATTAATCCAGACTGCCAACCGGGTCCCCACCATTGTTTGGGAGAACCCACACCAATTCGCCAATCGGATTTCATCCAAGAAATAAATGAACCGTCTAAATGTCCAGTCGGACTGCGTTCTGCATCATCACGTACCGTCGCTTCCGCATGCCACTGCCAAGAACCTTGTTGTTGATCCCAAACAATATTGGCATTCGATGCATCAAAAGACTCTGCAAATCCAGGAAAAAACTGACCTTGATTGGCAAGTGTTAATTCGGCTGAAATATTTTTTGTCGCGTTCTGCAGATGCTGATTTACCGCGTCGCACAACAAGGGCGTTTCATTATTGTTTTCGCATAACGTTTGCCACTGATTCTGAAGTTGTGGATAACTTAATGAAATTCGAACCGGCCACGTCGTGCTTAACACTAAATCAGATTGAGCCGTGTTGATCCATTCAACCTCATGACGCAAGCGAGTACTGTCGGGCGTTAAAATAAGATCTTCAATCGCTAACGCTGGTACAGAGAGAGTAAAAAAAGTAAGCAGGGGAAATAACTTCCTGTAAATCATGTTTCATCCTTGAAAAAATATGACGAATTAAAGGATGAGCATTTTTACATATTTTAAGAGGGGCGGCATTGTTTTAACTTGCTAGATTGATGGCATAAAAGTTAGGATCGGAAACTGTGTTGAATTGAGTAGTTGTGGAGTTTTTATGTTTAGTTCGGTTAGGTCATCAAGGTCTTCTGCATCATCGCCATCTAGCTCTGCAAATAATTCGGAGTCTTCTAATTCCACCAACAGTTCATTTAATTTTTCCCCAATTTCAGGTGTTGGACGTAAATTCGCAAACGCAGTGACGCCAAATATGAGATTGCCTCGTTCACCTAGCGGAAGTGCCCCGAGTTCACCCATAGCAAATATGATCCGTTCCCCAAAAAAATTCTTTGGCCAAGCATTTTCATGTTCTCAACAATCTCCTTCAGACAGAAATTTAAATAAACGAGAATCTGAATCTTCAACATATGAACAACCCAAAAGTCCGCAAACTTTAGCAAACGAAACATTTGCAAGAGGTCGTTTTGAGCTTGAGCGTGCAGATTCCTCAAGACATAATTTAGATGAAGTTGCTGATGTAGTAGAAGACAAAAGCTCAAATAAACCTAGATCCACTGATCGATTTCCAACAGTTTCAAGTTACCAAAGAATAATAAATAGACAGGATTTCTATAAAGCAATTGGAGAAGATAAGTTAGAGGAATTGGAGAGGCTTAAAGCAGAAAATTTATTTGGTGGTGATAATATTGACGTAAATGAAGCTAAACCAAATGTTGCAAAAAACGGTAATCAAACTTTTGAAACACCTTTATATAAAGCTGCTCGATCAGGAAGTGAAAGGATCGTAAAGTTTTTACTTAGTGTTGGAGCTGATCCTCAAAAAACTTTAGTAATAGCTAATGGTCATATTATTAATTTAAAATATTCGTCTGCTACACCTGTAGCAATAGATAAAGAAAGGCAAAGAATTAACGATGCAATTAATTTAATGCTAAAAAATACTGATCTAGTAAAGCCTTCTTTTAATATTAAAAGATATCAAACTCCAGCGATTTCCCGAAGAGCTTTAAGTACTTCTGCAGAAAAGCAGGCTAGAGAAATGCGTTCTGATCCCAGGAATAAAGGTCAAACTCAAGTTACAGAAATAGATTTAGGACTATGCACTCAAAAAAATAATTCAGTAGAAGATGAGCAAAAAAATCGAGCTACTCGGTCACTAAGTCAACATATTAGAACGGCTTATTTGAAGAGTGGTTTAAATTTTTCTGGTGCACCTTGGCTCGTACATCATGTAAAAGAAGATTTAAAAAATTCTGAAACCCTCTCAACACCAAACAACGCTGATTCAACAGCTGAAAATTCGAAAAAAACTTTTAATGAATTAGACAATAGAAATTCTACAATGCATTCACCAAATAGGCAGTTTGCTGTTTCAAATAGCTCACAAGATTTGCTTCCTTTACCTCTAAGATCGGAAGGTATTTTATCTGTAATTGAGCCAATAAGTGTGTTGGAAACTAATGCTTTATTACCTATTATTTCATCTCCACGTTCTGCAAATTTATTAGAAATACCTGCTGAAGAATTAAATGCAAATCAATTGATTAGTAGAGATCAATCTTCTGAGTCTTTAGTTGGTGTGTCAATAGTTCCTGCACTTGTCATTGATCCAAAATTAGATTTAAACAGTACTCTGTTATTACCAAAAACTCAGTTAGATGAAGTAGATGATGATTCTTTTAATAATTCAGATTCCTCAACAGCGTCATCTCCTAGAGATAGGTTTGAATCCAATGGTTCTCAATTTGAGTCGGCCCTAATTAACCCAACTGACTCTGATTCAGATAATGATACTCAGACTGCAAAATCGTTAGAAGTTGAAGGTTCTACGCAACTCTTTAGTGATGAAAAAAATGAAGCAAAAGTTGTAGTCGATCAAGAAGAAACGTCTTCGCATGTACCTATAGGTTCAATCCCCATTCAAATAGAGACACCAATAATCCGCCAAACAATTTTAGTGAGAAATGAATCTGATAAGCATGAAGCTACTTCTTCCATTTATAGTTCACCAAAGCAAGCTTCAGAAAATGTAGATCAAAAGACAGAAGCTATTGGGTATCAAACCATCGATTATTCAAATCTTATGAATAATACAAGGCGAGCACCAAATAATCATTTAGCTGAAATTGCAAGCCTCCAAGCCTTGCCTCCTTTTTCTCCCAGATCGGAAAAGTACTTAAAAAGAGTTGACCCGACGATTAGCACGCCAAAAAATAATCAATCAATTAAAAATAATTCACCAGAACGTTCTGCAATATTATTAGGAACACCTGCAATTGATTCACATGATGAGGAATTATTAGTTGAACATGACTTTGAACCCCTGGTGCCTGAATTAAATGCAGCAAATTTAGGTGATATAAGTTCTACTCCAAACTTAACCAAATCTGAAGAAAATCGCTTTTCCCTCAACTTACATACTTTTATGAAAATGTTTCTCGCCTGTGTTTGTGGTGAAGATAGCGTTGAAACGGCTCAATACGATCTAAATTTTCCAACCGAATAGACGTTAATGATCTGTCCTCTGTCCATTATCTGCAGAGGACACCTATTTCCTAACCCATTCTTAGCCAAATTCCCAGGCTGCTTACTCTAAATCAACAGATTCCTACAGACTTAATAACAATCAAACGTGAAGGTCTGAGTACACTACGAGCATCGTGATGATACAGGGGTCTCACGATGCGAATAAATAAAAAGGTGAAATGACACCTATTATAAAAAAATCTTCTTTTATGGGCGTTCTGGGGGCGCCCGTTTTTTTATCTTCATTTTATATTAATTCTTCGGTTTTCCTTCACGTTAAATTCAAACAATGTTACTGTCGAACACAATCTAATTAAAATTGAAAAAAACTAATCCATTAAAGATCGGGATTGTAAATTTTTATGTGTTTGGAACACTATCATGAACTGTATTTTAATCGGAGCAGGGCACAGTCATCTTTGTATGATTCGTGATTGCCACGAACCGCTTAGAAAAAATTTAACCTTAATTTCTCCTCATCAATACAGTTATTACTCAGGAATGATTCCAGGTTGGATTGCAGGCCATTATGGTTTAGATGAATTACGTATTGATCTTGCAGAATGGTTGCCGCAAAAAGGCCTTGAATGGATTCAGAGTAGTGTTACACAATTAGATGTGTACAAAAAAATTATTCATCATTCGTCAGGTCAAATTTCGTACGATATTGCTTCTTTAAATACGGGGATTATTTCGGATTTAAGAGTCGGTGATAATAAATTTTTTGAAAAAAAGCAATTTACTTTAAAAAATTGGTTACCTGTAAAACCGATAGAAGATTTTGTCGAACGTTGTGATTTTTGGTTAAAAAATCTTAACAATGAAATTGACAAAGTAGAAGAATATAAAATTGTTATCGTTGGTTCAGGTCTTGCTGCAATAGAACTATTTTGTGCAATTGCCATTCGTATTTATGCAACGCACATAAAATCAAAAGTAAAAATAATTTGGATTACAGCGGATAAAAATATAGCAACTGAATTACCTTTAAAAGCACAGCTATGGATAAAATATACCTGTGAAAAATTATCAATTATTTGGCGCGATAATTTTCGTATTCAAAATATTGAACCCATTGGTGATAGTGAATTAATTTTTATTTCAAACCATGGTGAAACCATCACAGCACATTTTGGTATTGGTGCAGTAGGCGGTCATATATCATCCAATTTTTTAACACCTTTAGCCCATTCAGCAAACCCAAAACGTTGGTTAGTGAAAGATACACTGCAATCGGTTTCTAACCCAAGTGTATTTGCGGTTGGAGATTGTGCTTTTATAAATGGTCATCCATTACCGATGTCTGGTGTGCACGCAGTCCGTCAAGCTAAAACGTTACGCAAAAATATTGACGCCCAATTAAATGGAAGACCGTTAATTTCACACAATGCATCAGAACATGCTTTAAAACTTGTTACCTTAGGTGAGAAAAAAGCCATTGCAGCAAAGTGGGGCATCTGCACTAGAAATAAATTCGCGTGGTATTGGAAGCGCTGGATTGATCAACGATATATGAAATCTTTTAAATAATAATTAAACGCAGATTCATTTAATTAATGCAATTTATTACAATGCAAAGCACCATATCTTTAGAAGCGTATATTGTTGAAATTTGACGTTATGTAATCCCTGATTATTGCTGAGTATTTTTATAAAATTGTAGGGGAAATGTGATTCTTAAAAAGACGTTAATTGAGTTTATTTTACTATTCAGTAAATTGATCACGCACGACGTACTGACGCGCTAGATAAGTAAACATTATTGAAAAGATCACCATTATTCCTGCAAAGAAAAAGAAATAATTCGCGCCTTCAAAGCTATTTATTTTTGAAATGGAAGCGGTAAAAAAATTACCAATAAAAACGGTAAGCAACCAGAAGCTCATAATGGTACTTTTCATGGATTTGGGTGCTTGAGTATAAGCAAATTCAAGTCCGGTAATAGATACCATAACTTCGGACATAGTTAAAATTAAATAAGCGATGATTTGCCAGCCAATTGAAATGTCATAACTTTTGTCGATAAAAATTTGTAAAATTCCAACCACAATAAATGAGAGTGCCGCTAAAAACATTCCGTACGTCATCCGGCGCAGCGGTGTCATACTTAATCCAATTTTTTCGCAGAAAGGATAAATACCGTACATAAATAAGGGAATGAGCAGCATTACAAACACTGGATTTAAAGCTTGTAATTGTGAGGATTCAATCGTCATGCCTAAAAATTGACGGTTCATTTGTTCGGCTTGTAATACCCAGCTTGAACCGTACTGATCAAACAACGCCCAAAATCCAGAAACGAAAATAAAGATTTTAAAAATAGCGGCTACTGATTTTACATTTTCAACGTGAGTTTCAGTGAATTTATTTTTTGCGACATCTAACCAATGGTTGTTGGTATTTTTAAAGTTTTTTAATGCATACCAAACTATTGCTATAAAACCTGGTTCACCTGAATTTTTTGTCGGTGAAATATAAATATAGTGTTTACGTCCTAGCCAAAAAATAAAGGTGGCGAATGCCATTAAAATTCCGGGAATACCGAATGCCCAGGCTGGACCAAATTTTGGTAATACCCAAGGAATTAACAGACTTGAAAAGAATGCACCGAAGTTAATCGAAAAATAAAAAATAGAATATATATTGCGTAATAAATGTTTATTAGAGGCAGTAAATTGATCGCCAACATGCGCGGATACACAGGGTTTTATCCCGCCAGATCCTAACGCAATACATCCTAAACCTATTAAAAAAGCCGTTCGTGTTTCCCATATCGCTAAAATTAAATGTCCTAAACAATAAATACAGGATAAATACAAAATGGTTTTGTATTTTCCGAGGAATCGATCCGCGATATAAGCACCGAGTAATGGGGTTAAATAAACGGCGCTGATAAAGTAATGATAATTCGCTTGAGCATCGGCAGCAGAAAAAGCTAAATATTGCACCATGAAAATAGTGAGAATACTGCGCATTCCGTAAAAACTAAAACGTTCAGCAGCTTCGTTACCAATGATGTATTTAATTTGTGGTGGGTAGCGGTGCATGGGAATTCCTAAAACACTTTTCTAATATTGAA
>JAZKFP010000159.1:0-7705 GCA_040386355.1 Pseudomonadota bacterium | reverse complement strand
CCCAACGTTGGTAAATCAACTTTGTTTAATCGCCTAACGCAAAGCAAAGATGCTTTGGTTGCAGACATGCCCGGTGTTACGCGTGATCGTGTGTACGGTGATATGGAATTGTCGGCGCACAAACGTGTATTGCTCGTTGATACCGGTGGTTTAACTGCTCAAGTTGAAGGTGTTGAAACCTTAATGCGCGAGCAAGCTTGGCAAGCGATTCAAGAAGCAGATTGGGTAATGTTTTTAGTGTCGGCTCGTGATGGATTAACGGCCGAAGACCAACGCATTTCCAAAGAGATGCGTAAAGCTGGTCGCAAAGTTATTTTAGTGATTAACAAAATAGATGGCGTCAGCTCGGAATGGATTGAAACAGAATTTCAAACGTTGGGATGGGCAGACATTTTGCAAATTTCTTCATCGCACGGTTTAGGATTAGGACAATTAAAGGAAGATCTTCTTGTAAAATGTCCAGCAATATCTGAGGAAATTCCAGAAGAAAATCAAACTCTTGATGGTCCAGGTGAAGATCGAATAGCCGTTGCGATTATTGGTCGACCCAATGTTGGAAAATCAACGCTAATAAATCGCATGCTTGGTGAAGAAAGAGTTGTTGTATTCGATATGCCTGGCACCACACGTGATAGCATTTTTATTCCGTTTGAACGTCGCGGCATTGCTTTTACATTAATTGATACTGCTGGTGTACGACGCCGTGGAAGAGTTGACGCAGGTTTAGAAAAGTTTTCCGTGATTAAAACCTTAAGTGCAATTCGTGCAGCAAGTGCTGTGGTGTTAGTAATTGATGCGCAAGAAGGTTTGGTCGATCAAGATTTGCATTTATTGGGGTTTGCAATTGAGACAGGTCGTTCAATAGTGATCGCTGTAAATAAATGGGACGGATTAGAACCAGACCAAAAAGAAATTATCAAACAACAACTTGATCGAAAATTAAATTTTGTACGTAATGTGAAAATTTTAAATATTTCCGCCTTACATGGTACTGGTGTTGGTTTAGTTTTTGATGCGGTGGTGAAAGCGCACAAGTCAGGCTTGGTCGATGCAAGTCCATCAAAATTAAGTGCATGGTTAGAAGAAGCTGTCGCTGCTCACAATCCACCAGCGGTACATGGGCGTCGAATTAAATTACGTTACGCGCATATCGGTGGTCGAAATCCACTACAAATTGTGATTCATGGCAATCAAACTCAAGCCCTGCCTACGGCGTATAAAACGTATTTAAGTAATTTTTTCCAAGATCGTTTAAAACTAGTAGGAACACCGGTGCAATTAATTTTTAAAACCGGTGACAATCCTTTTGCAGGCAAGAAAAATAAATTAACTAAACGACAAGTAGCGAAAAAGAAACGGTTAATGAAACACGTACGCAGCTAAAAAATTTTCTTGCAATCTATTCGATACATTTAGCAGCTTCATTGCTGCACTTACTTTGCGAATCCGCCGTTTTTGTACTTAAATATTTTCATATTTAAATAATCCCGCGAAGGAATTTCAATATAACGATAGGTAAAGGCTGATAAAGCTAGGCTTAAAAATAAAACTAGAATACAAAAAATTAAACCTTGTACTGGATCGGCACTATTGGATAAAGATGATATTGGTAATGCATAGTGCAAATTAAGTGGTGCAAATAACCTTTTTATTTTTAATATTTTTGTTGAGCTATCTTTTGAATGGTAAGAGTAGTTGAGCATCCATCAACAAATGGAATAGTCTTTACTTTACCGCCATGCGATTTCACCCATTCTGTGCCAACAATATTCTCTTCTTGGTAATCACCACCTTTTACCAAAATATTTGGTGTGAGTAATTCAATAAGTTCTTTTGGCGTATCATTTGAAAAAGATGTTACCCAATCAACTGCGCGCAAACCAGATAAAACCGTCATTCGATTTTGTAGAGAATTAATGGGGCGAGTTAGTCCTTTCAATCGTTGCACGGATTCATCTGAATTTACTGCAACGATTAACACATCACCCAAGCTTTGTGCTTGATCGAGATAATGGACATGACCGGCGTGCAAAATATCGAAACATCCATTTGTAAAAACAATTTTTTTACCTTGGGCTTTTAAGTCTTCTACAATTTCTACCAATTCTTCAGCAGAAATAATTCCACCCTGACTACGCAATGGACGAATTGAACGAGATAACTCATCTCGAGACACCGTTGCTGTACCGACTTTTCCAACCACAATTCCAGCGGCTAAATTTGCAAGTCGAACCGATTGACGCCAATCTTGCGTTGCTGACCATACTGTTGCAAGCGTAGCAATTACTGTGTCGCCCGCACCCGTTACGTCAAAAACTTCTTTTGCAACAGTTGGTAATGACATGGACGCGCCGGTTTTTTCTACAAAGGTCATTCCGTGCTCGCCACGTGTCACCAGTAATGCAGAAAGATCAAGTTGTTGGGTCCATTCTTTTGCACGTTTTTCTAAATCTTTAGTATCAGTCCATTTTCCAGCTACTAATGCAAATTCATGCGCGTTGGGCGTTAATAATGTTGCACCGCGATAACGTTGGAAATCTTGTCCTTTAGGATCAACGAGTGTAGGAATTGAATGCTTACGTGCGTATGCAATAAATAATTCAACTTGATTTAATGTGCCTTTTGCATAATCTGAAAAAATCACAATATCTTGTTGATGAATTATTTCAGAAAACTTTTCTAATAACGTTGCATAAACCGCTTCAGGCCAATCGGTATGCTCAAAATCCAAACGAATTAATTGTTGATGGCGACTCATTACGCGTAATTTAGTAATGGTCGGATGTGCGCATCGAATAAGTTTTGTAGAAACCTGTGCTTGTTGTAAAATACTTTCTAATTGATCGCCGTGATCGTCCGTACCACATAATCCCATTAATGTGACTTGCGCACCAAGAGCACGAACATTTAATGCAACGTTCGCAGCGCCGCCCGCACGATCTTCTGAAGGACCAATATTTACCACAGGAACTGGAGCTTCAGGCGAAATACGTTGTGTGCTTCCAGTCCAATAGCGATCCAACATAACATCGCCCAATACAAGAATACGACATGCTGAAAAATCAGGAAGTGCTGATAATAAAGAAGCCGACATAATTATTTTTGCTCAATGGATTTTTGATGAGGCGATTGAATTCTCACAATACTTGTATGAGGATCTCGTGATTTACCAGCTGTTTCCAAAGCTTGCAAATACTTTGTCCACAATTGTTCATGTTCTGAAGTTAAATGCAGTAAATAGTTCCAACTAAAAATACCAGTTGCATGACTATCAGAAAAATCAATTCGTATTCCATAACGTCCGACGTAGTGAATTTTTTCAATTTGGACATTGCTTTTACCGAATTGTAGTTCGGGATTGCCGTGACGCTGTACTTCAGCGGATGGAGAATAAACGCGCAAAAATTCTGCTGTTAGGGAATAAGTCTGTGCTGAATAAATAATATCCAGCACAGCTGATTTTTTGTGGTAACGCAATCCCGTAGGAATATCGTTTGACGACAACATAGACAATCGTCCGGTTATAAAATATATCGACTCAAGTCTTCATTATCTGCTAATTCTGACAAATGTTTATCAACATATTCCGCATCAATAATAAGAGGATTATCTTTGTATTTTTCTGCAAGTGTATCAGCCTCGAAAGAGATACTTTCTAATAAACGTTCCATTACCGTGTGCAAACGTCGTGCACCAATATTTTCAGTTTTTTCATTAACTTGCCAGGCAATTTTTGCAATTTTCTTTAAACCGTCATTTGCAAATTCAATTTCCAGACCTTCAGTCTTTAATAAAGCTTGATATTGTGTGGTAATTGAAATGCTTGGTTCTGTTAAAATGCGTTCAAAATCTTCTGTAGTTAGTGCTTTTAGTTCAACACGAATCGGTAAGCGACCTTGTAATTCAGGAATTAAATCTGAAGGTTTTGCAAGATGAAAAGCGCCAGAACCGATAAATAAAATAAAATCAGTTTTTACCATGCCGTATTTAGTTGAGATGGTACTGCCTTCAATTAGAGGAAGTAAATCACGTTGCACACCCTCACGCGAAACATCGGTTCCACTAACCTCTGAACGTTTAGCAATTTTGTCAATTTCATCCAGAAAAACAATACCGTTTTGTTCAACTGCATCAATTGCGCGTGTTTTTAAATCTTCTTCATTCACTAATTTTGCAGCTTCTTCATCACGTAAAATTTTCCGTGCTTCTTTGATTTTTAAACGCCGACTTTTTTTTCTGCCGCTCGATAAATTAGAAAATAAACTTTGTAATTGGCTGGTCATTTCTTCCATGCCCGGGGGCGTCATAATTTCCACACCAATTGGAGCACTATTAACTTCAATATCTATTTCTTTATCGTCTAATTCACCTTGGCGTAATTTTTTAAGAAAAACATCACGTGTTGAAGGTGTAGTTTCACTAGTATCGGAAGTGATTTCCGTACTCCGAATATCCAGTGATTCTTTACTAGGTCGTAAAATAACATCCAAAATTCTGTTTTCTGCAGCTTGCTCGGCTGAAACTTTTACTTTTTCAACTTCTTGCGCACGCAGCATTTTGATTGAAACTTCAACAAGATCACGAATAATAGATTCTACGTCACGGCCTACATATCCAACTTCTGTAAATTTTGTTGCTTCAATTTTTAAAAAGGGGGCTTTAGCAAGTTTTGCAAGACGACGTGCAATTTCGGTTTTACCAACTCCAGTTGGGCCAATTAATAAAATATTTTTTGGAGTAATTTCTTGACGTAACGCATCAGGTAACTGCATTCGACGCCAACGATTACGTAATGCAACAGCAACTGCTTTTTTCGCATCACCTTGGCCAATAATATGTTGATCTAATTCACTAACAATTTCGCGGGGCGTTAAATCTGACATGTAAGATCCTAAAATTCTAGAGTTTCAATAGTTATGTTTTCATTGGTGTAAACACAAATATCAGCGGCAATTTTTAAGGAAGCTTGTACAATTTCAAGTGCACTCATATCGGTATTATCCATCAAAGCGCGTGCTGCAGATTGTGCATAGGGGCCGCCTGAACCAATCGATATTAAATTGTGTTCTGGTTCTATCACATCACCATTACCGGTAATAATTAATAAGGCATCTTTATTTGCTACAGCAAGTAAGGCTTCTAAGCGTCGTAAGATACGATCGGTACGCCAATCTTTTGCAAGTTCAACCGCAGCACGAACCAAATGTCCTTGATGCTTTTCAAGTTTTGCTTCAAAACGTTCAAATAAAGTGAATGCATCTGCAGTACCGCCAGCAAATCCGGCAATCACTTGATTCTTATAAATGCGACGCACTTTTCGCGCATTACCTTTCATGATGGTCGAGCCTAAAGAAACTTGGCCGTCTCCACCAAGTACTACTTGGTTACCTCGACGTACGCACAAAATCGTGGTTCCTCGATATTGATCCAAAATCAGAACTCCCAAAAGAATATTGTCAAGAACGATGTATATTCACAATAAATTGGTTTTAATAAAGCGGTCACTGCCTGCAGAGCTACTGCTCTTGTTATTATAAAAAAGCGGTAAATGAGCAGGATGAAGAGCGACGCTAGCAAAACCCAAACTTATTTGTGAAGGGCAAATTTTTAAACTAGCTAGTAGATGAGGGCAATCAGATGGTTTTCAAGCTCAAGATTTACATTAGAGAGTTTAAAATGCCATAAAACTATTTTTATAGTTTTTTTAAAAAATGATTACGAAGTGGTTTTTCGAAAAATACGTACTGGAAATTTTTGTTGATCGATTTGTGAAACGACTTTTTCTGCATCATTACGTGCGGCAAAAGGACCAAGTATGACTCGAAACCAGGTTCCTTCTGCATCTAGATTTGCTTGTTCGATAGAAGGCTGGAAGCCTAACAATAGTAACTGACCACGTTGACGATCCGCTTCAAGTTGAGAGCGAAATGAACCGGCTTGAATAATAAATTGTTCACTGGTGCTAGATTGAGCAATGTCACTAGATTGAGTATTTGATGTGCGAGATTCAACTTCTGACTGAATTTCAGCTTGAATGATTTCTTCTTGATTTTGAAAAATGTTTTCGGTAAATGATTGTGCAGGTTGAGCATCTTCAAGTGCAGATGCAGAAAGTTGCTCTTTGTTTTCGTATGTATCAATAATGTCCTGAGTGGTATCAGGTTGTGCAATGTCTACAACTTTAGTTGGAATACTGTCTTGAATAGCCGGTTTAGTAATTTCGTTGCCTGAAGCTTTCAAACTTTCTTGCACCAATCCTTGGTCTGCTAATTCTTTTTTCATCAGTTCTTTTCGGGCGAGTTCTGCTTGAGAATGCTGCTGAACTCTATGTTTGCCTAATAATGTTTCGGCTTCAGGTAGAGGTGTGTAAAATTTATATTCAACCGCAGGTTTATTTACTGCTGGAATTGCGTTTGGAAGATTGGTATCTGACGAGGAAGTAACGAGCGGTGTAGGAGAGCGATCAGCAGAATGTTCTTTGCTACTAAATACAAGTAGCAACGCAATAAATAATCCAACAACAAGTCCGGTAATTCCCCATAACCAAGGTGGATAGTTAGGCTGACTATTTGTGGCCATACATTACTCTGTGATTACATTTTTTCCGGCGTGCTAAGTCCGAGAATACCAAGACCATTTGCTAACACAATTCGCAATGCTGCACATAACAATAACCGATTACTAGTAGTTTCGCTGCTTTCATCAATGATTCGATATTCATTGTAATAACGATGCACAGAACTTGCCAAATCTCGCAGATATTGAATTAAAACATGCGGTGCTCTTTGATCAGCAGCGCGTTGAATAATATCAGGAAATTCTTCAATTAATTTACACAAATCAAGTTCTTCAGGCAGCGTAAGCTGCATATTTGAAATAGAAGAATAATCAAACGCTATGCCATTTAAGTTTTCATATTTAGAAAATAGGCTGCATAAACGCGCATGTGCATAATGTACGTAAAAAATAGGATTGTCTTTTGATTCAGAAGTTGCAAGGTCTAAATCAAAATCTAAATGTTGATCCGGTTTTCGCATCGCATAAAAAAATCGTGCTGCATCATTGCCGACCTCAGCTCGCAGTTCTCGTAATGTCACAAAAGAACCAGATCGAGTCGACATTTGCACTTTTTTTCCAGAACGATACAACACTGCAAATTGTACGAGCAAAACTTCTAATTTTTCTGCATCCGCGCCTAGTGCTATCAAAGCGGCTCTAACTCGTGGAATATAACCGTGATGATCAGCACCCCAAATGTTAATTAGTCGATCGAATCCACGTTGAAATTTTTGCCAGTGATAGGCGATATCTGATGCAAAGTAAGTAGGCTGCCCATTTTCTCGAATAACAACACGATCTTTATCATCGCCCAATGCAGTAGAGCGAAACCATAAGGCGCCTTCTTTTTCGTATAAGTGTCCATTATTTTTTAAAAAATTTATTGATTCATCGATTGCAGAAGGATTATTTAATGATAAAGATTGTTCAGAAAACCAAGATTCGTAATTTACACCGAATTCCGTTAAATCTTGACGAATATCTTTCAGAATATCGTGCAGACCAAGACTATGTAGATCTGCGTAAGAGTTTCCAAGCAATTTTTTACATTCACTAATCCAAGTATCGAGTTCTTCATCGGAGAAAATGCCGGATTCATCCTGAGGATTAGGAAGTGAATCTAATGATCGTACCCAATTTTTACCAA
>JAZKFP010000158.1:20610-26202 GCA_040386355.1 Pseudomonadota bacterium | reverse complement strand
TTTCATCATTGTTATTGATGATCGAACGATTACAGTACCTTTGCCTTAAGTGATGGAATATACCCGTAGCGTTTGACCTTCGTTTTAAAAAAGAGTAGGTCAAGTGCAACGGTGAAGTATAAAGTTTTTTTTCGATCGCACGACGCTTTGACGCTGCGTAGCCAAAGCTTTACGCACGCAAGAGTGCTGTGACGCGCTCTTGCGGTATTAAATTGCAAGCGGAAAAAAAGATCAAGATGAACACCTAATTTTCAAACGCTACGGGTATGTATGTTAAGCACTGAATATTCTTCCATTTTAGATGTCGTCAATATTGTCGAAACTGGAAAAATTACCAAGATCATTGGAAATACTATTCACGCCGCTGTTCCTAGAATGCGTATGGGTGAGCTATGTTATATCGAAGACGACAATAAAAAATTAATGTGCGAATGCGTTGGATTTGAACAATCTCAAGTTATTTTATTTCCCTTAGGTTCGGTTAAAGGATTTTCTACGCAAGCAAAAGTAGTTGCGATGCGTAAACCGCTTGAATTACGTTTTGATCATGATTTACGAGGCTGCGTTCTCAATGGATTGGGTGAAATTATTGATGATACGTATTTAGATCGTTCAATAAATACGCCATCTCTCTCAGTGCAAATCGATCGTAGTCCACCTAAAGCATTAGAACGTAAATCGGTTGAACAACCTTTAATTACCGGCGTCACTGCAATTGACAGTTTACTTTCTTGTGCGCGTGGCCAACGTGTAGGAATTTTTGCTCCCGCAGGTGTTGGTAAAACTACATTATTATCTATGATTGCCCGTCGATCCGATGCCGACGTAATTGTTCTAGGGTTAGTTGGTGAACGTGGTCGGGAAGTAATTGATTTTTTAGGTCACGAATTGGGTGAAGAAGGGCGTAAACGTTCAGTCGTTGTAGTATCAACGTCTGATACCTCAAGTTTAGAACGAATTAAAGCTGCACAAACAGCAACTGCAATTGCTGAGTCGTATCGTGATCAAGGTCTTGACGTTATTTTAATGATTGACTCCATCACACGTTTTGCACGTGCACAACGTGAATTAGGCTTGTCAATCGGTGAGCCACCTACACGGAATGGTTTTCCGCCTTCTGTATTTACAGTTTTACCGCAATTATTAGAACGTCCGGGCCGTACAGCCAAAGGCAGTATTTCTGCGTTTTACACCATATTAATCGAATCAGAAAATGAAATTGATGTTATTGGCGAAGAAGTAAAATCAATTTTAGATGGGCATATTGTATTGTCCCAAAAATTAGCCAATCAAAATTGGTATCCTGCCATTGATATCTTAAGAAGTAAAAGCCGACTTTTTCAAAAAGTTACTAATGAACCGCATCGTCATTCAGCTAATCAATTAATCGAATGGATGGCAAAATTTAAAGAAATAGAATTGTTAATACGAATTGGGGAATACAAACCAGGCAGCGATGCAGTTGCAGACCAAGCGATCGCAAAAATGCCTGCTATCAAAAAGTTTTTATGTCAAAGCATTGATGAAAAAAGAATAGCGAAAAACCTAATGAATGATTTAAAAAGTTTAGCACCCTGATTAAAATCTATACCGAACGCAGAATGGTTTTCCATGAGGCGTCAAGCGATAAGCCCGCGGAGCATACATTGGGTATGTGAGCAGGCGAAGAGTGTAGACAACAATATGGTAAATCATTATGTGAAAGGTATACCCGAATGCAAAATATAATGAATGAGATCATAAACATCAAAAAATCTAGGTTAATGAGCCTAGAGATTGAAATTCAAAAAAAGAAAAAAATAAGAGATGAATTGTCTACCACGATTGTTGACATGACAAATAAAGTGAATGCTTTCAAAATCAAAGTAACAAAATGTCGAAATTTAATGGAAAAAAGTTTAGTTCGTAAAAGCAGATCTACTTTTGAAGTTTTGAAAATGCGTGGTTATTATGAAATGCGTCAAGAACAATTTAGAGTAAAAAAATCTCAACTTGATACTTTTAATAACCAGTTAATTGAGTACGAAAATGAAATAAAAACAATGGTTAAAAATCGTGAAAAGCTTGAAAAAAAAATTGAAGTAATGCAAGAGTTGCCTCTTGAAGCCTTCGCCGATTAAAAATAGTTTTCGAGAAAAATATGTCTATTGTTGGTTCAACCCTTGAGCAAAATTTTAAAACCGATAGTCGGACTAACAAGTTACCGGATAAAAGAGCATCGGATGCATTTTTAGAAAATTTAGACGAATTTGATACTGAACTTGATGAGGAGCAATCTGAAGAATTAGGTCAAGGTCAAAGTAATTACGATTTAGCTCAGGGTGAATTCTCCAACGAACAAGGCCATGATGAAAATAGCAAAAATAAGTTTCTTGAGGAAGAGGAAGAGTCGGATGAAGAATCACAAAATTCATCTTCTGAACAGAACTCAAAATCATCTAAGCGTGGCTCTCAAAGTTCCTTCTGGGCTTCTGAAGTCACTACAAGTTTAACTTCACAAGATTATTTGGCAGGCGATTTGAGCAATCAGATTGAAGCTGAACTAATCGATATGTTTAACGAAGAAAGCTTGCAAGATACTTTAAAATTAATTGATTCAGATCCACTTTCTGAAGAGCAAGGCAATTCTATTTTAATTAACGCTGAGCTGAATTCAAAATACCAAAACGGCGAAGAATTTATTATTGAAAATGATGAAGCAATTAAAGATCAAAACTTTTTAGAAATTCTTGATGTGAATGAGCAGTCCGAACACCTGAATTCCGTTATTTCAATTAAAGATCAACCGCAAAACTCTGATCAACAACAGCATATGTTGGAATTAGAGTTGGATGAAGAAGTTGACCAAGAAGTGTTGCAAAGCATTATTATTGATGGCAGTGAAGAACATTCATTAAACACTGAGTTATCCATTATTTCTGAAGAAAATATCAATGATAATGAGTCCTTAAACACGATTGAAATTACGAACAATCAGGATTTACCTGATAATTTAACGGCTCAAGATGCCCAAGGCTTATCTTATGTTGAATTAAATACGGATGAGGAAAAAGCTCAAAATGTTAGCGAAGTGGGTGGGATTTTAATTGGCAGTGATAGCGAACAGAATTCAAACTCTCAAGATCAAGAAGAATATGCTGATTCAGACAGCGAAGATAATATAAGTATTTCTACTCAACAATTACCTGCAAATGACTCTTCCTCAATCAATCTAACAAATGACTCAATCGTATTAGACATAAGAAACGTAGAGCACAAAGAGTCGGCTGATTTAGAATCAGATGCCGATGCGGACGCCGATATTGAAATTACTGCAACAGATAGCACGCTCTCGACTGATGAAAAAGATGAAGCTTTAGGTTCTGGTGGTTTTGGTCAAGGCTCAAATGACGATCAAAATCGTAAAGAAATTATTGATCTCTATCGTAAAGAAATTATGAAAGGAATTTTTGAAATTTCTTTATCGGATGGGCGGCAAGCAGTTGTTATTCAATTAGGCGGTTCATTAGAAAACGTTAGTATTATATTAACCCGTCGAGACCTAATCTGGTGTTATCAATTTACTTTTATTCATCGAGAAGATTATTTATTCTTTTTTGAAATGCGAGACGTTATTCATAAAGATTTAAGTAATAATCTTATGGGTGAATTTGAAATAGTGTTGTTAGATCCCGATTTAGATTAATGGTTAATTACAAAATACCTATAGTTTAATACAACTAATTAATCACAATAGTTTAACATGCCTCAAAGGGTTTTGATTAAGTCTATATAGGTGATTTGTAATGATACCATTGTCGAATTTTGATGATATAAATTCTGCAATTAAAGAAAGGTCGTTCACTTCACTTTCAAAGTCAAAAATTTGGTCGATGAGCAATGCTTATTATCAATCAGTAGGTAAGGATACTTTTGAAAAAAATATCACTCCCAATGTTATTTCTTCAAATATTTTCATAGCGCAAAAATATGCTAAATTAATTTATGCTGCTGTCAAAGATTTAAAAAATAATAATATTTTAAATAAAAACTCAAAAATTCATATTATTGAGTTAGGGTCTGGTCATGGAAAGTTAAGTAAAAATTTAATAAAATATCTAAGTTTATTTTTGGGATTTTTTGAAGATTTTAAAGTAAAAATTCATATTACTGATCAAAGTGATTTGTGCGTCAAGCAAATCAAAGATCGTTTAATGAGTGTAAGTTTTCCGGTTGAGTTTGAAATTATTTATAGTGTGCTAGATGTTACCTTTATTGGTGAGTATTTAGAAAAAATTGATATGCAATCAGATGATTTACTATTTGTGATCGGTAATTATTTTCTTGATAGTTTACCCAAAGATTATTTTAGAAAAATAGAAAATAAAAATGAAGTTTTCTTATTAGATGATAATTTTTTAAATGATTCTAAACAATTAAATAACAAAGCACTAAGTGATTGGGTTGGCCAAACAGGAAGTTGGAATTCTATAGATAGTCAACCGACTTTAGATAATACTAGTTTTGCATTAAGGATTCTTGATAAGTTTAATAACTCTCAAACTATTCAAATCTGTTCTAATTTTAATAATTTATTATTAAATATTTCAAAATTTAGTGGAAATAAAATGTGTATTTTTTCTGATCTTTTTAATTTAGAAAATTTATATAACCCATGCGTTTTAGAGGCAGGAGGTTACTATACGCCCCTTTGTTTGTCATCTTTAAACTTGTGCGCTTCTGAGCTAAATTTCCAACCATTTCGCCAAGATTTAAATAATCTTCATAATGCATTTGACACCCAGGCTTTCTGGCAGAGCCAAAAAATTGATTTGAATGATTTATCTCTAACGCAAGAAAGATTTTATTTAGATTATAAAATTAGAAATCATTTTGAATTTTATTTCCGCTATATTATGCAGGAAAATTTTACTAAAACTTTTTCTTCTGAGAGTGAGGCAGCTATTTTTAGTGAAAACTTACCATTTAAAGATTTAATTTTAAATCAGGTTTTTTCACCTGTAAAATTTTCAGGACAACTTCTAGACGGATTTCGATTTAAACAGCTTGAATTAATTCTCAAAGAAATTAAGATGTTATTATCTGATGGTGATGATTTTTTTTGTAATAAAAAAATAAACATTGATTTTGATTTTTCTGCTGATTTGGAAAAATTTGAATATGAATTAAAAGAAAGTATCAATCAAATTAGTTCTTTTAGTAATTTAGAATTGAATTATGTAAAATCTTTAAAATCATGTAATGAGTTTAATGTTTCAATTGTAAGTCAAGATAGATTGCATTTTCATATTGATAAAATGGATAATCTACAAGAACATTCTAATAGAATGTTTATTCATTCATTTTTTTCATTTATTGATTTATTCATTATTTGTATTAATATGCTTATTTATTAGCTGGTCCAGTGGTGCCTCAATTTACTACAGCTGTTGGTCATCAACCAGTCGATTTAAGAGGAGCTGATGAACAAATGAAGATTCTCCTTTCAAATCCTCTCGCTCGTGAGCAGAAGAAATTGCAAGCGCAACAAGAGAAACCTACAAAGTATATTCTTGTTCTATACCAAACCAAGGTTCTTGTTCGGCGTATTTT
>JAZKFP010000158.1:0-20600 GCA_040386355.1 Pseudomonadota bacterium | reverse complement strand
TTTTCATCCAAAGAAGAAAAGGTTATGTTTGGAGAGTTATATTCTAAATATAGTGAATTATTTTTAATAATTGTATTTGGTGATTGGGTAGTTTGGATTCCAAAGCGAGCTTCTTTAGCAACCCAACTAACTTTATTTTTAAAGGTATTAGATGTAGAACACGTTTCTCTTAATGTTTTGCTTTCACACTTTTTTTATAGCTTATTTAAAAATTATAATAATAGATCTAAAGATATACAAATCAGGTACAAAAAACTTATAAATATGTTTGGTATGAATTTTATAAAATCTCAAGAGTTTAAAGAATATTCGTTGATTATTGGAAGATTGCTAAAAATAAATCGTAAAGATTATCAGCAAGCCGTCATGAGTTTAGTTAGTTGGGAAAGCTTGGTTGGTATAATTGAAAACATAGATGACGGTTTAAATGATTAGCTCATTTTGTTTTAAGGGATGTAATTTTAAATATAAATATTTCAAATAAAAAATTTTTAGAATAATAATTATTTACTCAATATCATTACAATATTTCAAAAATACTTCTGCTTATTTGAAATGATACCCTCTAAATGTGTTACGTATATTCGTATTACGTCAAATCCCTTTTGAGAAAAGTCTATGCATTCAAATCTTAGTTATTCAGATTGGCATGATGAGTTGGCAATTATTACGCCGGATCATATCGAACGCATTAATCGACGGTATCGAATTAAAAATTTTACCTATAAAAAGGATGCGTTCAGTGTACGAATGCAAGAAGCTGAACTGTTGGATCAAATAAGTTGGTGTATTCAGCTTACTGTAGGTTTAAATAAAGTTTTAGTTTGGTTAAACCCCGAATCTTTGCGCCCACTTATGGGTGCTACTGCACAATCCATTGAAAGCATTTACTCGCATCCCATTTATATAGAAATGCTATTGGGTGAAATATTAATTCAACTAGGCATGCAGGCTTCTTTAGTAGAAAAATTTTCCAGTCCCGTTTTAAAAAATCCAAAATCATTACTCCCTAAATTTGAAAAAGAAAAACCAGAGCTTTTAACTGTAATTGTATCTTTTGAGACTTCTGAACTACTTCAATTTTATATCGCAGCTGACCAAAACTGGATTGATCAGAATTTAATGTTTGGTCAACAACATGATTTACAAAAAGTAACTCAGCTTAGTGATATTCAAATCATTTTAGATACATTTACACTTTCACAAGAAGAGTTTCATGCCATTGAATCCGATGATGTCATTCAAACTAACTTAACCCTACTGAAAAAAGTTGATCATTGTCGATTAATGGAAAATATTTTATTAACTGATATTTTCACACGTCCTTCAGAGCAATGGATTTATCGAATTAATCATCAATATTGGCACAACCAATCGGGTGTTTGGCATGAATTATTAGACCATTCCCAAGTGGCCGAATTAGAAAATACGATGACTATGCGAATGGTTTTGCATGTATCACCCAATAATTTATCAATGCTGGCTAAAGATACAATGAATCAAATAACAGACTTTAAAATCTCACTAGAAACAGTTTTTCAAAATAAAAAAATAATACTGCCAGCAAAGCTATGTGGTTATCAAAACTGCGCGGTGTTAAAAATTAATTGATGTAAAAAATTTTAGTAATTAAATAAAAAAGTATTGGAGTGGGTATGGGATCGGGTTACGATTTTGGAACATCATTTGGTGGTGGGTCTTCCAATCCATACAATCCTACTCTACCCACAGGCGATGAGATTATAAATAAGTTTGGTAGAGCCAACACCGATCATGCAGATGATATTGCAGACGATGGAATTGCAGATACTTTCACTTATGTTGATCCTGCAAGCGGTCAAACGGTTACGGTAACCGGAGAATTAAAAACAGACGCTTCTTCAGGTCTTACCTTTGTCGATGTTAATGGTGACGGCATTTTAAATGGCGGCGATGTTATCGTTACGAGCGCAGGTGATGTTTATCAAATCCCTCCAAATGCGGTTATTACCGAATCTGAATTTGGAACTTGGTATATTGATACAAATCCTCTCGATGAGGATGGATTTACACAAGGTGAAGATGTTTATTTAGTAACGGATAATGAGGGCAATTCGTATATTTCTCATTATTCCTGTTGGAAAGATGCTAATGGAAATATTTGGGCAATTAATAATGGAACCGTTACTATAACTCCAGAAGCAGACTTAAAAGAAGGCGGAGATTTAATAGCTGAAGGCCAAGTATATAAATATAACAAAGCAACGGCAGCCTTTGTTTTATTTACAGATGGAAGTTGGAACGGTCAAACAAGAGCATTTAATGGCGCTCTTTATGTGTGGGATGATAAAGGAAAGCAATGGGTTGTAGCCACTGCTGAAAATGAAGCTGCTATTGCAGCAATATTTGGTTTTACAGATGGTGAACTTCCTTGGGGATTTTTACTGGTTGCTGATCCTGCTCCTGGTGAAACCAATGGTCAAATTTATATATGGGATGACACAGGAGGTGAACAAGGTTTTGAAGCAGCACTAGCGCATGTTGACGCAAATGGCAATATCGTAAATGACGGTCCATATTCAGATGGTATTATTTATAAATCCCGTGATCTTGATCAGATGCTGGAACTAGAAGACGGAACAGCGGATAACTTAACTCTTCAATATCATAAAGAATATAAAGAAAAATTCCTTTGGGCTACCAACTATTATTGGGATCGATCAGATTCTGCGTATAAATCATCAAGCGGTGATTGCCGTTTTGGTGTTGATGAAATGCAAGATGGTACTCAATACGGTGGTTACATTGCTAATAGCCGTGATCCTACAAGTGCAGAAAACCCAATTTTTTTTACCGAACACGGTCCAAAAACTCAAGCTGAAATTGATGAGCTTGCAGCACAAGGTATTTATTACGACTCCGTTACCGGCCAACGAATAGATGGGGATTTTTTACTAAGCCTTGAAGAAGGTGCATCTGTAACTACTCTAGGACATTCTCCCATTACCTTTACACGTCAAGGCAATGAATTTGTTGATTCTGATGGAGCGAAAGTTGGTTGGGCGATAACCGGGCCGGATGGTCAGTCGATTTTTAATATCTTTGCACCGGAAGACTACGTTCCCCCGCCAACTGTAATTTCAGAAAACGGCGTCACCTATGTTTTACAAAACGGAGAATACGTTACTCTTGAGCAAGCATTAATAAATGATCCTGACGGTACTTTTGACACCGGTTTTGGAACAACAATTACGATTTCTCAAGGTGAAACCTCCGCCAATTTACCCATATACACGATTACTGAAGACGTACCGGCCAGTGCTGACGGAAACATACCCGCTGCCCAAAATGTTTGGGTTGATATAACGCGTAAAGATGGCAGCCATGAATTAATTGCCGATGAATTTTTTGTAGATCTTACAGGAGATCGGTATTTAGGAGCAGACGGCGCTTGGCATACCTTATCAGAAACCGTACAAGGATTTGCCGGTGCTGGTGGTGAGATTCCGCTTGCGGGTGGATTAATGCTGACGGTTGAAACCGATGCGGCAGGCTACACCGCAATGTATGTGGTGTCCCCAAATGGAGCATCCGAAAATTTTGCAGGCGCGTACAGTCCTGGCGGCGGATACAGCGAACTGGGAGTGTTTTACGGTGGCGAAGATAGCGAAGGCAATCCGCAGTGGAAAGTGCTGGATAAGAACGGTAATTGGGTAACCCTGACTCAGGAAGTTGACGCTGAAGGCAATTTAGTCGGCGTGCCCGTGGAATCTATCGATGGCAACACCTACGAGTTAAATGGAAATGCTGTGTCAGGTATTACCGCCGAAGGAAAGGGCTTTGAAGTGCGTGAAAAATTTGGCTACATCATTGCTTCCGGTTCTGAAGGAGCGCCTGACGGTATTGTTGGTTCAGTGCGTCCCCCGGACAAACCGGGTTCAATGAATATGTACCGTTTAATGGCAGGCTTTTTTGTGTTTATGGATAAACTTTCCGAGGCACTCGAAACTATTAAAAACGCTTTGGAAGCTATTGCTGCGCAAGAAAGAGCATTAGGTATAGTGGAAACGCGGGTTACGGATGATGCCTCTCAAGGCCACACAACAACCTCTGCCGAGATTGCAAAAGAATTTGAAACGTTGACACCGCAAGAACTGCAAGCGCTGGAAGATAAAGGCTGGATCACAGTGGATTCCGATGGGAATATTACCCTAACGACGGAGGGGGAAGCAGCGTTTGGTTTTGAGGGCGGATACGCCATGACCGGTGATGCGGTAGGCGAAGGTGTTCATTTGGATTTGACGACCTTTAACACATCAATCAATAACACTAAGAATGACATCAGTGGCGATCGAAAGATTTTAGAGAATGAACTGACGCAAAACACAACGTTATATACGACGGTATTTTCGAAGAATGTGTCGGAGCTTATTAGTCGGTTCGATATGAAGGACGACATACGGCTGTAACTACCTTTGGGAAAAAACAATACGCTTAATTTACATCATCTGCAGGATGTCGAATCGTTGGCAGCTGTTCCTATCTATTAACTAATCTATATAACCGGGTATACGGTATTGGCTTTATATTTCGTTACAAAATTCTATACGAACCCTGCAAACTCACCCTCATCATTTTTGCATAGTACGAGTGAATCAAGTTGAAATTGATACCTTCGATAAACCTATATCCGTAACGTATGAAAAGTAGGTCAAGCGTAGCGGTGAAGTAGCAAGATTTTTTTGATCGTACAGCGCTTTAACCTTGCGTAGCCAAAGCATTACGCTAGGAAAAGCAACACAGCGAGCGAAAAAAAATCATGCTGGATACCTAATTTTCATAGGCTACGGGTATATACCAAACGCAGATGAGTTTTCCCGGGTAAATTTTTTTATAAAAGGTGTTTTGTGGGAAAGTACATGCGGGCGAATGATTATTCGCCCGTGTTGTACACTGCTTAGTACTGATTGAATACTTGAAAAATGTTTTAGGAAATCTCATGTGCGTTCGCTATATATGTATTTAAAAACCAAATTAAATTACTTTAATTCAATGTGATTTAGTTTATGAGAATAATTATAAAATCTTAATTTCGTTATGAATGCAAAATTTAATCACATAAACTGTTCTGTGCCACTTAAAAAATTATTAAAATTCATATTGGAAAATATAATGACTGTTCAAGTAATTTTAAGGGTTTCTCCAAACTATTTATCAATATCAGTTACTGAAGTTTTGTTCATAATCAAGCATAGTTCGTTTAGTTTGTAGGGTTTTTATCCAATAAAAAATAATAATAATGTTGATGAATCTGTGTGGTTATCAAAATTGCGCGGTATTAAAAATTATTTGATGTAAAAAATTTTAGTAAATAAATAAAAAAGCATTGGAGTGGGTATGGGTTCGGGTTACGATTTTGGTACGGATTTTAGTGGCGGATCTTCTAATCCATATAACTCTGGCTTGCCAACAGGAGATGAAAACACAAATCCACTTGGCGAAGCTTTTAAACGGTTAGGACAAAAAGATGAGAAAGATATTGATGGAGACGGCATTACGAATGAAGATTTATTTACGTACACCGATCCAACCACCGGTGAGACAGTTACCGTTGCAGGCGTTGAAACAACAGTTGATGGAGTTGATTTTATTGATGTGAATGGTGACGGCATCTGTAATGGAGGTGACGTTTTACTTTCAAAAGATGCTGATGGAAATGTAGTAGGTTGTTATGCAATGCCCCCCGGATCTTCTATTACAGTAAACGGTGATTTTGTGGATGTCGACGGAAATGTTGTTCATTTCGACGGCAATTTTGTTGATGTCGACGGTGACGGATTATTTACTGACGGCACTGATATTTTAATTGCAGAAGATATTAACGAGAATCAAGTAATTTCCTTTTATTCCTGTTGGACAAATGCGGCTGGTGATATTTTTTCTATTAGTGGAGGAACAGTTACAACCACTTTAAAAGGTGATTTAACGGAAGGCGCCCCGATTACCGTTCTTGGAATTGAATACGCTTATTCAACTGAGCACGGAGGTATCGCCCCTCTATCAGCTTCTCTTTACGAAGGGCAAACAAGGGACCTTGATGGAGATGGTATTTATGAAATTTGGGATGGCAGTCAATGGATTAATTTAGATGCTGCTGCAGTTAAAACAATCTTTGGAGAAGATGTCCAGTGGGGTTATTTAATTGTTACTGAAGATGGAAAAATACTTGCGTACGAAGATTCGTCAGGAACATTTGTCGACACTGGATCCGTTGTGAATCCAGATGGCACCATCACTACTAACCCAAATAATGACGATAATGTAATTTATCAATCTGGCGAAGAAAATGAGGATTCTGCTAAAACTGCGAGAAGAATTGTATTACTAGAAAATACTGAAGGAAATGTTGTTGTCGAGTATCAGTTACTCGTCTATTCACCTGGTGACTTTGATAATATTGTGTCGGAAGGATATGAATGGGAAAAAAACTGGTGGGACGCCTACCCCAATTATGGAGATGATGAATACTATGGTAACGGCGAATTAAAATCTTTAGAAGCCTACAATAATCGAGCAAGCGCCACGGTAGATCCAAATTTAGTAAGATACATCACGGAAGACGGTCCTAAATCCCTAGCTGAAATTGAAGAACTTGCCGCCCAAGGTATTTATTACGATAAAGCAACCGGCCAACAAATTGATGGTGATTTTCCTCTTGACGGTACAACCATCACTACGATGGGAGGTGACCCAATCATCATTTCTCGTTCGGGAAATATATTAAATCAAGTGGATGCTGATGGAACAATAATTAAACCAATAGGTTGGGCGATCACTGGCCCGGATAATCAGTCGATTTTTAATATCTTTGCTCCAGGAGAAACCTACGTTCCCCCGCCAACCGTTATCTCAGAAAACGGCGTCACCTATGTTTTACAAGATGGGATTTACGTCACGCCAGAGCAAGCCTTAATAAATGATCCTGACGGTACTTTTAATACCGGACTTGGAACAACGATTACGATTTCACAAGGTGAAACCTCCGCAAAATTACCGATGTTCACCATCACCGAAGACGTACCAGCCAGTGCTGACGGAGCGGTGCCCGCCGCTCAAAATGTGTGGGTGGATATAGAACGTGCAGAGGGTAGCCATGAATTAATTGCGGATGAATTTTTTGTGGATCTTACAGGAGATCGGTATTTAGGAGCAGACGGCGCTTGGCATACCTTATCAGAAACCGTACAAGGATTTGCCGGTGCTGGTGGTGAGATTCCGCTTGCGGGTGGATTAATGCTGACGGTTGAAACCGATGCGGCAGGCTACACCGCAATGTATGTGGTGTCCCCAAATGGAGCATCCGAAAATTTTGCAGGCGCGTACAGTCCTGGCGGCGGATACAGCGAACTGGGAGTGTTTTACGGTGGCGAAGATAGCGAAGGCAATCCGCAGTGGAAAGTGCTGGATAAGAACGGTAATTGGGTAACCCTGACTCAGGAAGTTGACGCTGAAGGCAATTTAGTCGGCGTGCCCGTGGAATCTATCGATGGCAACACCTACGAGTTAAATGGAAATGCTGTGTCAGGTATTACCGCCGAAGGAAAGGGCTTTGAAGTGCGTGAAAAATTTGGCTACATCATTGCTTCCGGTTCTGAAGGAGCGCCTGACGGTATTGTTGGTTCAGTGCGTCCCCCGGACAAACCGGGTTCAATGAATATGTACCGTTTAATGGCAGGCTTTTTTGTGTTTATGGATAAACTTTCCGAGGCACTCGAAACTATTAAAAACGCTTTGGAAGCTATTGCTGCGCAAGAAAGAGCATTAGGTATAGTGGAAACGCGGGTTACGGATGATGCCTCTCAAGGCCACACAACAACCTCTGCCGAGATTGCAAAAGAATTTGAAACGTTGACACCGCAAGAACTGCAAGCGCTGGAAGATAAAGGCTGGATCACAGTGGATTCCGATGGGAATATTACCCTAACGACGGAGGGGGAAGCAGCGTTTGGTTTTGAGGGCGGATACGCCATGACCGGTGATGCGGTAGGCGAAGGTGTTCATTTGGATTTGACGACCTTTAACACATCAATCAATAACACTAAGAATGACATCAGTGGCGATCGAAAGATTTTAGAGAATGAACTGACGCAAAACACAACGTTATATACGACGGTATTTTCGAAGAATGTGTCGGAGCTTATTAGTCGGTTCGATATGAAGGACGACCTAAGGCTGTAACTATCTTTGGGGAAAAACAATACGCTTAATTTACATCATCTGCAGAATGTCGAATCGTTGGCAGCTGTTCCTATCTATTAAATAATCTATATAACCGGGTATACGGTATTAGCTTTATATTTCGTTACAAAATTCTATACAAACCCTGCAAAACAGCGTATCCAAAATTGGCATAGTGCATTCTAGGCCATTAGAGATTACCTCAAGAGAAACATTATGTTTTTAAAAAAATTTACGCCTCCAGTAAATGATCCCACTCAAGAATTAGCACAAGATCAATTATCCGCATGGGGCCTAAAAGATATGTCTGAAATGCAAGAATTTATTTCAGGACCACGATTTAAGACTGCGCTTTTAGAAATGAAAAGAGGCGGACGTAGCATAAAAGAAAGTTTATCGATTTCAAACCTTGGAGTTAATAGCTTGTATAGAAAAGCTACGCACTTATACCGCTTAGGTTTATTTGAAAAAGCAGCTTATTTTTTTCGAGTTTTAAGTTTGATTGATTATAAAGAAAATAAATATTTATTAGCGTTAAATGCATGTTATAGAAAACTTGATAAAAAAGTTGAAGCATTAATGGGGTATTATTTGGTTTTTTGTCGGGATAATAAAAATATTATAGCGCTAATTAATCTTGCAGAAATTGGTTATGAATTAGAATGCGATGATGACGTCAAAAATACTTTGAATGAATTGGATAAGTTAGTACTAACGGATGAAGTGCGTTCACGAGTAGAACGTTTACGGGCAGTTATGAATTAGCAAAATTAATATTTAAATAATAAATATTTATGAGAGTAATGTATGGCAAATCCAATGATTAACGGATATATAGATTATGGTAATCCAGGGCTTAGTGTTGGAGACTCGATATTAACTACAGAAAATGGTGTTACTCAAATCGTTCCTGTTATTCAACAAAATGGTATTTATTACGTTGATCAAAACAGAAATGGTGTAGTAGACAAAGGTGATTTTGAAATAGACACCTCGGATATTAGTTTGTATTTGGATATTCCACTGGGAGATGGTGAATCCGATAGTGCCTGGATGGAAATAATCCTTTTTATTTATGCCAGTTTGGAAGACCGTTTTGCAAGAGATAAAAGAACGTTAAACTCAACCATTGCTTACGATAAAGTGCGAACCGATGACTACAACAAGAATTACGCAAGTTTAAAAGAAGAATATGATCAAACAATGCTGGATTATCAAAAAGCACTTGATAAAAGCAGAACGCTTGCTAAATGGATGCCCTTTATTAAAATCTTTACCTTGATTGCAGCGGCTTTAGTGGGGTTTTTTACTGGTGGAGTTGGAGTGGCTTTAATTTTTATTGCAGCAGGTGTTGCCTTTGAAATGATTATGCAGCACACACCTTTAGCAGAAGAATTAGCAAAATTAGATACCGCTTGGATGGTTGTAGCTATTGTTTTTATCGTAGTGGTAGCCGTTGCATTACCCATGTTGATAGTACAATTTTCTTCCAGAGCTATAGCAGCGGCAACCTCATATTTAGGAGCATACGTTCCAGCTTTTGCAACCAATCTAGCTGCTCGTTTTGGCACATTTGCAGCAAGTTTAGGTCTTGGTTTATCTGCTTCCACTCAAGCCATGCTAGCAACTGGGGTGCGGGTTTCATCTGTAATGTCTTTAGTAACCGATGGTAGTACCCAAATTTATTCCGGAACTCTTTCCATAAAACAATCCAAATTTCATCTACGTTCTGAAAATTTTAGAGCAGATATGACAGGCGTAGAAGGTAGTAAAGAGATTTTTCAAAAAATGATTTTGCTTATTTACACCATTGTGCAAGGATTTCTTGATGATGATTTCGCTACCGTTGGGCTTGGAATGGATGAAATTTCATCTCGCGGTGAGAGTGATCAACTTTTTATTCGGCGCACTCGATCTTGAAATGATTAAATAAAATTAAAATGGTGAAATATGGTTAGTATAATTTCAGGCTATAGTGACGCCAATCACGATAACAAATTAAGTGCAGGGGATACTGTCAGTTTAAATGGTAGACCAGAAACATTTTCTATCATTGAAGGTGAGAATGGATTGCTCTACGCAGATTTGGATAATGATGGAGCAGCGGATATCGAAGTAGACGCTGCGGATTCAGAGCCCGATTTTGAAGTAGATTCCGAAGATATTGCAGAATTTGAAGAAAATGAAAACGGCGGTGAAAATTCTGATAATCCTGAAGAGGAGGATCAAGAAGATCAAGTCTATTTTTCTCAAGAAGAATACCAAGAACCACCTTTTGATATTTTAGGAATTTTTGCTCTACTGCGCGAGCTTATTGAACTTTCAACCGATCGCATGAACCGAGAGTTAGAAAATTTTGGTACTAGTCTTGAAACACAAGCGTCGTTATTAAAATTTGAGTGCTTGAAAATTCGAGAAGAAGGCCGACACGCTGCAACTCAAACGCTGATTACAGGCATATTTTCTATAGTAAGTGGTGTTGGAAGTCTTGCTTTTATGGGTATGATGAGGCCTTCATCCAGTTCATTTAGTAAGTCTGGCGGAGCTGGAATAAAATCAAATCCTCCTCAATCGCCGGAAGTTAATATTACGCCATCAACTACTCCATCAGCACAAACCACAAAAGCACTTTCAGATGCAGGCGCTGCACCTAACCGTGTCAAAGGCAAGCAGGACGATGCACCTTCTCAAGATGCAGAGCCAGGACTTGTTAGAGGTGCTGCGAATGATCACTTCAAAGCTTCTACGTATGCTCAAGCATGGCAAAGTATTACTCAAGGTATTGGAGGCGTTGCTTCTGGTCCTTTTAAAATTTATGAGTTTGATGCTCGAGCGGAATCCACTAAAGCAAGCGGTCAACGCAGCATTGAATCGCAAATGGCGAGTTTAATTCAATCCTGGTATTCCGAATCAAAAGAAGACCGTTCAGCATTGGATCAATTAATTAAAGACACATGCAGATCTATAGAATCCGCGCGTTAAAAAAAACAATATTAATTTGCATAACATTACAGTACAGCATTGTATGGTGAGGCTTTCTTCTACATGTTTTGAGCACTTACTATCTTTATGTCACGACCCAAAAAAAACGACCAACTTATTTTTGAACTTGTCGAGCATTTTAAAACACTCGGTGTCACTCCAGATTTTAACAAAGAAGAGCAATGCTATCACATTAAACTTTCTTCACTCTGCACATTTAAATTAACCCCTTCCTTTTCGCATCTTTATATCTCCGCAAATATTCCAAATTCTGAAAAAATTTTATCCGATCTAAATGCTTGGAAAAAATTTTCACGCGTTATGAAAGAGAACATTCACAAAGAAACAATTTATCTCGCTTTAGATAATAAAAGTAACACGCTTGCTTTAGCTATGACCATAGACTTGGTTTCAATATGGCAAAGAGAAGATATCGACGATTTAATAGTAGGATTTATTGAGTTTTTTCATTGGACGATAGAGTTTCTGCAGGATTGGGAAGATTAATGAATTTAAAAAAACCAGGTGCAACTATGTCAAAGAAAATAAAGCAGAAATTAAAACTAAATTTTAATCCTAAGCCTTCTGTTGAGTTAAAAATCGTTGAGCAAGCCGATAGCATTTATAAAGAAGTCGATCCGATTATTCGTGACCTAGCTCAGCTATGTTGCGTAATGGGATTAAAGGAAGGTAAAACTTCCGACGCAATTGATTGCGCATTAAGTATTTTTACCTTACCAATTAATCGATCAATTTACCCCCTACTTGTTGCTTGTGATTTATTAAATTTCTCTTTATTGCCAAAAATGGCCAAATATATTATTGGTCATTATATAAAACATACAACATGGTTAACTGACGATCAAAAAGCGGCATTGAAATTAAAACAAGCTATGTATTTAGAATTTGGTATGGGCTCAAAAACTGAAATTGAAAAATTAAAATTTGAAGCTAGCCAGAACGCAACCATTGCCCAGCATTTCGATTTTTCCAAATGGAATCAAATTGAAGAATGTGCTACCGAAATTGCTGAAGAAATGGAGTTGCCATTATGACAGCGAGTGTTGGTATTCCTGCTCCCACTATTACTCCAGTCGATGGTGATACGGATGGTGATGGTAAATTAAGTGTTGAGGAATTTAATACGCATTACGACAAAGATTTATCCCGAGCTGAATACGAAAATTTTAGAGCTAAAGGCATGTCTCCGGCACAAGTAGACGCTTGTATGGATAAAGGCATGACGCCGGAAGAAATCACCCAGTGTCTAAATTCAGGCATGACACCAGAATTTATTACTAACAATGCTTCTGCTATTAACGTTTGTTTAGATAAAGGTATGAGCGCAGGTGAGATAAAAACCTGTCTAGACAAAGGCATGTCATTAGGTCAAATAACCAGTTGTTTAAATCAAGGTTTATCTGGAAATGACATTGTTAATTGTTTAAATGCCGGCATGGCTCCGCAAGATATTAAGGCAAATGCAGCGAATATAAAATCATGTTTGGCTCAAGGTATGAGTCCACAACAAATTCAAACCTGTTTAGACGCTGGACTGAATTTTGATCAAATTAAAATCGGTCTTGAGGCTGGCATTACTCCTACTGATTTAGCAAAAAATGCAACTGATATTAAAGCCTGTATTGATGCAGGAATTCCTATGGAAAATATCATCGCATTTAATGAATGTGGCTTAGCTTTCAACGAAATACCAGCAGCAAACCAAGCGTGTTTGGACGCAGGAATGGACAACAGCGCTATTAGAACCTACGCCGAAGCCGGTGTTCCTCCAGCCGATATTCCACAAGCTTTTGCAACCGAACAACAAATAATGGCTGATTATGGAGTTGGTCAACAAGATGCTCGAATATTTGTTAGTACGCAAATGGGTAATGAAGCAGGAGGCGGTAAAACTGCTGAAGATATCTTAAATATTTTAGTTTCATATGAGGCACAGGGAAATGATGTAAATGGATTAATTGGAAATTATGTAGATGCCATAAATTTTGGTGGCAGTCCTGAGCAAGCATTTAGCGTTATGAGTTCCGAAAATGCAACGCAATCCATGATGACCTTATTGGAAGCTTTATACGGTAATGAATCACAATTAATCGGTGACTCTGGTGATGAATTTATATAATTAAGAGATTTAATATGGAAATAAATGTGATTAATAATGCAGATAATATCCGAAATTCAAACTCGTTAAATTCTGCGGACGCGATAAAAAACACTGACTGGAATTCGTTGTGGCAAGTAAATAATGTAAAGTCTAGTTTTGCAGATTTTTTAACGCCTCATGCCCCTTGCATAAACCCCAATCATGACAATTACGGTATTGAATGTGATGCGAATGGTTTACCTGTAGGGGATGAAGCCGAGGTAAAAGCAGCTATGATAGATGGATTACCAACTTTCATGATGAATATAGGAGGTTGGGCACAAGATATGGTAAATGAAATTGAAGAAAAATAATCATACATAAAATAAGGAAACAATTATGAGTGTTCAAGCGATTAATATATTAGATTTTTCTGGCAAACCTGCTTTAACAGCAGATGTTTTTTTAGATCCAAAAGCTCATAAATCAGAAAAATTTGTAGAAGTTTTTTCATTGCAAAGTTCACCACTAATTGATAAAAGTCAATCTATGGACTCAATAGTACAAACAGTATTGTTAAAATTACGGGGTAGTTATCTTGACCAACAATATAAATTAGGAGAATTAATGCAAAACTACAATCCAGGAGATATGAAAGCTTTGTTTAAATTGCAAATGACAATGATAGATATAACTGCAATTATGAAAGTGCAATACGGTGGTGCAAGTAAATTATCTGAAGCTTTTTCAACTCTATTAAAGTCATGAGGTTTAATATGTGGCATAGTTTCGAACATTTTATTAATAAAACTGAACAATTAGATTTTTTTATTGATAAAAAATATAATAATGAGTGGCTAATAGATGTAAATCATAAAATTGAAAAACTTAAAGAAAACAATTTGTCAATTCTTAATAAGGAGAGTGTACATGCAGTTAGAAATTTAGAATTTATGATAAAAAAGATTTTAAAATTAACTGAAAAAAACTATTAGGAGAAATTTATGCCAGGTTATGATTTTGGGGGCGTGGATGGTAGAGCGTTAGATATTGTAGCGCTCGGACAAATTTTAGCGGATGCAGTGGGAAAAGCTTACGATCAAGCAACTGTACATGCGGGAAAAATTGCCGCAGATGAAGTAGTTGGGGAGGCAGACACTGCAGATCAAATTGCGGCTGGAACTGGAGATGATAAAACAGTATTTGATGTAGGTGAAATGGCGCAATTTATGCTTTCTATGATGGTTTTTGGAACGGCATTAAAAACATTATTTTCCGTTACGTCATTAATTAAGGATTTTGGTGATTTTGCTGCACAGAAATTGTAATAAATAATAACTGTAGGGTGGATGTATGGATTTATCGGTACTATTGCCGAGTGTGGGGAAAATGTTTAGTGGAGACCTTGAGGGCGCTTCGGCGCTCTTTTGGGCCTTTATTTACGTTGCTTTTATTATTTTTATTAATTTATTTTTTGTCGATTATGTGCGGATACGCTCCAAGTTGAATCGATTTCAACAGATGTTGAGCCAATTAAAATCCTACACTGCGCCGCTGTTAGAAAAAACGTCAGATTTTCGTCATACGCTCGCGCCAAATTTAATTGAAGTCTTTGACGCATTAGATTCGCATGTTGAGCGCTGGCCCGTTTTTAGCCGCAATGTTCGTGGATTAATTACCACGCCAATTGGGCAATGGATACGTCATGAATTAATTGGTGAAGAACGTCAACGATTAATGTCTAAAAAATTCTTACCCGGTTTATTAGTGGGTATGGGTTTATTAGGAACCTTTATCGGTATTCAATTGGGCATTGGTGGCGTTGATATTTCCGGTGATTCTGAACAAATGAAAATGAGCGTGCAAAATGTTTTGCAAGGTGCTTCGATTGCATTTATGACATCCATTTGGGGTGTGGTATTTAGTTTGATTTCCAGCGCTGTTATCAATAAATTTATTTTCAAATTGGAAAACCGTTGTAGGGAAATTGAATTAGAAATTGATCGATTTTTTGAAGAAAAGACCGATAAATATTTAATGGAAATGATGGTTAAGCAAATTGAATATCTGCGCCAAGATTTAGCGGTTCGTTTGACAAAACCTGCAGTAGGTCGTGAAGGTGGGTTAAGGGAAGGATTGCGATCCGTTGTGCCGTAAAGAATGAATTTAATTAGCAATAGTGACGGGTTAATAACAGCGGGCGAATAATTATTCGCCCCAACGCCGCTAAAGTTAAAGTGCCTTTTCACTATTAAAATTTAACATGTGCAATAAATATGATTTAGTAATTTTAAGATGGTGTTGATTTTCGTAGGGGCGAATAATTATTCGCCCGTTTTAAATCATTATTGAATTTTTTAAAAAAATATTGAGTTTGTAGCGCTACTGAATCCCAAACCCAGAATGGTTTTCCAGTAGGCGCAAAGTAAACGAAGCAGCGGAGCGTACAGTTAAGTACGTGAGCATGTGAGAGAGCTTTGCAACAACCTGGAAATCATTATGGGGAAGGTATATTTAAATGCAGAAGTATCAAGAAGAAATTCAACCTGAAGAACCCAATCCCTTTTTCATCCCATTTTTTGATTTAATGGCTGCGTGTATTTTAATATTCATTTTAACCACGCTTTATTTCATGATGACGCAAGGAAAAATCCAAGGCGTTGTAGAAAAAAATGAAAAAGGTCCACTTGAAGCAAAAGTTGATTATGTCGAACGCCAGTTCCAAGATATTTCAGAGCTTGATCCGGAAATGGTTGGCGCCCAAGGTGCTGCAGAAGATATTTTAACAAAATTACTGAATCGAGAAGTCTATGGCTTACGGGAAAAACGTGAGCAAAGTGGCCGTGTGATTGATCGTTTAAAAGATGTATTACTTAAAAAAGGTGTTCGAGTAGAAGTATCCGATGATTTAAGCGTATTGCAAATTCCCGTCGATGAAGTCTTTTTTTCAAAGGGCGGCCATCAAATTCCTACTCTTTCTCAAAATAAAATTGCAAAAATAGCTGATGCATTAGCACAAACGTTAATAAAAGATAAAAACTTTTTACTTTTTGAAAGCATTGCTATCGAAGGGCATACAGATACTGACCCAGCGCCAGGTTTGTTTATGGATAATTGGGGCTTGTCAGCCCATCGAGCCATAAGCTTTTTAAATGCTTTGTACGCGGATAATACCTACGGATCTGTCTTTTCAGGAATGAAAAACGCGAGTGGTGATGGCCTCTTTTATGTAAGTGGTTATAGTGCGTCCCGACCCATTTATGAATACGACCGTACTCCAAAACAAAAGAACGAAAACCGCAGAATTACCATCCGTTTCCGCTTACACGATCGGAATGATTTGGCACGAATGGTTTCAGTATTCGAAGAAATTAATCAAAAAAAGAAAGAAATTAAAACGTGGTCTAATTAATCTTGTTGTTTTTTATACGAGCCTAATTATTGCCTGTAATGTCTTTGCGTATGATTCTTCTCAACGATCTTGGATTGCTCTGTTAGATACCGGAGTAAGCCAAGATCATTTAAAAATACCAGTCCTCGGTCAAGTCGACCTTAGTTCAAAAGAAAAAGTTATTAATCTAAGTTTTTCTACCAAAGATATTCAAGCGCCGCACGATGGTGGATTTAGAATGGGGAATGAATTAATTCCGCATGGGTCCTGGGTTGCGCAATCGATGGCTAACACCATGCAGGCAATTAATCCGGTGGCTTTACGAAATTGGTCATTATTAAGTATGCGCATTATTGATTCTGAAAAAGGTGCGCATCCAGCTTCCGTTATTGCTGCATTAATGTGGATTGATGAAATTACTTCCGATCCAGAGCATAAAAATCAAATTAAAATAATAGCTATTCCTGCTGGTACTTTTTCTGAATACGCCTCCGATCAAATTCAAGTTTTATTAACGAAATTATCTCAAAAAGGAATTTTGATTTTTGCATCGGTAGGAAATGATCGGGCGGATCATATGACTATTCCTGCGCGACTAAATGACGTTATTTCAGTAACTCGATTAAGCAAGAGCAATGAATTATACGAATACGCAAATACAGGCGAAAAATGGACGCTTGGATTAAACCCCGATATTTCAGTAGGTGTTACGGTATGGAATCCCTTTCGAAATACGATGGTCAATTCTGGCGGAACTTCATTGTCGGTAGGCGAAGTGACTGCTTATGCAGCGTATTGGGTAAATACTTTTCCAAATCAGACTCGAGACATTAATGCCTTTAGTCAATGGATTAAATCGTCCTGTAATAGCCAACACACCATGATTAAAACACAACAAGTGTATGTCATTCGTTCCATAATAAGCCGCGCCTGTTAAGGAGAATAATATGAAATTAGAGCTTTCCAAAGGCATTACCACCGTAGGCGAACACACTGCTGGTATTTACACCACACAACAGAAAAATCCTTTAGAAATTGTTTCATCCAATATTATTCACAACTATGCAAATTATTACGCACTGTTTCAAAGTGAAAATGAAAAGTTTTTTTCTTTACTCGGAATGCTGATATCTTCAAAAACGTCGCAAGGTGAGGGTTTAACGCAACCTATACAGTGGTCGGTTAAACAGCTTCTTAAACGCAATGAACAAAATTCAAAAAAATCAGTACGACGTGGTATGGAAGTGTTAAACGATTGGCTACAAGCCAATGAAATGATTAGTGAAAATACAAATAGGGATGCATAACTTTGAGTTCAAATAAATCCTGTTATCAAATTTTGTCTATCGCGGCGTCGTATGCAGCTATGGGTAAATACGATGAAGCATTAGCTATATCGTCTTTATTATTAGAAGACTATCCACAGGATATATGGGTTATTTCAATTTTAGAATTTTGTGCACACCAAAAAAATATGCAGCAAGTTGTGAGAAATATGCGCCAAAGACGGCTCCAACTCCAAAATATTAAATCCAAATCTGAAAACGTATTAAACAAGATTTTAAATGCCATAAACCAAATTCAAAATGAATTTCCTGTAGATCCGCTACTTAATGATGCTATAGAGCCTATATTGAATAAGCCGAATGTTTTTGAGGAAAAAGGTTTAGGTTAGGTATTCAGTTTTTAAAATAGGATTGGATAGATAGTTTTTAAAATATACCTCACATAAAACGAAATAAATTGTGGAAACAACAGGTTAAGTAACTATGAATTTGTTTAGAAAATTTCTTTTTCGCGGTGACTTAGCTGTTCCTGTTTTATTAATTGGCATCATCTTTATGATGATTTTGCCTATTCCTCCTGAATTAGTAGATATCTTGATTGGTAGCAACATCGCAATGTCCGTTATTTTGTTGATGTCTGCTGTGTATATGAAAAGTCCATTAGAATTAATTTCGTTTCCTACGATTTTATTATTAACAACTATTTTTCGATTAGCTTTATCTATCACCACAACGCGATTAATTCTACTCGAAGGTCACGCTGGGGCAATTGTTGAAACCTTTGGTGAGTTTGTAGTGGGCGGTGACTTAGCCGTTGGAATCGTAATTTTCTCCATCATTACTATTGTTCAATTTATTGTAATTACCAAAGGTTCAGAACGAATTGCAGAAGTAGCCGCACGATTTTCCTTAGATGGTATGCCTGGAAAACAAATGAGTATTGATGCGGATTTACGTGCTGGTTTAGTCGATCACGCCGAAGTGCGCATTCGTCGTGAAGAAATTCAAAAAGAAAGTCAATTATATGGTTCCATGGACGGCGCCATGAAATTCGTAAAAGGTGATGCAATTGCCGGCATTATTATTATTTTCGTGAACATCATTGGTGGTATTAGTATTGGAATGTTTAGAGAAGGACTTGAAGCTGCGGTCGCAGTTCAAAAATATACTATTTTAACCATTGGCGATGGATTAGTTACTCAAATTCCAGCATTAATTATTTCTATTACTGCCGGTATGATGGTTACTCGTATTAATTCTGAAGATTCCAAAGACGTTGGCTCCGATATAATTAATCAACTAAGTGCAAAACCAGCCGCAATATTTGTTGGTGCCGTATTACTCTTATTATTCGCCGCAATTCCTGGATTTCCTACTGTACTTATTTTGGGTTTAGCCGCTGGATTATTTTATGCGGGTTGGGCATTAACCTACAAAAAGACAAAAGATGAAGCTGCAGTATTAGGCAGCCCTGAGTCATTTAATTCATCCTTAATTGACAGCGATGGTAATCCTGCTCCTCGAACAGCTAAAGGAGAAAAGGCAAAAGAGGGTGGGTTAACTGTTCCGATTATGATTGAAATGCATACAGACACATTAACTCAGTTAACCGCTCAATCATTAAATAATGAAATGATTTTAGTGAGAAATATTCTCTACTCAACATTAGGCATTCCAATGCCAGTTATTCAAGTTCGATTAACACCCAATATTGTGTATCCAAAATATGCAGTTTTACTGCATGAAGTTCCCGTTGAATACGGTGTAACCCATTTCAATAAATACGGTATTAACTACGGAAGCGAAACACTGAAAAAATACCGTATTCCCTATGAAAAAGATGAACTTATTGCTGCGCTATCTTGGGTTGACCAAGATCAAGAAGAAAAATTAAAAAAAATGAATATTCAATATATTACTCCATTAAAAGGTATTGGATTTCATTTTGCTGATTTTATTCGCCGAAATGCAGAATCATTTATTACGATTCAAGAAGGAAAACTATTATCGGATATGCTTGAGAAAGATGCAGCCGAAATATCCAAAGAACTTAATAGAAATTTGCCACTTGGACGTTTTACTGAAATCTTAAAACGATTAGTTTCAGAATCCGTTTCGATTCGAAATCTAAGAGTAATTGCCGAAACATTAATAAACTGGGCACCTAAAGAAAAAGATATTATTTTATTAACCGAGCATTGTCGCTGTGCACTTTCAAGACAAATATCACATGCGGCTGCAAATGATCATAACCTCATACCTTGCTTTTTACTTTCCGAGGAAATTGAAGAGTTATTTAGAAAAAATATTCGTAATACATCAGCAGGAACCTATTGCGCGTTACCAAATAACGTGTCTGCTAAAATTATTGAATTTATTAAAAACCATGAAATGGCACAACCCATTCATTCACAGAAACCGGTTATCGTGACGCATATTGATATTCGTCGATATGTCAGAAAAGTAATTGACAACGATTTCCCACATATTCATGTGCTTTCTTATCAAGAAATTCACCAAGATTTTAAAGTAACTCCTATTGATCATATTCGGATTTAGTTATGTCAGCAGAAAATAATGATTTAATGCTTATTCAAAATGGTAATTTTGATGTAACGATTGC
>JAZKFP010000157.1:24725-25843 GCA_040386355.1 Pseudomonadota bacterium | reverse complement strand
GCGTAGCCAACGCTTTACGCAGTGAGAACGCTGTGACGCGTTCGAACAAGCAACACAGCGAGTGAAAAAAAAGATCATGATGAACATCTACTCTTTTTTAAAAGCAAGGGTCAATCGCTATGGGTATTTTATCCGTGGCAATACCGTCCCAAAACAGACGTGGAATAGATGTGGCATAAAGTGTATCCAATTCTCGTGCACACGTCGGACTTGTGACATTAATTTCTGTTAAAAAACCACCAATTACATCTAAACCAACAAAGCAAAGGCCTTTTTTCAATAATGTTGGTCCAATATCTTCACACATTTCTTGTTCACGTCGCGTTAATTCGGAACCTACACCGCGTCCACCTGCAGCAAGATTGCCGCGAAATTCGCCCTCAGCCGGTACACGTAATAATCCATGTGGATAGGCTTTACCGTGAATCATTAAAATTCGTTTATCACCTTGTGTCACTTCTGGAATAAATTTTTGCGCCATAATTGGAACGATACCGCCATTCGACAATAGCTCAACCATCACATTTAAATTTTGATCCGCCTGCAACACCTTTAAAACACCATAGCCACCCATTGCATCTAGAGGTTTTAAAATAATATTGCCTGCAAATTGCCGAAAACGAGAAATTTCTTTTACGGATGATGTTACAACCGTTTCTGGACACCACTGTGGAAAATGTAAAGCAAATAATTTTTCGTTTGCAGAACGAACTGCTGCAGGATCATTAATAACTTTAACGTTTTTAAACGTTAGCATTTCTAACAATTGAGTTAAGTACAGATACTTCAAATCAAAAGGCGGATCTTTGCGCAATAACACCACATCAAAATCTGCTAAATTTTGCATGGGTTCTGATGATAGAATTTTATGTTCGATATTTACGTCTACAGAAGGAATTACCCAATCAACATCAGCAATAATGTCTCCACGATACAAAGAAACTGTATCAGCGCATGCATACGCAACTTGACTAAATCGACGACGCGCTTCTGCCATTAATGCTAATGAGGTATCTTTCTTTTTGTTGGTTTGATCCAACCGATCCATAATCACAACAACCTTAACCATCTATACCTCCAAATAACACAATTCATTCCATAAAGAAGCTAAACTATAC
>JAZKFP010000157.1:0-24625 GCA_040386355.1 Pseudomonadota bacterium | reverse complement strand
AACCATCTATACCTCCAAATAACACAATTCATTCCATAAAGAAGCTAAACTATACCCGTAGCTAATGGTAATTAGGTCAAGCATGCGGTGAAGCATTAATATTTTTTTCGATCCCCTTTTATAATAGGGTGCGCTTTGACGCCGTGTAGCCAAAGCTTTACGCCAGGACAAGCAACACAGCGAGCGTTAAAAAAGATCATGATGAACATCTAATCATCAGATGCTACGGGTATATACTCCAACTCTTAAAGTTAATTTTATGAAGGACTAGGCATGCACACCGAAGTCTCATCACTATCTGCTTCTACTGAAGCTTCGGAATCTCTCGATACCGAGCACAGAAGTGACATTCCTACATTAACGTCTGCAAAGATTAAAATTCTTATTGTCGATGACAGCAAAACAATTCGGCGCACCGCAGAAAATATTCTCGCGAAAGAAGGCTATGAAGTTATTACGGCTGAAGATGGATTTGATGCCTTAAGTAAAGTAGTTGAATCCCGGCCAGATATTTTATTAATGGACATTATGATGCCAAGATTGGATGGCTATCAAACCTGTGCATTAATTAAAAATAATCATGATTATCATCATATACCTATTATTATGCTATCGAGCAAAGATGGTTTGTTTGATCGTGCAAAAGGGCGCGTTGTGGGTTCTGATGATTATTTAACCAAACCTTTTAGCCGAGATGAACTGCTTACCGTAATTAGCAGATTTTTTGCAGGATCCAAACCTACTAGCGATTAACTCCATAAAACGATTTTAAATACTATTTAATAAATCATTGTTTAGTGCGATTGCAAAGTACATTACAAGGGATGTAGCAGTGACAGGTCCAACTAGCGAACAAGAAATTGACAATCTTGTTCAAAAAATTGCTGAAACATTAAAGTCCCAAAATTTACGATATCGTCAGTTAAAGTTGCTGCCATCAAAATTAGATCGCACGCCTCATCATTCTTGGAGTGGTATTGGCGTTGAATTATTTTCACAAATTTTTATTGTTCCCTTGCATGAAATATTAGAAATACTGCCCGTGCCACGCTATAGCCGTGTTCCAGGCGGTCAAGCTTGGCTACTTGGTGTTTCAAATATACGGGGGAATTTACTACCTCTGTGTGATTTATCTTCTTTAATAAAAGGAACGAAAATTACGTTTGGTTCTAAAAAAAGAGCCTTGGTTGTAAGTCATGGAGATTTAATGATCGCATTCGTGGTAGATCATGTGATTGGATTACAGCATTTTGCAATGAGTGAACTGTCGGAAGAAGTACCTGATACTTTTGATCCTGCGGTTTTACCCTTAATTATTGGAAGTTGTGTTCGAAAAATTACGAATCGAACTGAAGCCTCTCCTGTTTTAAGTTTGTATCGACTCATTAAAAATCCGAATTTTTTATTAACAGCTGTTGAAAATTAGCTATTTAAGAATATATTTACACGAGGCATTTTATGCTCTCAGTTTTTGAGACCGTTTTTAAAAAAATTAAAAAACATTTATTTCTTATATTTGGTGGCTGCGCACTGCTGTTTTTTAGTAGCTCAATTTACGTATTGTCTTCTTCACAAAGCCAGCCTTTTGAATACATTCAATATCAACAATTAATCTCCAATATCGCTTCCACTTCAAATCGTTTGGTTTTTCAAAGTCAAAACACCAGCGCTAACAGTTCGACAAGTGAAGAAATCCTACTGGTAGCAGAACAATTTATTGGGTATCACCAGCAATTACAAGAAATGCCGCTTCCTAAAACCACCAGCGTTCCGGTGGGTACAGAAGAAATGATCGCACTGGATTTACGTCTGCGTCAAAATATTGAAAGCACCCATCGCGCAGCAACTACCTTAAAAAATTTTCGTGAACCGGCTAAAAGACTTATTGATATTTTGGCTTTAACTCGCACGCATTCTGCGAATTTACGATCTCGCACTGAAGAACTTGTAAACCAATTGAATCAAATACAGCAAATTAAAACCATTGATCGGAATGAATTCACACAAGCAGCTTTGATCGCCTCATCGATTTTATTAAGCGCTTACGAAATTCCCAATATTATTACTTGGAATCAACTTAACCAATTTTCGAAACAGTCATTAGCGACTTCTTTAGAAATTTTTCAAGGTACTTCTAACCCAGAAAATATTAAAAGCTTTATTTCAATCATGAATATTCCAGTGCAATACAAACGTGAGGTTAGTATTCGCACCACTCAATTAAAACTTATTCAAAATAGTGTGTTAACCGATCTTAATGATTTAAGTGAAACGTTAAAAACTAATGTTGGCGTTATGCGTGCGCTCGATGATTTAGGTAAGCTCAGTGCATTAGTTGGGGAAGACTCTGCTTCCATGACGCAATTATTGGGAAATAAAATTTCTGCGGAATCGAATTCAAAAATTGGTGCATTTTTAGCGGGATTGGGTGTGTTGTCTTTACTTGGTATGTTGATTGAATCGATGCGACAAGGTAAAGCACGTCTAGAAATGGAAGAACGTGTTCGACGTGAAGAAGAACGGCGCAATGAAAGAAATCAAGAAGCAATTTTACGATTATTGGATGAATTAGCAGATTTGGGTGAAGGGGATTTAACCGTTCAAACAACCGTTACTGAAGATTTTACTGGCGCAATTGCAGACTCCATTAATTTCACCATCGATCAATTACGTAGCTTGGTTTCAACCATTAATGGAACAGCAGTAAAAGTTTCTGGCGCGGCACAAAAAGCTCAAGCAACCGCTATGCAATTGGCGGATGCTTCTGAACATCAAACGCAAGAAATCGCTGGTGCATCTGCTGCAATGAATGAAATTGCGGCGTCGATTGATCAAGTTTCTTCTAACGCTGCGGAATCTTCTGCGGTTGCGGAAAAATCGGTATCGATTGCAAAAAAAGGTGCAGAAATGGTACGTAACACGATTCGCGGAATGGATACGATTCGGCAACAAATTCAAGAAACCGCAAAACGAATTAAACGTTTAGGTGAATCATCGCAAGAAATTGGCGATATTGTTTCTCTAATTACGGATATTGCAGATCAAACTAATATTCTCGCATTAAATGCAGCTATTCAAGCCTCGATGGCTGGTGACGCGGGCAAGGGTTTTGCCGTAGTTGCAGATGAAGTTCAACGATTAGCAGAACGAGCTTCGGGGGCGACTAAACAAATTGAAGACTTAGTTAAAACCATTCAAACCGATACCAACGAAGCTGTTATTTCGATGGAACAAACTACCGCAGAAGTAGTAAAAGGTACTGATCTTGCGCATGACGCAGGTTCAAAATTAGAAGAAATTGAAGCAGTGTCGAGTGATTTAGCAGCGTTAATTCAAAATATTTCAAATGCATCAAAGAAACAAGCTGCTTCAGCAAATCATATTTCCAACACTATGAATGTGATTCGGGAAATCACCTCTAAAACTTCGCTGGGCACTACAGCAACTACCCGATCGATTGGTAATCTCGCAGAACTTGCAGTACAAATGCGAAAATCGGTTGCTGGATTTAAATTGCCTTCTGATACGCCGCATTAATTTCTGTCATGAATCATGAACTAGAGCAAGCACCTGTATACGAAAGTAACTTTTGCGAATCCGCTTGTTCATTAATTGAGTTCATGTATGGTCAATTTCATGTATTCGACATTCAACAAAGTACACTACAACTTAAAGCTGCTGAAGATTTTGTTCTGCAATTAAAAAATTCATTTATTGTTATTCAATTTAGCGATGGTTTATATTGGGTTGACCTAATGCATCAGTTACTGCAACAGGGAAAAATTTTAGCCACTCAAAATATAAAAGTTTCCGATAAAGAAATAAAAAATATTTGGATTACTTTTTTAGAAACCTTAATTTATACCGTTGATGCCTTGCACACACCGCTGCAATTAAATATTTTAATTATTCATTGGCCTTTAGTGAGTGATGCTTTTAGAAAATGGAATCAGTCTATTTCTTTTTTAGAGTTATCTCCACTTGAAACATCATACTCCATTGAACCGTCATCAATTGCATTACATGAAATAGCGTATTTAGGAAATCGGCAAAATCGATTTCTTACGTACTGTAATAATAAATTATTGCTTGCTGATCATGTTTTGATAAGTCATTTAACGAATATTATTTTATCAATTTCTGAGCAATTGTCGGTAGCAGCAGCATGCAATCAACATGCTCCACTAATTCAAATTTCTGAAGAATGTAAAACGCTCATTCATACCGCTATTTTTGTTCCACATATTCAGAAACGTTTAAAGCCTGAAAAATTACTTGAAATGTGCCAGCAAATATCACACGTCTCGTTAACTCAAGGGATTTCTAAAATTGCAGAAATTTTAGTTTTCTTAGAGAACTTACTAAATATTTCAAAACCAAAAACAGTATTTCATCGTTATTTACGTTTTGCTCAAGATTTAAAACATGTTTCACACCATACCAATGTAGGCTTTATCAATACACTCGATTTAATAATCGAAACTATTGAAAACTGTAGTGAACTTGTGCATGCCTCTGAACAGACGGTAGAATCTTTCGCGGCTTGCAGTAAACGATTAACATTTTTAAGCTCGATTAATACATTGCTTGGTATTCAACTGCATTCCAATCTTTTGCAACGACTTAGTATCGTTTTAAAAAATACGTTAGTTTTCGATACCATTATTCAATCGCATATTTTTGATATCTTGGCTTTGTTGTCTTTTTCCTATCGCTGGCTACTAATGCCAAGTTTGGTGCAAAAAATCACACACGCTTATGTTAAACGAGCAGAAGAATTAATTATTTTGCTTGAACAGCATCCAGGAGAAATTAATATTTCTGAAAATGTTATTGAACAAACAGCGAGCATTCCTACTTCTGTTATTATCTCAGATGAAAAAAATGCGGCCCTACAAGAGAAATCTTCTGAAATTATTGAAGTGGAATTAGTAATTCCACCACTAATCAATTCATCATTTCCTGAAGAGGATACCGATGATTTAAAATTTCTCTTTCGCGATGAAGCGATGGAAATTTTAACCAATACCAATACCATTATCGCTCAATTTTCAGCACATCAATTCCCACGAAAATTATTATTATTTGAGTTGCAACGCGATTTTCATACCATTAAAGGCGCAGCGCAAATTGCAGAAGAAACCAGAGTAGAAGATATTGCTAGTACTGGCGAGCGTATGATTGAATCGCTCATTGATGGCCGCACTACCTGGAATCAAAATTATTTAAATCAAATCCATCAAATGCAACGTATTTTAGAAAGTTTAGTTGTTCAGTATGATCCTGGCGTTGCCCAACAGCATAATGAGGACGTACATGCATTAATTGATAAATTAAAATTTTTACAGAAAAAACCTTACACATCGTCTGTCGATGAGCACGCCTCTTCAAATTCTCTGGAAACTATATCGCCTGAACAGCAATCTACGTTTTCTGAAAAAGATAACGCTATTGTTTATGAGTCTATTACGCACGATAAAAATTTGACTGCTGAGAAAAAATTATCTGCGCTAAAGAAACCATTAGCAGAAGTAAAGCTGTCGCCTTTTGTTGATCAAGAAATACTTTCAATTTTTTTAGAAGAGGCTGCTGATTTAATTGATGCTATTCACGGTTGCGTAAATGAATTGCAAACCGACGAATGGTCCAACACTGTTGTTGATACTTTAAAAAGACATTTACATACTTTTAAAGGTAGTGCGAGATTATCAGGATTTACTGAATTAGGTGACATTACACATGAGCTTGAATCTTTATTAGATCAACACAGTGATTCTTTTAAAGATCATGTGGGTCAGCGAATTGAAGTTGCAACGACTATTGCCTCACACATAGAGCATATCAGTGGATTTTTAGAGACCTGGCAAAATTTACCTTTACCTGACCCTTCCTATCAAGAAAATTTACACCAAGAAAATGTATATTTAAAAAATCTTTTAAGTGAAGAAATTCATCAACCGTTGCTGGATAATGAAGAAATTGCGCCCCCTAAAGCGGTGCCGTTGGGCGCGCCAACTCCGCGAAGCCTAAGTGATTTTTTTCCACAAACTCAAACCACTTCATTAAGCGGACAAGAATCCGTTCGAATTCCATTACTACGTTTAGAAAATTTAATCAGTCATGCAGGTGAATTAAGTATTAATCGTGGTCGACTCGAACAACAATGTCGTGATGTGAATACATTGCTGGTGGATGTACGTGCAACGCTCAGTCGAATGCGCGAGAAGTTACGTTCTGTAGAATTAGAATTTCATCATTTTGCGTACGCAAACATTAGCGCCTATAAATCCAATCGAGATGTTTTTGATACCATAGAAATGGATCAATACACTCCTTTTTATGAATTCACACGCAGCTTAAGCGAATCGGTAAGTGATCTTTCCGATATTCAAGATAGTCTGACTGAACATAACAGTACGCTTCATGGATTAGTAGAACAGCAAACTTCCATTCATCACAAACTTCAATCTGAATTAATGCAGAGTCGGATGGTACCGTTCTCTAAACATGTTGGTCGTTTAAAACGCATGGTCCGAAAAACAGCGGCTGATGTTGGAAAGCTTGTTCAAATCGATATCGAAAATCCGGAAGAAGAATTAGATCGTAATGTATTAGATCGAATAATTACTCCTCTTGAACACATGTTACGTAACGCGATTGATCATGGAATTGAAACGACCGAAGCACGCGTAGCACAAGGCAAACCTCGAACTGGTGTTATTCGATTAAAAGTGCTTCGGGTAAATAATGAAGTTTCAATTATTTTATCGGACGATGGTGGCGGTATTCATATTGATAAAATTCGATCGCGTGCAATCGAGCATGGTTGGTTATCACCTGATAAAGAAGTACAGGCCAGCGAACTTATTCATTTAATTTTTAAATCTGGATTTTCTACCGCAGAAACACTTACTCAACTTTCTGGCCGCGGTGTCGGCATGGACGTTGTGTACAGTGAAATTAAAAAGTTAGGCGGTACTATCGATGTATTTTCAGAAGTAGGTCAAGGTTCAACGTTTGATATTCGGTTACCTTTAACACTTGCTGTAACGCGCGCACTGTTGGTTCGTCTAGTTGACGACGTCTATGCTATTCCGCTCAATCAAATTGGTGGCGTAGTACGCATTAATCCATACGAATTACATTCGTATTATCAGAATCCAGCACGAAAATTTATTCATAACAGTAAGTCTTATACGATTCGATATTTAGGTGGTCTGACCCATAAAGTAAAGCCACCTGAAGCAACTCAATCCTCTATTCCAAAACCTTTGCTTTTAATGCGTGGTGATGGTCCACCTACCGCATTACAAGTTGATGAATTGGTAGGTTCGCGAGAAATCGTAGTAAAAAATTTAGGGCCTTTGTTAAATACTATTAATGGAATTTCTGGTGCGGCAATTATGGGAAACGGTGATGTTGTCACCATCTTAGATTTACCGGCTTTAATTCGAGGCACTTTATCCATTCATTCAGCAGATAGTAATGGTATTTTTACGCATGCGACTTTGGATCAACTATCGCAATCGCATTTGGCTGAAGCAAAACCTGAAGCCCCAGTTGTTTTAATTGTCGACGATTCTATAACCGTTCGAAAAGTTACGAGTCGATTATTACAACGTCATGGTTTTGAAGCCTTAAATGCTAAAGATGGCTTAGATGCAATCAGTGTTTTGCAAACGCATAAACCAGATTTAATTTTGCTAGATATAGAAATGCCACGTATGGATGGATTTGAGGTTGCTCTGCATATTCGGCATGATCCCATTCATCATAAAACTCCAATTGTTATGATCAGCTCTCGTACTGGCGATAAACATCGGCAAAAAGCAATGTCAATTGGTGTGAATCAATTGTTAGCAAAGCCTTATCAAGAATCCGAATTGTTAGAATTAATCGTAGAAATTCTAGGATTAGATCGAGCAAGTTTTCAAAAGAAAAGGTAATTTTAAATAATCTATAGCTACAGGTTGATGCTATGAAGCGCTCAATTACACCATCGGTTTCAATTCAATTTAATGGCTGGAATTTAGTAATTCCAAATGGCGCCGTATTAGAGATTGTGACAACCAATTGGGTGGGTGATATTGAAAATGGTATTGGACCTACTATTGATTGGCGTGGAAATTCGCTTGTATGCTTTTGCTGGCAGAGTTTTTTAACCAACAACTGGCAAAAACATTCTGAATCCAGTCGAGCGGTGGTGGTGGTTGAACCTTTTTCTGCCGAATATGGTAAAAAAGCTTACGGATTACTGTGCCAAGAACCTCCAAAACAATTTCGAATTGTTAAATCTCGCATTCAACCTTTTCATCACGAAGCTGAAGCTGCCGCGGTGTGTTTCTTATTTGATAGCAATCCACATGTAGTACTTGCCCCGGACATGTTTGAAAAAATTTCAGCACAGAAAATCTCAATTCGTGGTTAAAGTCTAAATAATTTGTTGAATCCAAGTATGACGCGGCGTATCCTTACCAATTATTAACGAATAATTTTGATTGCATATACGTGTAGCGAATGAAAAATAGGGCGCTTCGCGCGCCGCGACTAAAGACAGCGGTCGGACAAGCATAGCGGTGAAGCATGAATATTTTTTTTTGATCACCCGGCGCTTTGACGCAGTGTAGCCAAAGCTTTATGCAGCGAGAACGCTGTGACGCGTTCGAGCAAGCAATACAGTGAGTGAGAAAAAAGATTAGATGAACACCTATTTTTCATTCGTTACGGGTATATATACGCAACAATATTAAGCTTGGGGGTGCAGGTATGACTTTTCCAATTCAAAGATCTTCAGCAAATGCAAATGCTTCTTTTAAAACCTCATTAACTTCTCAAGGCACTTTTGCTGGTCGTGCCGTAAAATTAGTATCTGGCACCAAGCCCTTATTAAATCACTACGTTCCGAACCTTAATGCAACTACTACAAATTTGCGCTCTGCATTAAGACCTCTCAATGTTTAAATTTTAATTTTCTAATAATTCATTAGTCCTCAGATATTTTTTCAAAAGCTTCCTAAACTAACTTAATACCCAGGTGACATAATGTTGTGTCACCTTTTTGTCGTGGATTTTTTACATGGAAAAGTGCCTTCAGCATGTTGCGAGATCCAAAATTTCAGCAAGTTTTAATTATTGAAGATCATCCAATAACTGCTCGCCAAATCAGTTCTATGTTGCAAAGCATGGGTTGGAAAAGAATTGATATCGTTGAACAGGGCGATCTTGCAATTGAAGCGATTGAAAACACCGAATATCAATGGATATTTTGCGATCACGATTTAGGTATGGGTAAAAATGGTCAGCAAGTTTTAGAAGAAGCCAGAGTAACAGGTGTACTTAGCGAAACATCTGCATTCGTGCTTATCACAGCGTTACAATCCATTGAAACTGTTTTAGGAACTCTGGAATGGAGTCCAGATGGATATTTGCATAAACCTCTACGTTTTGAAGAATTTCGCTCACGCATTGAACGAATTCGACAAAATAAACGCATACTCTACCCGATTAAAGCGGCATTAGACTTCGGTGATTTTACGATTGCGCTTAAAATGTGTCATTCACTATTAAAAGCCTATCCACAACTTGCTTTATCTATTTATCGTTTTAAAGCTTCTATTCTTTTTCAAGCAGGCGTATTTGATGAGGCAGAAAAAATCTACAACCTTGTGCTTGGAACTAAGCAAACCGATTGGGCAATTCTTGGTATTGCAAAAACACGCTATGCCTCAAATAAAGAAGAGGATGCATTAAAAATTTTAGAAAATTTTTTAAAAAATAAACAACCGCATTTTCAAGCTTTAGATTTTTTAGCGGAAATTTATTTAAATCGTGGTGATCATCTCAAAGCAATGGAAGTATTATTTCAAGCCAGTGAAATTGCTTCTACTTCTGTAGAACGTCAATACCGTCTTGCTAAAATTTGCCAACAAATTGGAGATAAAGATGGTTGGATTAAAGCCTCTCGAAAAGCTTTATTATCTGGTCGTTTTTCAGTATTTAAAAAAGATGTTTTTTATTATTATGCAATTAGTGCAACAATGCCTTTACTTGCAAATGAAAATAATAAAATTAAGATACAAGGTATATCTGATATTCATCAAATTATAGAATTTATAAAATTAGATTTTGTAGCAGATGATGAAAACAGATTAATCTTTGGACTACTTGATGCCTTTTATGCGCACATTTCTGACGATTTAACCGGATATGAAAATTCTATTAATCGTACCGTACAACTTTCAAAACTTTATCAGCGTAATAAAGTGACCTCAATTTTAAAATTACCAATTGAATTTGAAGATTTTTTTCCTAAAAAAATTCTTCATGATTTTCAAGATCGACTATTAAAAAGTGAGCCATTGTCTATAGAGTATTTAAAGATAGATCAAAAAGAGTTGTTTGATTCTGCAGAGCTTATGCACAAAGCTGCAGTACGATTATATAGAAAAAGACAATTCAATAGAGCTTCTCGAATTTTTCAAAAAATATTACGTCTTTATAAAGCAGATGCTTTTATTTTATTAAATGCTATTCAAAATGAACTTGCCATAATTAAAAAATCACGCAATGAAAAACATGAATCATTGTTTAATGATTTTAATGAAAAAATAAGTAAGTTTACTCTTTCAACCACACAATCTAAAAAACTGGATCAACTCCGATTAGATTTAGATAATCATTTAAAGCAAGCTTAATTTCTAATACATTTAAAATTATTACATGGTTTTTTTATGAAAAATACAAATCGCACTGCTGCAAATGATGAATTAAATCTAATGATTATGTCGTCATCCGTACATGAAATTAAAAACATTTTTTTTCGAATGCAATTAAATTTTGAGAATCTAGCAGATGATTTAAAAAATCAACCTGAATCTATTAGAAAAATGAATCGAATTTCTATGGATTTCCATGCCATTGAAAATCAGTTGAATCAATTATTATTAAGTTACAAATCTAGTCAAAATGAAATCGCCATGCACTGCGAAGATGTTGAATTAAATGCGTTTTTAAAAAGTTTTATGGAACGGCATCGTATTCCACTGGAGTCATTGGGAGTGCATATTGAAATACTAAATTCAGAAGATTGCGAAAGTTTTGTAGATGAACATTTACTGCAAAATGTTTTAGATACCTTAGTTTTTAATTCCATTTCAGTGCATGCTAAACATTTAAAAATTGCAGTTCAGGGTACAGCTAAAAATCCTGCTTTACACTTTATGGATAATGGACCTGGATTTCCTGCGGATTTTTTAGCAACCTCACAAAATGATTTGCATATTCGTCCACATGATATAACTCAACATCGATTTGGGTTAGGTTTGTATTTTGCGCATCAAATTCTTAAATTAATGCATTCAAATACTTCGGAACAAACATTTATGCAATTCAGTAATGGTAACGCTTTATCCAAAACCGGCGGCACCATTACAATTCACTTACCTTCTGCCGGCTGGGTGGGTCTGGTGTAATTGTTAATAACTTAAACCTTCTAATTTTCTTTCAATACACTTTGTGTATATAACCAACGCAGATAAGATTTCCTAAATCACTTTTCAATTTTTTAATCAGTAGAAGGTCAATCAGTAACAGCCAGCGCTCAACACGGGCGAACGATTATTCGCCCCTACAAAAAATGAGCACTTTCCTTAAAATACCTAAATCTTTAACGGATACCGTATACCGTAGGAGCGAATAATCATTCGCCCGCATGTACTTTCCCACAAAACATCTTTTATAAAACACTTCACAATGGAAAACTGATCTGCGTTTAAGATATCTGCTCTGTTGATCACTTTTGATTCCCATCGGGTTATACTTGCTCTCCCTATTAAGTGCTCCATATTCGGCTTACGTTATGAATTTTCAAGATCTTATTCAGCGCCTGCAAACCTATTGGGCATCTCGTGGTTGTGCTGTATTGCAACCCTATGATTTAGAAATGGGCGCAGGCACATTTCATCCGGCAACTTTTCTGCGAGCTATTGGTCCTGAGCCTTGGCGCGCCGCCTATGTACAAGGTTGTAGAAGACCAACTGACGGACGGTACGGTGAAAATCCTAATCGTTTACAGCATTATTATCAGTTTCAAGTCATTTTAAAACCCTCACCTGAATGCATTCTAGATTGGTATTTGGAGTCTTTAAAATGTCTCAATATTAATCCGTTAGTGCATGACATTCGTTTTGTAGAAGACAACTGGGAATCTCCTACCTTAGGTGCTTGGGGTTTAGGGTGGGAAGTGTGGTTGAACGGAATGGAAATCACACAGTTTACTTATTTCCAACAAGTGGGTGGGATTGAATGCCGACCTGTTACGGGTGAAATTACCTATGGTCTTGAACGCATCGCAATGTATTTGCAGCAAGTCGATAACGTATACGATTTGATCTGGACTGAATCCGAAGGTCGTACAGTGACTTATGGGGATATCTTTCATCGGCAAGAATTTGAAATGTCACATTTTAATTTTCATCACGCTAATGTCGCAGAAATGTTTACTTGGTTTGATCAATACGAAGCGCAAAGCAATCATTTAATTATTGAAGGATTAATTGCACCCGCGTATGAAATGACTTTAAAAGCCTCACATACGTTTAATTTACTTGATGCACGTCAAGCGTTATCGGTTCGCGAACGGCAGCGTTATATTCTTCGTGTTCGTACTTTGGCGCGCCAAGTTGCTGAGAAATATTTTGAGCAACGTGAAACCTTAGGTCATCCACTTTTAAAGCCTATTACCGCGTAAAGTTGCCAGTTATTTCTGAGGAAAAGCACGATGAGCGAAAAGTTAAATATTTTTGTAGAATTAGGATGTGAAGAACTTCCTGCTCATTTCATGAGCCATGTGCAATGTCATTTAAAAGAACAATTAAAAGAAAAATTACGTGCTTTTAATGTCGAATTTGTAGCAGATCATATTCAAGTTTTCGCAACACCGCGTCGAATTGCAATTTTTTTAAATGAATTTGCTTCGCAACAAAACTCTCAAGAATCAATTATTAAAGGCCCGCCTAAAAAAATTGCATTTGATGCAACTGGTAATCCACAACTTCCGTTACAAAAATTTTTAGAAACTCAAAATATTGGCTTACAGGATATTGAAATTGAAAATACGCCCAAAGGCGAATGGATTGTCTACACCAAAAAAATTCAAGGTGTAGCAACTCAAGAATTGCTGCCAGAACTTTTATTGAGTTCACTGACTGAGTTTTATCAAGGCCGCACCATGCGTTGGGATCAAAGCTCAAATTCTTTTATTCGGCCGGTGCGTTGGTTAGTCGCATTAATTAACAATAAATTATGGCCATTAGAATTATTTGGTTTAACTGCTACGCAATATACATATGGACATCGATTTTTGTCGACGGATACTATTTTAATTAAAAATAGTAATTCTGAAAAATACAAACAAAATCTCAAGGAAAATGGCAAGGTTATCATCGATTATAAAGATCGAATGGCGGCGATTGAAATTCAAATTCAAGAGCTAGCGAAACAAGAAAATTCAGACTTAGTTATTTCAGATAATCTGTATTCAGAATTATCAAATCTTATCGAATGGCCCCAATGTTATGTTGGCAACTTTGATGAAAAGTTTTTAAAGCTTCCAGAAGAAGTATTAATTACTACTCTTGTAACTCATCAACGTTATATTTGTCTTCGCAATAAACAAACAAAAAAATTAATTAATCGATTTATTTTTGTTTCAAATTTAATCAGTCAAGATCCGCAAAAAGTTATTGAGGGTAATCAACGTGTGATTCGTCCACGTTTATCTGACGCTGAGTTTTTTTATCATGCCGATAAAAAAGTTGGCATTCAAAACTTTGCTAACAAATTAAATACTATTGTTTTCCATAATAAGTTTGGTTCAATTCAAGATCAGTTAAAAATTACTCAAAACATTGGCCAGGCAATTAACAAACAATGGAACGTAAATAGTAATGAACTTGATCAAGCTATCACTTGGAGTAAAGCAGATTTAACGTCACAAGTAGTTGGTGAATTTCCTGAATTACAAGCAATTATGGCGAGTTATTACGCTCAAGAAGCTAACGCATCGGATGATGTAGTTAAAGCTATTCGCGATCATCTTAAACCTGAAGGAATAAATGATTCATTACCGCAAACGTTGTTAGGTTCTAGCATTGCAATTGCTGATAAACTATCCACTATTTTAATTTGTTTTAGTGTTGGTGCAATTCCGACGGGTGATAAAGATCCATACGCATTACGTCGTGCAGCAATTGGCATTTTAAAAATCTGTATTGAAGCAAAAGAATCTCTTGAAATTCAACCATTAATTGCACATTTAAAAGATGATTTTTTAAAATATCCAAAATTTTCTGATTTAATTCAATCTATTTTAAAATATTTACAAGATCGATTTATTGCTTATGCATCAAATCAAAAAATTCGCAGCGATATTTGTGAAGCTGTTTTATTTAATGGTTTAAATAATATAAAAAAACAATGGGAATTAATAAATGTTTTGCAAGAAATCAGCATTAAATCTGAATTTTCTTCAATAATTGCTGGCAACAAACGTAGTGCTAATTTTTTAAAAAAACTTTCTATGGATGCGAATTTATTACCCAAATACCAAGAAAAATTAGCAACTGAAGAAGCAGAAAATAATTTAAATAAATCCTTAAATACTATTTCTCCAAAAATTAAAATTGCTATAGAAAATACAGATTATTCAACAGCATTGCATAATCTATTAGAATTAAAAAATCCTATTGATGAATTTTTCGATAAAGTTTTAGTTTTACATGAAGATGAAAAAATTCGAAATAATCGTTTAAGTTTAATTAATGATTTAAATAATTTATTTTTAAGCATTGCTGATTTTTCAAAAATTCAAAATGGATAATTTTCCTCTTCACTTACCAAAAGCAATTTTTCTGGATCGTGATGGCGTTATTAATCATGATTCTGATGAATTTGTTAAAACACTTGAGGAATGGATTCCAATTCCTGGCAGCATCGATGCAATTGCTGCACTTTGCAGAGCACATATAAAAGTTTTTATTATCACTAATCAATCCGGAATTGGTCGTGGTTTAATTACACCTATTGAACTTAATAAAATGCACCAACAATTAGCAAAACTTTTACTAGAAAAAAATTGTTCAATTCAAGGCATTTATAGTTGCCCACATCATCCCGATGATAATTGCGAATGTCGCAAACCAAAACCTGGTTTAGTTATTCAAGCTCTTCAAGAAAATAATTTAAATCCACATGAATGTTGGATGATTGGGGATAGTTATCGTGATTTAGAATCTGCATGGAATGCTAGATGTGGTGCGAGTCTAGTGCTAAGTGGTAAAGGCGAAAAAACCTTAAAAAAAAATCCTGAATTGATTCATAATATTGCTATTTTTGAAAATCTTCTAGATGTGGTACAACGCGGCTTTAAACTTTCTATTATTTGATTTTTTATAATTTAATCCGTTCTTTTAACTTCCCTTATTTTATTAAGTAACCTACATGACAATCTTCCAATTAGATTCTCGACTCGAAGCAGACTGTATTTTTATTACCGATTTAAAACTTTGCAGAGTTTTATTAATGAATGATGCAAATTATCCTTGGATTATTCTTGTTCCACGTCAGGCAGATAAAAAAGAAATTATTGATTTATCTCCAGAGGACCAACAACTCCTTACTCAAGAAAGTTCTTTTATTAGTCATGCGATGCAAAAATTATTTAATCCCAATAAATTAAATATTGCTGCCTTGGGAAATATTGTTAGCCAATTACATATTCATCATATTGCACGCTTTACAACCGATGCCGCTTGGCCAAATCCTGTGTGGGGAAAAGTTTCACGTAAGGAATATGAAATTACTCATTTAGAAAATTTAATAACTCGCCTAAAGAATCAAATCAATTAGTAATTTTTCTAAAAATTATTTCAATTTAAATCTATTCGTTGTAGCTTGCAGGTTTTTAGAAAATCCTTTTAAAGCAAGAATTTTAGCAACTACATCTTTTGTCATGTTTTCAATTGATTGAGAAATATCAGCAGTACTCATTGCCTCTAATTCAATTTTTTCTGCATCTTGCGATTGAGATTCAACAGCGTGAGCAATTTTTTCTACTTGCTTAGTAACTTGTGAAAACGCAGTATCAATTTGTCCAAACGCTTTTTCTACATGACCAATTTGTTCTGCAGTAGATCCAATTTCATTTGAAGTAATTTTAATTGATTGCCGTGTTTGAGTTGCTTCCATTTGAACAGCTTTAATTGCGACTTCAATTTCTTTTGTTGCTTCAATAGTTTTTGACGCTAAATTACGCACTTCATCTGCTACGACCGCAAACCCTCTTCCATGCTCACCTGCTCTTGCGGCTTCAATTGAGGCGTTGAGTGCTAATAAATTTGTTTGGTTAGCAATAGTGTTAATTAAGATAATTACCTTTGTAATTTCACTGACTTTTTTATCTAAATTTTCTATTGCGACTTCCATATCACCGGTACTCTTTTGTACTTCTTTAAAAGAAGTTACTGCACTCAATACCACTTTATTTCCTTCATCCGCTACATCACGTGCATCAACTGCAGTACTAGATGTTTCAGTTAACTGATTTGAAATGGAAGTTAACGTTGTTGCAAGTTTTTTTGCGCTATCCACCATATTTTTTGCTTGTAATGATTGATTCCGTACGCCGTCAGAAGTTTTTACTGAATGTTGAGTAAGTACTTCTGTAGTTTCATCAATTTTATTAGCTTCTGTTTGAATTTGTCCGATTAATTGACACAAGCTATTTCCTAAATTGTTAATATCGCGTGTGAGAGTTCCAATTTCATCTGCACGTGAAATATTTAATACACTTCCTAGATCACCTTCAGCAAAATGTTTTACCTGATATGTGACTTGTACTAAGGGTGAAAATATAATTCGTGTAAAAATAATAGTCATGACATACCCAAAGCATAATATGCCTAAGCCAATGGCTAATATTTTTAAAATTGTTAAATTTAAAGCCGAATAAATTGAGGATAATTCGATATCTATTCCAATAATATAGGGTGTGCCATTTAAAGATTGAGTTGGTAAAAAAATCGAACGGAAACTTCCCCAGCTATCGCTGTATTCATCATATTGAATAGTATTTTCATTAATTGCTTTTTTTAATCCATCACTTGCGTCTTCATATTTATCTAAAAAATGTGTATAGCTTTCATCTAAATATTCTTCATCTAAAGGGGAATCAGAAGTAAAAACGATGTCACCATCTTTTAGCATCATGGTATAGGCATAATTGATTTTTGAGCTTTTACTAAAATTAGATTGCCTTTTTAATAGAGTTAAATAGGTTGTTGCGTCAATACTGAGATTTGATTTGAATTGATCGTGATAATTATCTGAATGCAGCTTTAATCCATAAGCGGCGGTTATTAAGCGGGCATCTATTGAATCGATTAAATCGGAGCGCTGTTGTTGGTAGCTATAAAGTCCAAAAGCTATGGTTGTGATAACGATGATTAGCAGCATTGCCAAACCAACGCTATGTTCTAGTTTTTTTAATTTGTGAAACACATGCAACCTCTACTACTTAACAAGCCTGAGTCAGTGATGAAATTATAGGACTCTATTCTTAAATAAATATTTATAAATAAGAATTTTGCTTTGTTATGCAGAGAGGCTGCATCTCTTCATACTTTTGATTTAACTTCTACACATCCAAATTCGATACTCTTAACGCATTGGACTCAATAAATTCACGTCTTGGTTGTACATCATCACCCATTAACGTAGTAAACATTTGGTCTGCGGTAATTGCATCCGCAATATTTACTTTCATTAAACGGCGATTTTGTGGATCCATGGTAGTTTCCCACAATTGATGTGGGTTCATTTCTCCTAAACCCTTATATCGTTGCAACGTATAACCTTTTTTAGCCTCATTCAATAAGATTTGAATAGCTTGTCCTAAGCTTTGAACCGGCCATTCTTTTTCACCTTTACTAATACGAGACTCTTCGCCTACTAAATCTTTTAATTTGTCAGCAATATCCAGCAATTTATTCGCATCGCTAAGTTTGAAGAATGCATGACTCACCTTATGTTCGGTTACTACGCCAAAATCTGTCACAGAAATTGTTATAATAAATTCATTATTTTCTGTATCTTTAAAATGTACTTTTAAGTTTTTAGCGTGACCTTCTGCTTCCGACATAGTGGATAATATCTTTTGCTGCCATTCAGCTCTTGTTTCGTGAGATTCTAATTGCGCTAGACGAATTGGACATTGAAATAATGCTTGTAAAAACAATTTTGGATATTGCACACCTAGTCGATCAACCAATTGCTGACCTTTTTGATACGATTTCACGATAGTTTCTAGAGCTTCTCCACGAATTGGTGGCGCATCTTTCTCTGGAATAAGTGCTGAATCTTGTACTGCTACATTAGTAAAGTGATTATTAAAAGCGGCTTCATCTTTTATGTAATCCTCTTGTTTACCTTTTTTCACCTTATATAAAGGCGGTTGTGCAATGTAAATGTGTCCTCTTTCAATAAGTTCTGGCATTTGTCGAAAGAAAAAGGTGAGCAATAGCGTTCTGATATGTGACCCATCGACATCAGCATCCGTCATGATAATGATACTGTGATATCGAAGTTTAGCAGGTTGATATTCATCTGCCCCGATTCCACATCCAAGTGCTGTTATTAATGTTGCCACTTCTTGAGAAGCTAACATTTTATCGAATCGAGCTTTTTCAACGTTAAGAATTTTACCTTTAAGAGGTAAAATTGCTTGAGTTCGTCGATCACGACCTTGTTTTGCAGATCCCCCTGCAGAATCACCCTCTACCAAATACAATTCACACAATGCCGGATCTTTTTCTTGGCAATCTGCTAATTTTCCAGGTAATCCAGCAATTTCTAAGGCGCCTTTACGACGCGTCATATCACGCGCACGTCGTGCAGCATCTCGAGCTCGAGCAGCATCAATCATTTTTTGAACAATTTGCTTTGCATCGTGTGGTCTTTCCAGTAAATAATCCATAAATGCACTAGCTACACTTTGTTCCACTGCTGATTTCACTTCAGAAGATACTAATTTATCTTTTGTTTGCGAGGAAAACTTCGGATCAGGTACTTTGACTGACACCACAGCAGATAATCCTTCGCGCGAATCATCTCCAGTAGTTGCGACTTTGCCTTTACTGTTTAAAGATTCTTTTTCAATATAGGTATGTAAAACCCGTGTTAATGCTGCTCGAAAACCCGCTAAATGCGTGCCGCCATCACGTTGGGGAATATTGTTGGTATAACACAACAAATTTTCTTGAAAACCTTCGTTCCATTGCACGGCAACTTCAACCGTAATTCCATCATCTCGCGTTTTAGTAAAATGAAAAACTTCATTACAGGTTTTTTTGTTTTTGTTTAAATGCTCAACAAATGCTCGCAATCCGCCTACATATTGGAAAATTTCACGCTTATCTTCTCTCTCATCGTATAACTCAATGCGAACACCAGAATTCAAGTACGAAAGCTCTCTTAATCGTTTAGCAACCTGTTCATATTTAAATTCAATATTTGAGAAAGTTTCTGTGCTTGGCTTAAATCGACAAGAAGTGCCCTTTTTAGTTGATTCACCCACTTGTTCTAAGGGTTTTAGTGGGGCGCCATGTCTATATTCTTGATAGTATTTTTTATTATCTTTGAAAACACTCACTTCAAAGTGTTCTGATAAAGCATTTACTACCGATACACCCACACCATGTAATCCACCGGATACTTTATAGCTGTTATCATCAAATTTGCCTCCAGAGTGTAGAGTTGTCATAATTACTTCTACTGCAGAAATACCTTCTGTAGGATGGATATCTACAGGAATTCCGCGACCGTCATCCGACACTGTGATGGATTCATCGGTGTGAATTGTCACTTCAATGTTTGAACAATGTCCGGCCAATGCTTCGTCGATAGAATTGTCTACTAGCTCAAAAATCATATGATGAAGACCGCTTCCATCATCAGTATCGCCAATGTACATACCAGGTCTTTTTTTAACTGCTTCAAGACCCTTTAAAACCTTAATATTTGATGAATCGTAGGTTTGGTTATTGTCACTCATGATCTATCTCCTTAATCATTTTCCACAAGTAATTGTCCTTGTTTCACGTGAAACAATTTTACATTTTGAAATTGAGAAATAATTTCTTTAATTGTCTGAGATGGTGCAGGGGTTGTAATGAAAACTTGGCTTCTAAGAGCCCAAAGTCGATTTAATATCCATTTCTGATGAGTAGAATCTAATTCTGCAGCAAAATCATCATAAAGAAACACTACATTTTTATCATATTCAGTACTTATATATTCAGCCTGACAGAGTTTAAATGTTGCATGTAATAATTTTTGCTCACCTCGTGATAAGTATTGTTCAGCTGCAATTTTTTTATGAGCAGTATTTTCTTCAACAAATATTTCTAAATCTGCTCGATGAGGGCCTAATGAAGTAAATCCACGTATTTTATCCTGTGGATATCTTTCTTTTAATTGCTGTTCAAGTGGTATTTCACACTTCCAACCGGGAGAATATTCTATAAATACATTAGAAAATTCGGTATTTTGTTGAATATATCTCAATAGATAAGGTATCCATTCGCTTAAAATTTCATAACGATACGTATGTATAATTTCTGCAGATTTTATAAATTCATTGTTCCACGCTTTTAAAGAGACTGGATCTACATAAGATTGTTTCAAAAGAGCATTACGTTCATTTAAAACTTGTTGAAATTTTCTCCATTCAACATAAAAATTAGGTTTCATGTGAAACATTAACCAATCGATGCATTTTCGACGTTCTGTAGGGCCACCTTCAAAAATGGTTTCAATTTCAGGAGATAAAATTAAAATGGGAAGCTTTTTAACAATTTCAATATTAGAACTTAAACGTTGGCCGTTTAAAAAAATCAGAGTTTCTCCCGAACGTTTTTTTTCAAAACCAATCTTATCAATTAAATTATTGTTTTCATCTTCAATTTCAATATAAACATTCGTTTTTTCAGCATTAAATTTAATATACCGACTTACAGAGTTAGTGCGAAAAGATTTTCCCAATAGTCCCAAATAAATAGCTTCTAATATACTTGTTTTTCCTGAACCATTATCTCCAGTAAAGACATTTAAATTTGAAGAAAACTCAGCAATGGTAGACGCTAGATTACGAACATTTTGAATTTTTAAATCTCTAATTTTCATTCAAAAACATTAAAGCTTCATGGACATTACGACACAAACAGTATTTTGATTAGAAGCTTCTTCTAAAATTGCACTAAAGTTTTTGGCGGCTAGTGAAATACGAATCCAATCTTCGCTCAAAACACCAATTGCTTCAGTGATGTAAGTGATATTAAAACCTACATCAATTGTTTCCTGTCCTGCGTATTCAACATTTAAGACATCTTTTGCTTCTTCATGATCTAAATTATGAGCACTAATAGCTAATCTGTTATTTTCAAGATTAAATTTTACACCTCGAAATTTTTCATTAGTTAAAATTCCTACTCTAGATAAAGCTAATTTAAGTGCTTCACGTTCAACAAGTAATTGTTGCTCACCAACTTTTGGAATTACATGTTCGTAATCTGGGAACTGGCCATCAATTAATTTGGTTGTAAAAACAGAATCACTAAATTGGACACGTAAGTGACTATGGCCAAATGATATCGTCAAGATCTTTTCAGAGAGTTCACATAACTTACTTAATTCCAAAATTGAACGTCGCGGAATTAAAATGTGAAAGCGTTGACCAGCTTGCAAATGAGATCGATCAAGCGCTAAAGGTTGGTCTAAATTTAATCGGTATAAAGCTAAACGATGCCCATCTGTTGCGGCGGTCACAATACGTTCTGCTTCAAACTCCATCATTAAACCATTTAGAAAATAACGAACGTCTTGTACAGCCATCGCAAACGAGCAACGATCAATTAATGTTTTTAAGTTTTTTTCTGACAAATTTAATTGATGTGGTAAATCTAACGCTTCAACACGCGGATATTGTTCAGCAGGTAATGTTTTTAAAGAAAATTCAATAAATCCAGCTTTTAAAATTAACTTTTGATCGTGCAAATTAAATTCAATAATTGACCCATCTGGAAATGAGCGACAAATTTCTACAAGTTTGCGCGATGAAACAGTAATTAATCCTGGCTTTTCAACGGAAGTGGGAATACAGCTTGTTTCGATTTGAATATCGTTGTTACTACCAATAAACCAACATTCTTTCGATGAAACACTTAAAAAAACATTCCCTAAAATATCATTTACTTGCTTACGATCAATTACGCCACATGCTCTTTGAAGAGGAATTAATACCGAATCTTTTGCTATTGAAAATTTCATTTCGGACCTCTTTATTTTCAATAATTTTTTAAAAAAATTATTTTAGAAATTAAATTTGTGAAAATAATAAATGCTCAATTAATGCGTTAATAATCGTAATAAATTTGTATAATCTTCACGCACATCTGCGTCAGTATTAACAAGTTCACTAATTTTTCGGCAAGCATGTAAAACCGTTGTATGATCACGCCCGCCAAATGCATCACCAATTTCTGGAAGACTATGATTAGTTAATTCTTTTGCTAAAGCCATTGCGATTTGTCGGGGACGTGCAATCGATCGACTACGTCTTTTAGATAATAAATCTACAATTTTTATCTTAAAATATTCCGCTGCCATTTTTTGAATATTATCGATACTCACTTGACGATCTTGGATAGCTAATAAATCTTTTAATGATTCTTTTACAAAATCCAGCGTAATTGGCTTACCAGTAAAATGAGAATTTGCGATAACTCTTTTTAAAGCACCTTCCAATTCACGCACATTGGAACGAATTTTTTGTGCAATAAAAAAAGCAGTTTCATTGGGTAAATGAATACCAACTTCTTCTGCTTTTTTCATTAAAATAGCAACTCGCGTTTCTAATTCTGGCGGTTCAATCGCAACGGTCAAACCCCAACCAAAACGACTTTTCAATCGTTCTTCTACTCCAGAAATTTCTTTTGGATAACGATCGCTGGTCAAAATCATTTGCTGACCGCCTTCCAATAACGCATTAAACGTATGGAAAAATTCTTCTTGAGATCGTTCTTTACCGGCAAAAAATTGAATATCGTCAATTAATAAAGCATCCACAGAACGATAAAATCTTTTAAATTCGTTGATTGCATTAATTTGTAATGCTTTCACCATGTCGGCTACAAAACGCTCTGAATGCAAATAAATAATTTTACCGCTACCACCACGTTCAAGCAGCTTGTTTCCCACTGCATGCATTAAATGTGTTTTACCTAAACCTACGCCGCCGTAAATAAACAATGGGTTATAAGAGCCACCTGGATTTTCACTTACTTGATGTGCAGCCGCACGTGCCAATTGGTTTGATTTACCTTCTACAAAATTTGCAAAGGTGAAAGAACGATTCAAATTACTTTTATGTTTAATCGTTCCACCAACATCAATTTCTCGCTGCTTCGAATGATCGGTGCTGAAATTTTCATTGTTATGAGGCTGTGGGAGCTGTGGAGAAATTTCAACACTTGAAGATGTCAGCTCCACGACAGGAAGCGATGCCTTTTGGCGTTGTAGTTCTGCCATTGAGACAGGCTTAGAACCGATACTCACACTCACATTTGCAATTTGATAACCGGATTGCTCTTGGACAAGCTCAGTTATTCGACGAATATATTTTTCTGTTACCCAATCTAAAACAAAACGATTAGGCGCAAATAGAACAAGCTGCTCGCCTCGAATTTCAACTTGAAGTGGCATGATCCACGTATTGAACTGTTGTGCAGACAACTCTTCTTGCAAATGTCGCTGACACACACTCCATAACTGTTCCATCCATCTACCTCATAACACTCAAACGATTTGAAATTCAAAATTTTTTCTAAACATTTCGAATGTTGAAAAGAAAAAAAGAAAAAAATTCTAAGACCAAAGAAGGGGATTGATTCTATCTATCCACAGCAGACTTATCCACAAGACTTTGCGAAAGAAATTAGGTTTATTTCAAAAAATATGTGGAGAAAATAGTATTAAAAAGCAATAAACACCCAGTAAATCTCACAAAAGAGTAGGATCTAAAAAATTCTCATAATAATATGGCAGAATGCTTGAGTTTCAGAAGAATAGTTACCCACATTTAGTTCACCTGATGTTAACTCTCCATAAAAGTTGTGCAAATCAAGTGGACGAATTTCATTTTTAAGCTAAATTCTTTGCTTGTAAACCTGTGGATAAAACAGCCCTCTAAGTTATCCACAATTCATACCGCTCAATGTGCATACAGGCACAGAGGTTACTCCCAAAGATGCTAACAATATAACTTATTGAAATATATAGGTTATTCTTAGTTATCCACAGAATTAATCCACATAATAACAAACATAAATATCTTATTTCTTTATATATTTTTAATTAATTAGTAGTTAGTCAAATAATTAATACTCGAGAGAAAATGAAAAGATCAGATTGCATCTTGCACAGGTTTCTCATGGTTCGTTACACTAGCGACCCTGCTGCTCAGGAAGCCAAGATTCAAATTGTGTATCCTGTGGATGAATTTGCTAGCGATAAC